>DASQFQ010000041.1:0-7331 GCA_035633075.1 Solirubrobacteraceae bacterium | reverse complement strand
TCGGCTGCCTCGCCCCGCGCGAGCGCCTGCAGGCCCTCGAGCAGGTGCACGATGCGCTCCTGCTCGGCGGTCGTGTCAAGGACGAGCGCGTGGCGCTGCTCGGGAGGCAGGTCGGGATTGCGCCCGAGGGCGTCGAGGTTGGCGCGCATCCCGGTCAGCGGCGTGCGCAGCTCGTGGCCGGCGTCGGCGGCGAAGCGCCGCGTGGCCTCGAGGGCACGTTCCAGGGCCGCGGTGGAGGCCTGCAGCCGGACCAGCATCTCGTTGAGCGCCGCGGCCAGCGACCGCACCTCGACCGGCCCCTCCTCGGGGAGCGGCGTGCTGAGGTCCTCGGCCCCGCTGATGCGCCTGGCGCCCGCCTGCAGGCGCGCGAGGGGACGAACGGCCAGCGTGGTGAACGCCCACGCGGCCAGCGCGGTGAGGCAGAGCGCTGCGAGCCCCAGGACCGTGACGAGGCGGCGGATGTCCGCCACCCGTTCGTCGACGGGCACGAGGCTCGAGAGGAGCTGCAGGCGAACCCCGGGCGGGCGGTCGAGCGACACGGTCAGCGACCGCCACGACTCCCCGCCGATCTTGACCGTCGTGAGCCCGTCCCGGTCGGGCACGCCGGGCGCGTCGGCCGGCACGTCGCCGCGCCGCTCCACGACCTGGCCCGAGAAGGCGACCTGCACGAACGAGCCGCTCCCGGCGAGCAGCGGCTCCCCCCTGCCGTCGCCTCGTGGGCCCCGCCCGAGCGCCTCCCCGGGGCGGCGAAGGACGAGCTCGGTTCGCTGGCGCAGGTCCTCGTCGACCGCGCCCCGCCCGTCGCGCGCGACCGCCGCCAGGAGCAGGCCGCCGGCGAGCCCGCCGCTGAGCGCGACCGCCGCGAGGGCGCCGAGGATGATGCGAACTCGCAGGCTGCGGGGCGCCCTCATGACCGCAGCGCCCACCCGACTCCACGCACGGTGCGCAGCATCCTCGGCTCCCGCGCCCCCTCGAGCTTGCGACGCAGGTAGCCCACGAACACATCCACGACGTTCGTCTCGACGTCGGAGGCATAGCCCCACACCTGGCGCAGCAGCTGCTCGCGCGAGAGCACCTGGCCCGGGTGACGGGCGAAGACCTCCAGCAGCTCGAACTCGCGCCGGGTGAGCTCCAGGTCGCGCGCGGCGCGGGTCGCGACGTGGCGCCGCGGGTCCACGACGAGGTCGCCCACCACCAGCGGCGCGGCGCCGCGGCTTCCGCGCCGGCGCAGCAGCGCGTGCAGCCGGGCGGTGAGCTCGGGCAGCGCAAACGGCTTGACGAGGTAGTCGTCGGCGCCCGCCTGAAGCCCGGCCACCCGGTCAGCGACCTCGTCGCGCGCGGACAGGATGCAGACGGGGACGTCCACGCCCGCGGCCCGCAGCCGCCGCACGACGCTGACGCCGCTGAGGTCGGGCATCGTCACGTCGAGCACGATGACGGCCGGCGGGCGCTGCGCCACCGCGGCGAGCGCCTCGTGGCCGCCGGCCGCGGTGGACACGGCGAAGCCCTCGAGAAGCAGAGCGCGTTCGAGGGCCCGCCGGACGGTCACCTCGTCGTCGACGACGAGGACGAGTGGCTCAGGGACCACGCCTCCCATGATGAAACGGCAGGTCCCGGAGCGCATCCTTGACCTTGGAGACCGGCAGGCCGAGCCGCTGGGCGAGTGCGGCCGCGAGCTCGTCGCGGCGCGTGTCGCGACGTGCCTCGGCGGCGGCGTGGACCTTGTCCAGGGCCGCGCGCAGCTTCGCCGCGTCCACCTTCAGCGCCTTGGCGAGGGCATCGACGCGGGCACCGTCGGGTCCGTTGTGGCGCCCCTCGCGATCCGGACGCAGCTTCTGCAGCGCCGACCTCAGCTTGGCGGAGTCGACCCCCAGCGCCTTGGCGAGGTCGTCGAGGGCGGCGCGCCTGTCGCGACGGCCACGATCGGGGCGGCCCCGGTCGGGCCGTAGGGTCTCCAGCGCGGAGCCCACCTTGGCGGCGTCGAGATCGAGCTCCTTCGCCAGCGCGGCCGCGAAGCGGTCGCGGAGGTCCGCGCGGTCCGCGTGGCGGTCGGCGCGCTTCCCACGCAGCCCGTCCAGGGCGGACTCGACCTGCGCCTGGGTGAGGCCGAGCTCGTTCGCCAGCGCACCGGCGAGCTCCTGGCGTGGAGCGATCCGAGCCGGCGCGTCCTTGCGGATGTCCTGCAGCGCGGCCCGAAGCGCCGAGGGCTCCACGCCCAGTTTGTTAGCCAGCGAGTCGAGGCCGAACCCGCGGCGCGGGCCGAGACGCCCGCCGCACGTGAACCCGTTGGAGGCGCCGGAGGCGGAGGCGCCGCTGGCGCTGGTCTTGGCCGCGGCGGAGCCGTCTCCCGATTGGCTGCCGAGTGCGTAGGCGCCGGACGCGAGGGCGAGCGCGCAGGTGGCGAGCACCCCGGCCCGCTTCGTCGCAGTGGTCATGCCCTCACTGTTCACGCCGCGGTTGTGGATAGCCTAAGAAAGTCGCCGCCACGACGGCATCCTCCCAGGCCATGCCCGTGCTCTTGAACAGCCGCGGGCGGCCCGGAGCGAGAGCGGCCCGGCCCCGCACCACATCGGCCAGCGTCACGAGGTCCTCCTCGGCGAGCGCGCCCGACGCGATCGCGGCGATGACGTCGCCCGCCTCGCGCAGCGCCGACGCGCGCGACTCGACGACCACGGTGGCGCGGCGGGCGAGCGCGTCGTCGATCTCGCGAGCGTCCGGCTCATGGGACCCGATCGCGACCACGGTCGCATGGTCGGCCGGGAGCGCGCCGTCGAACAGGGGCTCGCGAGCCGTGGTGCAGCAGCAGATGACGTCCGCGGCGGCGACCAGCGCATCGACGTCGCCGTGGTCCCGGCCCACCATGTCGACGTGCTCGATCGGCCGGACGGTGCGCATCGCCTCGATGTGCGCGAGCGCCTGGGGCCCGCGCCCGAACACCACGAGCCGCCGCGCGTCCGGGACCGCGAGCCGGCGGACGGCGAGCGCGGACACCGCCGGCGTCCGCAGGTTGGTGAGCGCGATCCCGTCGATGACGGCGGCGGGCGCGAGGGTCCTGCCGTCGAACACCACGCAGACGCCCTGGACGCGCGGGTCGCCGCCGACGGTGACGAGCTTGACCGCGGGGTGGCCGCCGGCGCCCGACGGCATGACGAGCATCTGGCCGCCGTCGAGCTCGACCACTCGGCGTGCCGGGTCCCCCTCCGGGTCCAGGCCGGCCAGCAGCGCGGCCTCCAGGGCGTCGGCCGCTGTCGGCGCGTCGGAGCGCCGCTCGACGTCGGCCGCGGAGACGAACGGCAGGGTCAACGCAGGACGAACCCCGTGCCCAGAGGGTCCCGCGGGTCGCGCACGAACCGGTGCTCCCCGGTGCGGAAGGCCATGCCCTCGATCTCGGTGAGCACGCCGCCGGGCGCCTCGCCGAGCACCCGGGCCTCGAACGTGGTGCCGACGATCGAGTCGTGGCGCAGCACCTGGCCCTCGCCGAGGACACCGTCGGCGGCGAGCAGCGCGCAGCGGGCCGAGGTCCCCGACCCGCAAGGCGAGCGGTCGACCTCGCCGTCGGCGAAGATCGTCACGTTGCGCTGGTGCAGATCGCCCAGCTCCTCGTACAGGATCGTCCCGTAGAGGCCCGACAGCCGCTCGTCGTCCGGGTGGCGCGCCGCCTCGCTGCCCTCGAGAGCCCGCTTGACCTCGCGACCGGCGGTGACCAGGCGCGGCAGGTCGTCCGGCACGACGCGCAGGCCGAAGCGTGCGGCCGGCACGGAGGCGTAGATCGCGCCGCCATAGGCGACGTCGACGGAGACGCCCGCGGCCGGGACGTCGCGGGCCAGCACGAACGCCGGCACGTTGCGGAACGCGACGGCGTCCACGGCGCCGGCCCGCCGGCGCACGCGGGCGACGACGCGGCCGGACGGCACGTCGATCGTGACATCCACCTCGCCGTCGCCCGGGGCTTTCAGGCGGCCGGACTCGACCGCCCACGCGCCCAGCGCGATCGTCCCGTGCCCGCACGCCGTCGAGTAGCCGTCCGTGTGCCAGAACAGGACGCCGAGGTCGGCGCCCGCGTCGTCCGGCAGGACGAGGAAGCAGCCGTACATGTCGGCGTGCCCGCGGGGCTCGTGACACAGCAGCCGCCGCACCTCGTCGACCGCCTCGGAGGCAGCGGCGTGCTCGCGCCGCTCCCGCACCGTCGCGCCCACGATCTCCGGAACGCCGGCGGTGACGATCCGGAACGGCTCGCCGGCCGTGTGGTAGTCGGTGGTGGTGACCTCCACACGCGTAGTGAACCGCTCTGGCAAACGGCTTGCACTGAGGGGTGGGATGCGGAGGGGGAAGGCCGCATTTCGTCACACATGCGCCCTCCGGCGGGGCTCGTGTGACGAAACGCGTCCACTCCCCCACCTCCCTCACCCGCAGCCGTTCGCCGGCGCCCCCACAGGCGATCCGCTAGAACTCGCCGGCATCTGCGTTCCCTACGACTCGCGGCCGCCGGTCGCGCCGATCGCCGGCGCGGCGATCAGGCACGAGGTACTCGAGCTCGAGGCCGCCGACGGCAACCGCCTGGCGGCGTTCTCCGCTCTGCCCGATCAGCCGCGCGACACGGGGGTGGTCATCCTTCCCGACGTGCGCGGGCTCTTCCGCTTCTACGAGGAACTGGCCCTGCGGCTGGCCGAGCGGGGCATCGCCGCGATCGCGATCGACTACTTCGGGCGTACGGCGGGCGTGGCGGAGCGCGACGAGGACTTCTCCTACATGGAGCACGTCGCGCAGACGACCGAGGCCGGAGTCCAGGCCGACGTCGATGCCGGCATGCGCTTCCTGCGCTCGCCGCACGGGGGCGAGTGCCGCTCGGTATTCACGGTCGGCTTCTGCTTCGGGGGCCGCCATTCCTGGTTCACCGCGGCGCGTGACGACCTGGCCGGCGCGATCGGCTTCTACGGGATGCCGGGGATCGGGAGACGGGACGGCGCGCCGGGCCCGGCGCACCGCGCCGATGAGCTGAAGGCTCCCATCCTCGCCCTCATGGGCGGAGCCGACGAGGCCATCACCGCCGAGGACGTCGCCGCGTTCGACCAGGCGCTCGAAGCGGCCGGCGTCGAGCACGAGGTCGTGACCTACCCCGGGGCGCCCCACAGCTTCTTCGACCGCCGCTTCGAGGAGCACACCGACGCCTCGGCCGACGCGTGGGAGCGCGTTGTCGCCTTCGTCGAGCAGCACGCCGGATAGCCGCGGTCGCGCTGGCGCGACGTCCATACTGGGTCGGTCGCGTGGCGGTACGGAGCCAATACCCAGCGAGCCGAGCCCGCATGCCGCATCTCGGCCGCGCGGTCTGGATCCTGCTTGCCGCCGCCCTGGTCATCCGGCTGCTCTACGTGGTGGCGACCCCCGGCTACGTGCTGGTCCACGACGCCAAGGACTATGACCGGCACGCACGCTCGATCGCGATCGGCCACGGCTACGCCGATTCGGTCCGCCCGAGCCGCCCCACGGCGTTCCGGCCTCCGGGGTTCCCGGTGCTGCTCGCCGGCGTCTACAAGGTCGCCGGCGTCGAGCGGGCGCAGGAGGCGCGGCGCGTCCTCCCAGCCAGGATCGTCCAGGCGGTTCTCGGCACCCTGATCGTCGGGCTCGTCGGGCTGCTCGCCGCGCAGCTTTGGGACCGCCGCGTGAGCCTGGTGGCGACGGCGCTCGCCGCGGTCTACCTCCCGCTGATCCTGGTCGGGGGATCGGTGATGTCCGAGCCGCTGTTCGCAGCGCTCCTGCTCTCGGCGCTCGCCGCGGCGCTGGCGCACCGGGAGTCCGGGCACCGCTTCCGCTTCGCGCTGCTCGCAGGCTTCCTCGCCGGCCTCACCATCCTCACGCGCGCCAACGCCGGGGTCCTGCTGGCACCGCTCGCCTACGCGGTCTGGAACGCCACGCCGCGGCTGTCGTGGCGCGCGCTCGCGCCGCCGGCCGCGCTGGTGGCGATGGCCATCCTCACCGTCTCGCCCTGGACCATCCGCAACGCGCTCGAGCTGCACGAGTTCGTCCCCGTGTCCACCCAGCTCGGCTCGGCGCTGGCCGGTACCTATAACGACCAGGCGCGCACCGACCGCGAGAACCCCGCCTCCTGGCGTTCGCGCCATCATGGCCTCAAGGAGTACGAGCCGCTGTACGCCCGTGCGCGGCGGACCAACGAGGCTGTGCTCGAGAAGCAGCTCCGCAAGCGGGCGATGGAGTACATCTCCGACCATCCGGGCTACCTCGCCACGGTGGCCTTCTGGACGAGCGCGCGGATGCTCGACCTCGCCGGGATGGACTGGTCGCGCCACACCGCGAGCACGATCAGCGTCGGCCCTGACTGGGCGACCGCTGGCGTCGCCTGCTTCTGGATCTTCGCCGTGCTCGCGCTGGCGGGCGCGTTCACGGCGCAGGCGCGGCGAGCGCCCTGGTTCTTCTGGGCGGTGCCGGTGCTGCTCTACCTCGGCGTCGTGCTGCTCGTGGTCGAGACCCCGCGCTACCGGACGGGGATCGACCCCTTCATCGTGATGCTCGCCGCGCTGGTGCTCACCAGACGTGCCCCCCGCGGCGACGGCCCGCGGCCGGCGGACGACGCGCAGGCGGCTAGGCCGATGGCGATGTAGCAGCCGCCCGCCCGGGCTGGACCCACAGCTCGAGCGGGCCGCGGAAGGAGATGTTCGGGTGGAAGGCGAGCTCCTGGTCCTCCACGAGCCGCAGCCCGGGGAAGCGCCGCGTCAGTCCCTCGAGCGCCAGCTTGGCCTCCAGCTTGCCGAGGCTCGCGCCTATGCAGTAGTGGATCCCCTTGCCGAAGGCCAGGCTGCGATGCGCGTTCTCCCGCTCGGGGTCGAAGCGCTCGGGCTCCGCGAACATCGCGGCGTCGCGCCCCGTGGCCGCCAGCCAGAGGAAGAGCTTGGCCCCCTCGGGTAGCGACACACCGCCGAGCGTGGTCGCGCGCGTGGTCACGCGCGCCAGACCGGAACCGAGGTGTCATAGCGCAGCGTCTCGTCGATCGCGCCGGGGATGAGCGAGGGGTCGTCGACCACCTGCTGCCAGCGCGCGGGCTCCTCGAGCAGCCGCCGGAAGAGGTTGCCGAGCAGGTAGTTGGTCGTCTCGTGGCCGGCGAAGCTGAGCGAGAACAGGATCGAGGCGATCTCCTCGTGCGGGAGCTGCTCGGGATCCTCGTCGTGGATGGCGAGCAGCGCGCTGGCGAAGTCATCGGCGCGGTCGTCGACCTTGCTCGCGACGAGGTCGCGCAGGTACTTGCGGTAGGCGGCCATGTTCTCGGCATGGACGACCTGCTCCTCGGGCGTCGGGCGCCCCCAGGCCAGCCCCGCGCG
>DASQFQ010000040.1:0-1741 GCA_035633075.1 Solirubrobacteraceae bacterium | reverse complement strand
AGCTCGATGGCCGCGTCGAGGTAGTAGCGGCAGCGCTTGTAGGCATCCACCAGCGGGCGCGACGCGCTCGCCACCGCGAAGGTGCGGTAGTAGCACGTGCGGTAGCCCATGAAGGAGTGCAGGATGTCGAAGTAGGCGGGATCGCCCGGGCGCAGCGCGCGGTCGGTGTAGACGTGCGGGTGCGGGTTGCAGCGCTCGCCCGAGATCGCGTTGACGCCCTCGACGTGCTCGGAGCCCATGTCGTAGAGGACCTTGTTGACGAGCCCGACGCACTCGTTCTCGCGCATGCCGGGTCGCATCGCGCGGTAGAGCTCCTCGTAGGCGGCGTCGACCATCATGCACGCGGTGTTGAGCAGGGTGACCTCGTCCTGCGTCTTGATCACGCGCGCCTGCTGCATCAGCTGCTGGCCGTCGAGGATGCGGATGCCCTCGGCCTGCAGCGCGAACAGCACCGCCGGCTCGACGGCGTCGACGCCCACCGGCTCGCCCAGCAGCCCGCGCTGCTCGAGCTCGACGCGGATCTTGCGCGCCACGTTCTCGGCGCGCCCTGACTCCGGCGACATCGCCCCGCGCAGGGTCGAGATCCCCGCGCGCGAGCGCCCGTCCCCGAGCCACGGGTTGTAGAGCTGGTGGTGGCGCGCGGCGGACCCGAAGTCCCACATGATCGGCTCGTCGCCCTGGGGCAGCAGGCAGAAGCGGTTGAGCTTGTCCTGCGCCCAGGTCCCTATGTGGGTGGCCGTGATATAGCGGATGTTGGTCATGTCGAAGCACAGCAGCGCCCCCAGCTCCGACTCTCCCAGCAGCCCCGAGATCCGCGCCAGGCGCTCCTCCCGCAGCCGGTCGAAGCGCACGCGCTCCTCCCAGTCCACCGCCATGGTTCCGTACGTCGGCAGCCCCATCTCGCACCTCTCTCCGACCGGCTTTGTCTGCAAACGATTGCAGGCTACCGCAGGAGAGGACGGGCGTGAAGGGTCGCCGGGTTGACGACCGCCGGGTTTGTGGGCTACCGTGTGCAATCGTTTGCAACGTCGTCGGCGGAGAGAATCAATGGAGAACGGGAACCTGAGCGGGCGCCGCCTCGGCTGGGTGGGAACGGGCCGCATGGGCTACGCCCTCGTGAGCCGCCTGCTCGCGGGCGGGTGCGACGTCGCGGTCTGGAACCGGACCCGGGCCAAGGCCGAGCCGCTGGCCGAGCTCGGCGCCACCGTCGTCGACGCCCCGGCGGAGCTGGCCGATCGCGACGTCGTGTTCACGATGGTCTCCGGCCCCGAGGACTTCAAGGCCGTCGTGCTGGGGCCCGGCGGCGTGCTGTCGGGCACCGAGACGGCGCCCGCGATCATCGTCGACCTCACCACCGTCTCCCCCCAGGCCTCGGAGGTCGTGCGCGGGGAGGCCGCCCTGCGCGGGACCGCGCTGCTGGCGGCGCCCGTGAGCGGCAACCCCAAGGTCGTCAAGTCCGGCCGGCTGACCCTGGTGGTCTCGGGCCCCGCGGAGGCCTACGAGGAGGTCGCGCCGCTGCTCGGGCTGCTCGGCTCCGGGGTCACCTACGTCGGCGAGGGGGAGCGTGCCCGGCTGGCGAAGATCTGCCACAACCTCATGCTCGGGATCGTCTCCCAGACGCTCGCCGAGATCGTCGTGCTGGCCGAGAAGGGCGGCATGTCGCGCGCCGACTTCCTCGAGTTCCTCAACAACAGCGTCATGGGGTCCACCTTCACTCGGTACAAGACGCCCGCCTACGTCA
>DASQFQ010000039.1:0-14938 GCA_035633075.1 Solirubrobacteraceae bacterium | reverse complement strand
AGGGCGGTGACGAACTCCCGGAAGACCACGGGCTCGCCGTCGGTGACGAAGTACACGCCGCCCGGCCGTCCCTTCGCGGCCGCCAGCACGAGCCCCTCGACGACGTTCTCGACGTGGGTGATCGAGGTGAGGTGGCGTCCTCCCCCGACCCAGCGGAAGCGCCCCGAGCGCACGCCGTCGACGAGCACGGGGAGCAGCGTCGTGTCGCCCCTGCCCCAGACGAAGCGCGGCCGCACGACGACCGCCTCGAGCCCGTCGCGGCTCTCCTCGAGGACGACCTGCTCGGCCAGGGCCTTGGAGCGGGAGTACGGCGACCTGGACCGGAAGGCCAGCGGATGGGTCTCGTCGGCGTGGACCAGCGGCCGGCCGTCGAGCAGCACCGCCTCCGTGCCGACGTGGACCGCGCGCGGCACGCCCGCCTCGCGGCAGGCGCGCATCACGCGGCGCGTGCCGCCGACGTTGATGCGCCGGAAGTCCGCCCAGGGGCCGAAGTCGGCGACCTTGGCGGCGGCGTGGAAGCACGCGTCGGCGCCCCGCACCCCCGCCGCCAGCGCGTGGAGGTCGTCGAGGTCTCCGTGGACCGGCTCCGCTCCCAGGCCCTGCACCGCGGCGGCCGCGGCGTGCGAGCGGGCGAGGCCCCGGACGGTCCAGCCGTCGGCGACGAGGCGCGCGACGAGCCGCCCCCCGACGAAACCCGAGCCGCCGGTGACGAAGGCCAGTGGCATCGCCGAAAGACTAGTCCGGAGACCACGACCTGGCGGCCGTCAGGTTATTCCCAGGCGGTCGAGCAGCGCGTCGTCGGCTCGCCAGCTGCGCCGCACGCGAACGGACAGCTCGAGGTGGACGCGCAGGCCCAGCTCCCGCTCGAGCTCGCGGCGCGCGCCAATGCCGATCGCCTTGATCATGCGGCCGCGGTGCCCGATGACGATGCCCTTCTGGGATTCGGTCTCCACCCACAGCAGCGCCCGCACGGTCATCAGGCCGGCGAGCTCGGCGATCTCCTCGACCTGGACCTCGACCGCGTGCGGCAACTCCTGGCGCGTGCGGCTCAGGACCTGCTCGCGCACCAGCTCGGCGAGCCAGACCTCCTCGGGCTGGTCGGAGAACTCCTGCGCGGGGAACAGGAAGGGCCCCCCGGGCAGGACGGAGACCAGGTGGGCGACCAGCGGGCCCATGCCCTGGCCGGTGCGCGCCGAGACCGGGAACACGTCGGCCTCGAGGCCTAGGTCGGCGGCGCCCTGCAGCGCCGCGACGATGCGCGCGCGGTCGAGGCGGTCGGTCTTGTTGACCGCGACCACCACCCGCAGCGTCATCTTCGCGAGCGCCTCGGCGATGAAGCGGTCCCCCGGCCCTCCCACCCCCTGCTCGCCGTTGAGGAGGAACAGCACGGCGTCGGCGTCGGCGAACTCGTGCTCCACGCGCCGCTGCATCCGCTGGGTCAGCGCGTCGCGCGGCCGCTGGACCCCCGGCAGGTCGGTCAGGACGAGCTGCCACTCGGGCGGCTGGGCCGGATCCGTCGCCACGCCGCGGATGGCGCGCCGCGTGGTCTGCGGCTTGTCCGAGACGATCGCGACCTTGTGGCCGACCATCGCGTTGACGAGCGTGGACTTGCCCACGTTCGGGCGCCCGGCCAGCGCGACGAAGCCCGAGCGCGTCACAGCTCCCACGACACGATCTCGGCCTGCAGCGCGAGCATCTCGCCCTCGTCGGCCTCGTGGTCCATCCCGACGAGGTGCAGGATCCCGTGGACCACGGCCTCGCGCACGTCGACCGCGTGCTCACGGCATATCACCACGTCGCCCAGCTCACGCTCTCCGGGCGCGTGGCCGTCCGCGTCGACCGGGAAGGACAGCACGTCGGTGGGCCCGTCGACGCCCCGGTGCCGCGCGTTGAGCTCGGCGATGCGCTCGGAGCCCACGAACTCGATCGCCACGTGACCGTCGGCCACCCCGGCCGAGGCGAGCGCGACGGCGGAGACGCGCTCGACGGTCTCGACCGGCAGCTCGGACGCCCCGATCACCTCCACCTCGAGCAATCAGGAAGTCCGCCGCCGGCGAGGCTCGGCCGGCCGCAGCTCGGGAGCCGAGGTCACGGAGTGCTCGTCATAGGCGGCGACGATCCGCTGCACGAGCTTGTGGCGCACGACGTCCTCGCCGCCGAACCGGATGAACTCGATGCCGTCCACGCCGGAGAGGATGTCCGAGACGACCACGAGGCCCGAGCGCTGCTCGCGCGGCAGGTCGACCTGGGTGATGTCGCCCGTGACGACCATGCGGGAGCCGAACCCGAGGCGCGTGAGGAACATCTTCATCTGCTCCGGGGTCGTGTTCTGCGCCTCGTCGAGGATCACGAAGGAGTCGTTGAGGGTGCGCCCACGCATGAAGGCCAGCGGGGCGACCTCGATCACGCTGCGCTCGAGGTGGGCGGCCACGCGCTCGGCGTCGAGCATGTCGTGCAGGGCGTCGAACAGGGGGCGCAGATAGGGGTCGACCTTGGCCATCAGGTCGCCGGGCAGGAAGCCGAGGCGCTCACCGGCCTCGACCGCGGGACGGGTGAGGATGATGCGGTTGACCTCGCGGCGCGACAGCGCCGCCACCCCCATCGCGATGGCCAGGAAGGTCTTGCCGGTGCCCGCGGGCCCTACCCCGAAGGTGATCGTCGACCGCCGGATGGCGTCGACGTAGCGCTTCTGGTTGACCGACTTGGGGGCCACCTTGAGGTTGCGATGCCGCCACACGACGTCCTCGAGCACCTGGGCGGGCGACTCGCTCTGGTCGAGCACGCGGGTGACCGACTCGATCGTGGCCGGGCCGATCTCGTGGCCGCGCGCGACGAGCGACGACAGCTCGCGCACGACGGTCGCCCCGGCCTGCACTGCGTCGGCCTCGCCTTCCAGGGTGACGACGTTGCCGCGCAGGAAGATCGCGCAGTCGAGGTGCTCGTCGAGCGTCCTGAGGATCTGGTCCTGGGCGCCGGCGAGCTCGGCTGCCACCTCGTTGGAGAGCTCGAGCTGCCGCTTGGCCATGGCTAGGAGAGCGCCTCCTTGAGCTTGCTCGAGACCCGCCGGCCTTCGGCGCGGCCGCCGGCGGCGTCCATCACGTGCCGGATCGCCCGGCCCATGTCGCGCGGTCCCTCCGCGCCGGTCTCGGCGATCGCCCGGGTGACCAGGGCGTCGAGCTCGGCGTCGGAGAGCTCGGCGTCGGAGAGCTCAGCGGGGAGGTAGGCGTCGATCGCGGCGGCCTCGTAGGCCTCGCCGTCGGCGAGCTCGGGACGCCCGGCGTCGCGGAAGGCCACCTCTGACTCGCGGCGGCGCTTGCGCTCGCGCCGCAGCACCGCAAGCTCGTCGTCCTGCCCGTCCTTGGCCGCCTTCTGGAGCTCAGACAGCACCAGGCGCAGCGCCGCCACGCGATCCCGGTCCCCCGCCTTCATGGCGGTCGTGACGTCTGCCCTGATCCGCTCGGCGATCTGCACCCGCGTCAAGGATAGTGGGGTGACCAGTGACGTTGCCGGGATTCTGGCGAGGCCCGGGGGCCGTCAGGGCCAGGACGCAGGATCCCGCAATACTGGAACCCATGGCGGGATTCGAGGACACCGCCCGGCCGTCATCCGGGCCGGCCGGAAACCGGGGAACGCTGCCGATTGGCCCACCTGTCGCCCGATGAGCGGGGCCGAGGCCTCCTCCGAGCCGTGCCCGCGGCTCGACGCCCTCCCCGGCCGCGACCTCCCGGGCGGGCTCCGCGTGGCGGAGGCGAGCAGCCGCCCGGCGCGGATGAAGGGCCTCGCCCGCCTCGACGCCGTGCCCGCGGGCGCGGCCCTGCACATCCCGCGCTGTTGCTCGGTGCACACCTTCACGATGCGCTTCCCGCTCGACCTCATATGGCTCGACCGGGACGGTCGCCCGCTGCGGGTCGACCGCTCGGTGCCGCCGCGCCGCCTCAAGGCCTGCCTGCGCGCGCGCTCGGTCGTGGAGGCCAACGCGGGCCGCGCCGACGCATTCCTCGCGGCGGGGCTCTAGGCCAGCAACAGCGCGGCCCACTCGCCGCCGAACCGGCGGTCGCGCTCGCGCAGCCCGTGGGCGGCGAAGGCCGCCGCCACCTCGTCGGCCTCCTCGCGCAGGAGCCCCGAGGCGATCAGGCGCTCGGGGGCGCGCTCGAGCAGGCGAGCGACATCGAGCAGGAGCGGGCGCACGAGGTTGGCGGTCACCGTCGGCGCCCACGGCGCCGGCTCGCGCCGCAGGTTGTGGCGCCGGACCTCGACCTCCGGCACCCCGTTGGCGACCGCGTTCTCGCGCGAGGCATCCAGCGACGCCGGCTCGATGTCCACCGCCAGCACGGGGGCGTGGCCGAGCCGCGCGGCGGCGATGGCCAGGACGCCACTGCCCGAACCCCAGTCGGCCAGCGCGCCCGCCGGCTCGAGCTCGAGCAGCAGTTGCAGGCACAGCCAGGTGGTGCGGTGGGCACCCGTGCCGAACGCCTGGCCCGGGTCGATGACGAGGTCGATCGCCTCGCCGCCCAGCGGCGGCTCCCACGGCGGGCGCACCCGCAGCCGCCGGAGACGCCAGGCCACGTCCACCGGGCGGTGCCACGCCTTCCAGCGCTCGTCCCAATCGTCGGGCACCTCGGTCGTGCAGACCTCGACGAGCGCCGCGCCGGCGGCCGCGCGCAGCTCGGGCAGAGCCGGCAGCTCGCCCGGCGCGCCGTAGATGGAGTACTCGACCGTGCCGGCATCGACGTCGCGCTCCTCGAGACCGCCTGGCGCCAGCTCGAGCAGCTCGGCCAGCACCAGCTCCGCCTCCGCGCGGGCCACCCGCACGGCGATGCGGATCACTGCTCGAGCACCACGGCGGCCCACCCGAGCCGCACGCGCCGGTCGCGCTCGCGCAGCCCGTGCACCGCGTAGGCAGCGACGCAGATGCGCCCGACCTTGACCGCCGGGCGACCCTGCGCCGCCGGCACCTCGGTCCTGGTGATCTCGAGGATCCCCTCCCCCACCTGCCCGCGCAGGTCATTGAGGTCGGGCTCCTCGGCCGGAGCCACAATGAACACCAGCTCGACCTCGTCGCCCCGCTCCACCCGCTCGAGCTCCCACGGCAGGTCCACCAGCAGCGCCTCCCGGGCCCGCTCCGCGTCCCTGCGGGGGACGCGGAAGGCGATCCGCAGGAAGGACTCGCTCATCCCGCCAGTACGCGCCTGAGCTTGGCCAGCATCCCCTCGTCGGAGCGCAGGTTGTCCGAGGTCGTCGTCTCGGCGAGCTGCTCGAGCAAGTCGCGCTGGTCGGGCGTGAGCCGGCGAGGAACCGCCACGTTGATCACGACCCGCAGGTCGCCGGTCCGCCCGCGGTTCAGCGGCGGCAGCCCCCGGCCACGCAGCACGAGCGTCTCCCCGGGCTGCGTCCCCGCGGGGACCTGGAGCGGGACGGGACCGTCGAGGGTCGGCACGTCGACGGTGGTGCCGAGCGCCGCGAGCGCCACCGGGACGTCGACGACGGTCACGAGATCCTCGCCGTCGCGCAGGAAGCGCTGGTCCTCCTGCACCCGCACCACCACGTAGAGGTCGCCGGACGGCCCCCCGCGCTGGCCCGCGTGGCCGCGGCCGGTGAGGCGGATGCGCTGCCCGTGGGAGATCCCCGGCGGGACGTCGACGGCGACGCGGCGCTCGCGCCGGAGCTGGCCCGCGCCGTCGCAGGTCGGGCACGGCTGGATCGGGACGCGCCCCTCGCCCTGGCAGGTGTCGCACACGGCGGTCCGCACGAGTTGGCCGAAGCCGGTGCGCGCGACGCGCTGCAGCTGCCCCGACCCGTGGCAGCGGGGGCAGCTGACGATCGGCGTCCCGGGCGCCGCGCCGTTGCCGTGGCAGGTCTCGCAGCGGGCGTTGGCCTGGTAGGCGACCTCGGCCTGCGTGCCACGCGCCGCGTCGGCGAGGTCGATGCTGACCGCCACAGCGAGGTCGGCCCCCTGCATCGCTCCCGCTCGCCCCTGGCGCCCGCCGCCGAAGGCGGCGTCGAATCCGCCCGCACCGAAGAAGGTGGAGAAGATGTCGGCGAACGAGTCAAAGCCCCCGAAGTCGGGGGCCACCCCCTGGCGGCGCAAGCCCTCGGCCCCGTAGGTGTCGTAGACACGGCGGCGCTCGGCGTCCGCGAGCACCTCGTAGGCCTCTGCCGCCTCCTTGAACTTCTCCTCGGCCTCGGGGTCGTGGGCGTTGACGTCGGGGTGCAGCTCGCGCGCCAGCCGCCGGAAGGCCTTCTTGATCTGGCCCTCGTCGGCGCCGCGGTCGACGCCCAGGACCTCGTAGTAGTCGCGCGCCATCGGCTCAGCTCTCGTCGTAGACGTCCTCGATGAAGCGCGAGAGCTGCAGCGCGGCCTCGCGGACCGAGCGGATGACGACCGCGTAGTCCATACGCGTCGGCCCGATCACCGAGACCGTCCCGAGGTTGCGCTGCGGCAGGCCGTAGTTGGCCGCCACGAGCGAGAGCGACTGCAGCGCCGGGGACTCGTTCTCCCGCCCGATGCGGACGTAGAGATCGCGCTCCAGCAGAGCGTGGGAGAGCACGCCCAGCAGGGTGACACGCCGCTCGAGCATCTCCATCACCGCGTTGAGCTGGCTGAGGTCCTGGAAGCGGTACTCCGACAGCAGGCGGGCCGCACCGTCGACGTAGAGCGTGTTCTCGGCCGTGTCGGCCAGCTCGGTGAAGGCGGGGGCCAGGCGCGCGATGAAGGCGCTCTCGGTCGGGGGGAGGGTCGGGTCGCTGAGCCGGGAGTGCAGCATGCGCGCGCCCAGTCCCATCCCGACGAGCTGCTCGTTGAGGTAGGCGGCGGCCCAGTCGGCGAGCCCCGGGTCGACCGGGGCCTTCAACGCGATGACGCGCTTGGAGACGCCGCCGGTCGAGGTGATGATCACGACCATCAGGACCTGCGGCTGCAGGGCCAGCACCTCGACGTGGCGGATCGTCGTGGTGCCGATGGGCGGCGCGGAGACGATCGCCAGCAGGTTGGTGACCTGCGAGAGCGTCTCGCTGGTCACCCGCATGGCCTCGTCGACCTCGCGCCGCACGAGCGAGAGCTCCACCCCGCGCGCCTCCACCTCGGTCCCAGGCCGCCGGGACGGCAGCACGTGGTCGACGAAGTAGCGGTACCCCGCGTCCGTGGGCGCGCGGCCGGCGGACGTGTGCGGATGGGCCAGCAGCCCCAGCTCCTCGAGCACCGCGAGCTCGTTGCGGATGGTGGAGGGACCGAACCCGATCTCCGGGTCGGCGGCCAGCGACTTCGATCCGACGGGCTGCCCCGTCGCGGCGTAGCCGTCGACGACCTTGCCCAGCAGCAGCTCCTGACGGCTCGACAGCATCCTGTCGATTGTATGAGCGCCCGCCCGGTCAGCCGATGCGTAGCTCGGCCTCCGCGTTGCGGATGATGCGCTTGCCGTCCTGGACCGCCTCGGCGTCGACGACCGCGACGCCGTCGCGGAGCTCGCGGACCCTCGAGGTCACGGTGAGCTCCTCCTCCGGCCGGCCCATTCCGCGAAACTGCACCGACAGGCGCACGAGCGCCTCGGGGCCCGCGCCCGCGCCCTCGGTCTGCGCCCGCGCGACCTGCGCCATGGTCCACAGCCCGTGCAGGATGCGCCCGGGCAGTCCCACCTGCGTGGCGAACTCCTCGTCGATGTGGATCGGGTTGAAGTCCCCCGACGCTCCGGCGTAGCGCACCGTCAGATGCCGGTCGGGCGTGACCCTCAGCTCGGCCAGCGCGGCCCCCTCGGTCAGCTCGGCCATGTCAGTTCCCCCTCACGATGTTGGTCCAGGTCCCGGTGCAGACGAGCTCGCCCCGCTGGTTGGTGGAGCGCGTTTCGAACACGAAGAAGCCCATCCCCCCGCGTTCGGAGATGTCCTTGACGGAGACCTCCGTGACGACCTCGTCGCCGGCCACGACCGCCGGGCCCCACGCGAACTCCTGGGCGCTCTGGACCATGTGCGCGAAGTCGACGCCCACGTCGGGGTCGAACACCGCGCGCCCCAGCGCCGGCAGGCAGTACACGACGGAGAACATGCGCGGCGCCACGACGTCGGCGTAGCCGGCGGCGCGGGCGGCCTCGAGGTCGTGGTGGACCGGGTCTGACTCCCCCACCGCGGCCGCGTACTCGCGGATCTTCTCCCGTCCAGCCGCGTAGGTGACGGCGGGATAGCTCGTGCCGACGGCGTCCGTCCTCAGCGCCACGTGTTCCTCCCTGTTTGCGGGGCGCGGGACCGTACCCACCCCGACCGCGGATCATCTCCGCCCTGCCCTCTGGAAGACTGCCGCCGGCATGAGCCGGAAGCTCAAGGCGCTCGCTGTGCTCAACACCCTCGGATGGGTCATCGCCGTGCCGCTTCTGCTGTTCGCGGTCGTAGACCCGTTCGTCGAGGCCCCGGGGCGCCCCGACCGCCTCGGTTCGAGCAGCGCGGGCACGGTGCATCTCGACGGACCGGCGCTCGGCCCGTCGCGCCCGGGGACGCGCACGCCGCGCCGCGACGATCCCGTGCGAGCGGCGCGCGAGGCCCTGGAGCGGTTCGCGCCCGGCTCGGCCGGCGCCCTCGCCCTTGGGCCCGGCTCGACCGCGGGGGGCGGCGGGGGGGGCGTCTCGGCGCAGGACCGGGTCGATCTCGTCGCCGAGCTGCGCTCGCGCGCCGGGCGCACCCGCCCGCTCGGGTCGCCGCCCGCCTCACCCGGGCTGGCCCCCCCACCCGCTGCCGTCGTCGCGCCCCCGGCGCCCGGAACGCCGGGCGGCGTTCCCACCCTCGTCGCGCCGGCTCCGGCCCCCGTGAGCGAAAACGCGGTCGGCCCCGTGCGCAGCGACGAGCCGCCTGCGCCCGAGACGGCCCGGGCTCCGCAGGCCCCGCCCGGCAAGCCCGAGGGCCAGGACTCGGCACCGCCGCCGGACGCGGCGCCCGCCCCCGTTCCCCCGGCGACGCCCGGGCCGCCGGCCGGCGAGACCCCTCCGCCGCCCGAGACCCCGTCGCCACCGGCCGGCGACACCCCTCCGCCGCCCGCGCCCCCGCCGCCACCGGCCGGCGACACCCCTCCGCCGCCCGAGACCCCGCCGCCGCCCGCGAGCGAGCCGACCGCCCCCGCGACACCCGTCCCGCCTCAGGAGCCGCCCGAGGATCCCGACGACGAGCACCCCATCCCCCCTGCGGTCAAGCCGCCGCACGAGGAGATGCCGCACCCCGACGCGCCCGCCACGCCGCCGCCGAGCGACTGCTAGCGGGTCTTCGCGCCGTCGCCGTCGAGCTCGAGAACGGCGAGGAACGCGTCCTGGGGCACCTCGATTCGGCCGACCTGCTTCATGCGCCGCTTGCCCTCCTTCTGGCGCTCGAGAAGCTTGCGCTTGCGCGAGATGTCGCCGCCGTAGCACTTGGCGGTCACGTCCTTGCGGAACGCCTTGACGGTCTCACGGGCGATGATCTTCGCCCCCACCGCGGCCTGGATCGGCACGTCGTACTGCTGCCGGGGGATCCGCTTGCGCAGCCGCTCGACGAGCGCGCGGCCCGCCTCGTAGGCCTTGCCGCGGTGCACGATCATCGACAGCGCGTCCATCGGGTCGCCGGCGAGCAGCACGTCGAGCTTGACCATTTCGGAGGCGCGCATCCCGATCGGCTCGTAGTCGAGCGACGCGTAGCCGCGTGTCCGCGACTTCAGCTGGTCGAAGAAGTCGAGCACGATCTCGGCCAGCGGCAGGTCGTAGGTGATCTGCACGCGCTGAGACGAGAGGTAGTGCATGCCCTGGTGCTCGCCCCGGCGCTCCTGGCAGAGCTCCATGATCGGCCCGATGTGCTCCTTGGGAGTGAGGATGGAGGCCCGCACGACGGGCTCGCGAACCTCGTCGATCCGTGCCGGGTCCGGCATGTCGGTGGGGTTGTGGACCGTCATCGTCGCGCCGTCGTTGAGCGTGAGCTCGAACTCGACCGACGGCATCGTGGCCATCAGCTCGAGGTCGTACTCGCGCTCGAGCCGCTCGCGCACGATGTCCATGTGCAGCAGCCCGAGGAAGCCGCAACGGAAGCCGAAGCCCAGCGCGTCGGAGTTCTCGGGCTCCCAGAACAGCGCCGCGTCGTTGAGCGAGAGCTTCTCGAGCGCGTCGCGCAGCTCCTCGAACTCGTTGGACTCGATCGGGAACAGCCCGCAGTAGACCATCGGCTTGACGTCGCGATAGCCGGGCAGCGGCTCCGAGGCGGGGTTGGCGCGCGTGGTCAGGGTGTCGCCCACCCGCAGCCTGGTCACGTCCTTGATGCCGGTAATCAGATAGCCCACCTCTCCCGCGCTCAGTGCCTCGGCGGGCGACTGGGCGGGCGTGAAGAAGCCGATGTCGTCGATGTCGGCCTCGGTGGGAGCCACCATCGTGCGGATCGCCTCGCCCTTGGTGAACGTCCCGTCGACCACCCGGATGTAGGCGATCACCCCGCGGTACTGGTCGTACTCGGAGTCGAAGATGAGCGCGCGCGGGGGCGCGTCGGGATCGCCGTGGGGGGCCGGGACGCGGGCGATCAACTCCTCGAGCACCTCAGCCACGCCCTCGCCGGTCTTGGCGGAGATCCGCCGGACCCCGTCGGGCGCCTCGCCGATCAGCTCGGAGATCTCCTCCGCCACCCGGGCGGGCTCGGCGCCCGGCAGGTCGATCTTGTTCAGGCAGGGGATCAGCTCGAGGCCGGAGTCCACCGCGAGGTAGGTGTTGGCCACCGTCTGGGCCTCGACGCCCTGCGAGGCGTCGACGACCAGCAGCGCTCCCTCGCACGCGGCCAGCGAGCGCGACACCTCGTAGGTGAAGTCCACGTGTCCGGGAGTGTCGATCAGGTGGAGCTGGTAGGTTTCCCCATCCTCGGCGGTGTAGAAGACGCGCACCGCCTGCGCCTTGATCGTGATCCCGCGCTCGCGCTCCAGGTCCATGGAGTCCAGCAGCTGCGCGCGCATCGAGCGGGGATCGACCGTGTGGGTCGTTTCCAGGATGCGGTCCGCGAGCGTCGACTTCCCGTGGTCGATGTGGGCGATGATCGAGAAGTTGCGGATGTGCGCCTGGTCGGCCATCGGGAGAGGACAGGTTACGAGCCGCGCCCGAGGCGGCGGCGGACCAGCCCCATGACCTGCTCGGCCTCGGGGATGCGGAGTGCCAGGACGGCGGCTCCGTAGACGGCACTCGCGGTGCCGAGCGCGACCGCCACCGAGACGAGCTGGGCGGGCAGCGACCGCCCGAGCAGGCCGTCGAGCACGTGCCAGAGGCCCGAGGCGACGAGGCCCAGCAGTACCGAGGCGGCGAGGATGGCGGCCACGGCGCGCAGCGTGCGGCCGATCTCGAAGCCGTGCAGCTCACGACGCAGGTAGAGGGCCTGCCCCACGGTCATCACCGCGCTCGCCACCGCGGTGCCGATCACGACTCCTCCGATGCCCAGTGACGAGTACAGGGCGACCGACACCCCGGCGTTGACCAGCAGCGTCACGCCCGCCAGCGCGGTGGGGACCCACGGGCGCTGCAGCGAGAAGAACGTCCGCGTCAGCAGGAGGTTGGCGCCGGCGAACGGCAGCGAGAACGAGAACCAGAACAGCGCCTCGGAAACCGCGTCGGTGGAGCCGGGGCCGAACTCGCCGCGCTGGTAGACCAGCCGGGTCAGCGGCTCGGCGAGCACGGCGGTGCCGACCGCGGCGGGGATCAGCAGCAGGGCGATCTGGCGGACGCCGTTGCCGCTCGCGCGGCGCAGCCCGTCGTAGTCGCGCCGCGACGCCAGCCGGGCGAGCGCCGGGAACAGCACCGTAGCGACGGCGACCGAGAACATCCCCTGGGGCAGCATGTAGAGGCGGAAGGCGCGGTCGATCGCCGCCGGGGCGCCCTTGTCGACCAGAGAGCCGAGCGAGGAGTTGATCAGCAGGTTGAAGTTGATCAGCCCCAGCCCGATGGTCACGGGCAGCATGAGCCTGAGCACCCGGCGGATGCGCGCGTCTCCGAAGGCGAAGGAGATCCTCAACCGGAAGCCGACGCGACGCAGGACCGGCAGCGCCATCGCGAACTGGACGACGGTGCCGGCCAGCACGCCGATGGCGTAGGCGTAGAGCTGCTCGTCGCCGTGGAACAGCGGCTTCAGCGCGACCAGCCCCGCGATGATCACGAGGTTCCAGACCACCGGCGCGACGGCGGGGACGGTGAAGTGGTCATAGGCGTTGAGGACCCCGACCACGAGACCGTTGAGCCCGAGCAGTACGACGATGGGGAACAGCACCTGCGAGAGCCCCGAGGTCAGCGTGTCGAGCGCCCCGTCGAACTCCTCGCCCGGGGTGAACAGCGGCATGACCAGCGGCGCGATGACGATGAAGAGCACCGTCACCGCACCGAGCACGAGCAGGATCAGGCCGAACAGCGCGCCCGCGAGCCGGAAGGCGTCCTCGCGGCGACGCTGTTCGAGCAGCTCGGTGAAGACCGGGACGAAGGCGGCGCTCAGCGCCGAGTCCGCGACGAGAGCGCGCAGCAGGTTGGGGACCTGGAAGGCGATCGTGAACGCCGAGAAGGCGCCCGAGGTGCCGAAGTAGCTCGAGGCGACAACTTCGCGTGCCAGCCCCGCGATCCGCGAGAGGCCGGTGGCGACCGAGAAGATCGCGGTGTTGAGGGCGATCCGGCGGGGGGGCGGCCTGGCCTCGCCGACCCCTTCCTCACGCCCCTCGTCGTCGGCTTCGCCTTGCACGCGGGCCGCTATAGTAGGCGCCGCCGCGGCACCCCCTGCCAGCGGCGCTTTCACGTCATGGCCAACATCGCCTCACAGGAAAAGCGGATCCTCCGCGCCGAGCGTGAGCGGCTCGAGAACCGGCGTTACACCTCGGCGATCCGGACGTACTTCCGCCGCCTGCAGGCGATCGTCACCGAGGGCGACGACGAGGCCGCCGAAGCCGAGCATCGCCGCTTGGTCAAGACGATCGACAAGGCCGTCAAGCGCGGCGCGCTGCATCGCAACACCGGCGCGCGCAAGAAGGCCCGCGCCGCCCGCCTGCGCCGCGGCGCGTAAGCGCGTCGCCGGGTCCGGAACGCGCTTAGCTGGCCGCCGCCAGGACGGCGCGTACAGCCGCGGTCTCGTCGTTGAGCACGCCTCCGCCGCCGCCGCGGGTCTCGAGCTCGAGGTCGGCCATGACGGCGAGCGCGCCGCGGAAGGCCTCGACGTCGCGCCTGGCCACGTCGGCGATGAGCCGGTCGGCGGCGAAGCTCGGCATCCGCAACCCCTTGCGGACCTGCGCGGGCGCCTGGCCGGCGGCGAGCGCCTCGGCGATCGCCAGCGCGTCGCGCAGGCGGCGCACGATCCCGTACACCAGGCCGGGGAGCCGCTCGCCCTGCTGGCGAAGCTCGAGCAGGGCGCGGATGGCGGTGCGCTCGTCGCCGGCGACCAGCGCGTCGGCCAGGGTCCAGACCCGGCGCTCGGATGAGCTCGCGCACGACTCGAGCACCTGCTCGGGGCCGATGCGCGCCCCCTCTCCGTACTCGACCGCGAGCTTCTCGAGCTCGCGCGCCAGGCGCTGCTGGCGCTCGCCGACCTGGGCGACGAGAGCACGGGCCCCCTGGGTGTCGAACACCAACCCGAGCTGCCGGGCTCGCTCCACGAGCCAGCGCGGCAGCTCTCGCCCCTTGAGTGTGGCCTCCTCGGCCACCTGGCCGCCCACGGCGAGGACCGCCTCTCGCAGGCCGGCGGGAACCTTGGCGCGGCCCTCCTCGCGCGCGAAGAAGGCCACGGTGAGCGCGTCGGGATCCAGGCCTCGCATCGCCGCGGCGACGGACTCGACCTCGGCGTCCTTCCAGCGCTCCACGCCGTCGGCGATCACGAACCGCCGGCCGAGGGCGAAGGTCATCGCCGCGAGCGCGCTGGCCACCGCCTCGGCGGTGCAGGCATCGCCCTCGAAGACCTCCACCCCGCTCGAGCCCGACTCCGCCTCGGCCATTGCCCGCAGCCGCGAGCGCCGCTCGCCGATGCTGCCGTGGTCGTCGCCGTGGATCAGGTAGGCGGGCTTGAAGGCGGCCACGGCCTGCGAGTCTAGTGCCGGTCACGGTCACCTCCCCATTCGCTGCACGCGCATCTCGCGGCCACGCACGTGCAGGCGGACGGTGCCGTCGCGATCGGTGCGCACGACGGTGGGGACGCCGTGCAGGGCCGCGAGCGTGGAGCGCGTCGGATGGCCATAGGTGTTGCGGGCGCCGACCTCGATGGCGGCGAGCTCGGGGCGCAGCCGGGCCAGCTCCGCGGGCAGGCCCGGGTCCGCGCTGCCGTGGTGGGCGACCTTCAGCGCCTCCACATCGGGAAGGGGCAGCGACGCCGTCACGTCGGACTCCGCGTCGGCGGGCAGCAGGAGGTCGAACGTCCCGGCCTGGACGTGGGCGACCACCGCACGCCGGTTGGGGTCGCCCTCGGGGACCCAGCCGGGACCGGGCGCCGGCGGCCACAGCACGCTCAGGCGCATGCCCCCGAGCGCGAGGACCTGGCCTGCGTGGGCGCCGATCGCCTTCACGCCGGTCCGGGCGAGGCCGCGCTGCACCGGCGTCGGCCAGCCCGCACCCCCGTCGAGCACCAAGCGCGGCCGGTACACGCGGACCACCTTCAGGGCGGCGCCCTCGTGGTCGGCCTGAGCGTGGGTGATCACGAGCGCGTCGAGGCGCCGCACCCCCGCCTGGGCCAGCCGGCGCACGATCGGCCCGTCCGGGGGCCCGGTGTCCACCAGCACCGCGGTGCCGTCTCGCTGCAGCAGCGTGGCGTCGCCCTGGCCGACGTCGAGGAACGAGACCACGAGCTCACCGGGCAGCGGAGCCGGCGGGCGCCTGGCGCCACCCGTCGCCAGCAGGGCTATCGCGAGCAGCGCCGCGAGCCCGAGCGCGAGGACCTGGCCTGCGTGGGCGCCGATCGCCTTCACGCCGGTCCGGGCGAGGCCGCGCTGCACCGGCGTCGGCCAGCC
>DASQFQ010000038.1:0-5360 GCA_035633075.1 Solirubrobacteraceae bacterium | reverse complement strand
CACGCGAGTGAAGGCGTCGAGCGCGGCCTTGGAGGCGACGTAGGCGGAGAAGCGCGGAGGGTTGGTCTGGACGCCGATCGAGGAGACGTTGACGACGTGGCCGAACTTCTTCTCGCGCATGTGCGGCAGCACGCCGAGGATCAGCTTGACCGCCCCGAGGTAGTTGAGCTGGATCGTGCGCTCGTAGTCGTGGAAGCGGTCGTAGGAGACCGCGACCGAGCGGCGGATCGAGCGCCCCGCGTTGTTGACCAGCATGTCGATCGAGGCG
This sequence comes from Solirubrobacteraceae bacterium, assembly GCA_035633075.1. Classification (GTDB taxonomy): domain Bacteria; phylum Actinomycetota; class Thermoleophilia; order Solirubrobacterales; family Solirubrobacteraceae; genus DASQFQ01. Next base: position 5,092 of record DASQFQ010000038.1, on the reverse strand, counting down.
TGCTCGGAGAAGATCTGCTCGAGCGTCGCGTCGATGGAGTCCATGTCGGAGAGGTCGCACGAGTAGGCGTACGCGGTGCCGCCGTCGCGCTCGATCTCGGCCTTGACCTCCTCGAGCTTCTCCATCGTGCGGGCGACGAGGATGGGGATCCCACCCGCCGCGGCGATCTTGCGCGCCGCGGCCTTGCCGATGCCGCTCGAGGCGCCGGTGATGATCGCGGTCCTCCCGTTGACCGCGCCCTGGAAGGAGCGGTCCTTGAACAGGTCGGGGTCGAGGTTGCGTTCCCAGTAGTCCCACAGCTTGTCGGCGTAGACGTCGAGCTGCGGCAGCTCGATGCCTGACCCCTGCAGGGCGCGCTGGGTGTCGCGCGCGTCGAAGGAGGCGGTCAGCCCGACGTACTCGACGATCGAGTCGGGGATGCCGAGGTCGGCGAGCAGCGTCCGGCGCACGTCCTTGAGCGCGGGCAGCTTCATCGCGTAGGACAGCACCCCCTTCGGGAGCATGTCAGTCAGACCCTTGTCCACGCGCATGACCAGCTGCGGGGCGTGGGCGGCGCGCGCGAAGGTGTTGATGACGTCGCCGGCCTTCTGGGCCTTGGGATTGACCAGGTGGAACGCGCGGCCGTCGAGGTCGGGCAGGTGCGCGATGTGGTCCATGGCGGCCGCGACGTAGTCGACGGGAACGATGTTGGTCTTGCCGAACTCCAGCCCGACGAGCGGGAACCACTGCGGCAGGGCGAAGCGCGCCTTCTGGATCGCCTTGAAGAAGTAGTAGGGCCCGTCGGTCTTGTCCATCTCGCCGGTCTTGGAGTTGCCGACCACGATCGAGGGTCGGTAGACGCGCCACGCGCCCTTCACCTGCTGGCGGACGAGCTTCTCGGCCTCGAACTTCGTGCGGTGGTACGGGTGGATCAGCTTCTGCCCCTCGTAGAAGGAGTCCTCGGTGAAGTGGCCCTCGTACACCCCGGCCACGGCGATCGAGGAGGCGTGGTGGAAGATCCCGGCCTCCAGGGCGTTGGCGAGATCGACCGCGTTCTGGGTCCCCCCGACGTTGAGCTGGGCGTTGCGATCCTCGTCGGCGGTCATGTCGTAGATCGCGGCGAGGTGGAAGAAGTGATCCACGCGTTTCAGGCGCTCGCGGTCGGACTCGGAGAGCCCGAGCATCGGCTCGGAGAGGTCGCCGGTGAGGTGGTTGATGCGGTCGGGGCTTCCCCAGCCGCGCATGATGCCCTCGAGCTTGTCGGTCGAGCCTTCGCGGACGAGCACGTGGATGTCGCCCTCGCGCTCGAGCAGGCGCTCGACGAGATGGCGCCCGATGAATCCGGTCGCTCCCGTGACGAAGTAGCTCACCGTCTGTCTCCCTCTGCGGTCTGGTCTCGACGGGGAATCTATCGGGGGTGCTACCTCCGAGCCCGGAGCGCCAGGACGCGCGCGCCCTCGTCAGCTTCGACGCACGTGTGGGCCTCCTGCGGCGCGTCGCCTGTCCGTCGGTCGATCGCGTTGCGCCGCCCGGGACGGTCGATCGTGAGCAGGGCCGCGGCCCCGCTCGTAGCGGACCGTGCGGGCCCGCCCGGGAAGGCGCCTACCAGCCGCCGCGCTGGTCGGCGCGGGCGCGGCGCGCCTTCTCGGCAGCCTTGCGGGCGTCCTTGCGCTTCTCCAGGCGCCACTGGAGCATGCTCATCGCAAAGACGAACAGAGGAAAGAAGGCGATCAGGAGGAACCCGACGTTGGTGACCACCTTGTCGGAGGTCTCGCCGTAGAGCCCCTCGCCGCCGTCGTGGCCCTCGGCCGCGAGCGCCGTCGGTGCGCTCAGCGCGAGCAGGGCGGCGGTCAGGACGACGGTCTGCAGCGCGCGGCGCATGGCGTGATCGATCATATAGCCGTCATGCCCCGCCTGGTCCTCGCACTCACGCTCGCCGTCGCCTCGCTGCCCGTCCCGGTCGCGGCCGCCGCCCCGGCGATCCACGCCCACCGAGGCGCGCACACGCTCGACGCCCGGCACGTCTTCGGCGAGGGGACGCTCGCCGGCCTGCGGGCTGCCTGGGACCCCTACGGCGCGGTGGTCGAGCTCGACGCCAGGCTGACGAGCGACGGCGTCGCGGTCGCGATGCACGATGCCGAGCTCGACCGCACCACGGCCTGCAGCGGCCGCGTCGCGGACCGGACCTTCGCCGAGCTCGCCGCCTGCCCCGTCGACGTGCTGGGGAGCCCCGGCGGGGCGCTCGGCGCAGAGCCCGCGCCCTGCCCGCAGCCGATCCCCTCGATCGCCGAGGTGCTCGCCTACGCGCGCGACGCGGGCGCGAGCATCGGCCTCGGGATCTCCGAGGCGGCCGAGCCGGTGATGGACGCCGTGCTCGCAAGCGGCATGCCGCCCGAGCGGCTCGTCGTCGAGAGCTTCTCGCCGGGTGACCTCGACGTCGCCAGGGCGCGGATGCCGGGGGTGAAGACCTCCCTGCTCACGTTGCGGGCCGACAACGCCAGGGGACCGGCCACCGCGGCCGCCATGGGCTATGAGACGGTGTCCCCCGAGTGGCCGGTCGACCTGGCCTACGTGAACGAGGCGCACAACCTCTTCCTCGACGTCGCGCCGTTCACCCTCACTGACGCCGATCAGGTCCAGGCGGCCTCCGCCCTGGGCGTGGACGCGGTCGCCGTCGACGACGTCGCGATGGCGCGTTCCGCGCTGGGGCTCGCCGGCATCGCGGCTCCCGCCGGTGCGAGTTGCCCCTCTCCCGCGCCTCCGGGGGCGGCCGCGCTGCCGCCACCGGGCGCCGAGCTGCTCATCCCCGGCCTGGCGAGCGACGCGTTCACCGGCCCGCGCATGCGCCTGCGCTGGCGTGGCCGCGGCGGCGACGACGCGCGAGTGGCGGGCTTCCTGGCCGACGTGCGCCCCGAGGGCTCGCGCGACACGAGCGCCTGGCGGGCCCTCGTGGCAGGCGCGCGCGAGCGCGAGGCGACCTTCACGGGCGCTCCCGGCGTCACCTACGCGGTTCGCGTCAGCGCCCGCGGGGCGTCCGGCGGCTACGGCTCCTACGCGTTCGGCTCGGTCACCGTCCCCCTCGACGAGCGCGCCCGGCAGGTCACGCTCTCGCGCGGGTGGCGGCGGGCGCGCGGCGCCGGCGCCTGGGCGGGCACGCTTGCGCGCTCCTCCAGCCGGCGCGCCCGCGCGCGGCTGCGCTTTCGCGGCACCCGCCTGCGGGTCGTCGCCCGCCGCTCGCCCGGTGCCGGGCGGCTCGCGGTCACGCTCGACGGCCGGCGCCGCGTGGTCACGACCGCGGGGCCGCCCGCCGAGCGCCAGGTCGTCTTCGACTCGGGGCGCCTGCGCGCCCGCGCGCACCGTCTGGTGCTGGCCCCCGCGGGCGGACGCGTGGAGCTCGACGCGCTCGCGCCCGGCGGCTGAGTGAGCCCTACCCTCTCCTCATGGCCGTCGTCATCGCCTCCGACCTCGCCAAGGATATGGCGGGGGAGCCGCTCCTGCGCGGCGTCTCGTTCCGCCTCGGGCGCAGGGAGCGCCTGACGCTGTCGGGCCGCAACGGCAGCGGGAAGACGACGCTGCTGCGGATGCTGGCGGGCGAGAGCTCGGTGGATGGGGGCGAGCTCCGGCTGGCCAAGGGCACCCGCGTCGCGCTGCACGACCAGCGCCCGCCGCGCGACCGCGACCTGTCCTTGCGCGACTACGTGCTCAGCGGCGCCAAGGAACTGCTCGCCATCGAGGCGCGGCTCGCCGCGCTCGAGCAGGCGATGGCGGGGGGCGCCGCGGATGCGGCCACGCTGAACGCCTACTCGCGCGCCCAGGCGCGCCTCGAGCACGGCGGCGGCTACGGCTGGCGCGAGCGCATCAACGCCACGCTGCACGGCCTCGGCTTCCGGGACGAGCACCTCGACCGCTCGCTGTCCACGTTCTCGGGCGGCGAGCTGACGCGCGCCTCGCTCGCGCGCGCGCTGGCCGGGGACCCCGACCTCCTGCTGCTCGACGAGCCGACCAACCACCTCGACATCGTTTCGCTGGAATGGCTCGAGGCCCATCTGCAGACGCTGGACGCCGCCGTGATCCTCGTCGCCCACGACCGCTGGTTCCTCGAGGCCGTCGGCACCGCCGTGCTCGAGCTCGAAGCCCGCCGCTCGCGCTTCTTCAATGGGACGTGGCACGCCTGGCGCAAGGAGAAGGCCGCGCGTGAGCTCGCCCTCGGCCGCGCGATCGAGCGCCAGCAGGAGGAGATCGCCCGTCTCGAACGCTTCGTGGACCGCTTCCGGGCGGGGACCCGCGCTCGCCAGGCGCAATCGCGCGTCAAGAAGCTCGACAGGATCGAACGCATCGGACGCGACCCCAGCGACTCCAAGGCCCTCGGGTTCGCGTTCAAGCCACCCGAGCGCTCGGGCCGCGTGGTGTTCGAGGTCCAGGACGCGACGCTGCGCGTCGGCGATCGCGAGCTGTTGCGCGACGCCGAGCTGTGGGTCGAGCGCGGCGAGCACGTCTCCCTGGTGGGCCCCAACGGCTCGGGCAAGACGACACTGATCACCGCGCTGGCGGGGCAGCGCGAGCTCGACGCCGGCAAGCTGCGGCGGGGCCACAACGTCAAGCTCGGCGTGCTCTCCCAGCACGCGGAGGAGCTCGACGCGACCGCCAGCGTGCTCGAGGCCGCGCAGCGTGCCACCGGGCTGACGCCGAACAAGGCCCGCGCCCTGCTCGGCCGGTTCCTGTTCTCCGGCGAGGCGGCGGAGAAGCCGGTCGAGGGCCTCTCGGGCGGCGAGCGGCGCCGCCTCTCGCTCGCGATCCTCGTGGACTCCGGGGCGAACGCTCTGATCCTCGACGAGCCCACCAACCACCTCGACCTCGAAGACGACTCGACCCGAGCGCTCGGGCGGCTTGAACGCGAACCCGAGGGCCTTGGAGTCGCTCGGGTCGCGCCCGATGCGCTCGATCCTGTCGAGCTTCTTGACGCGCGATTGCGCCTGGCGCGCGCGGGTGCCCGCCCGGAAGCGGTCCACGAAGCGTTCGAGACGGGCGATCTCCTCCTGCTGGCGCTCGATCGCGCGGCCGAGGGCGAGCTCACGCGCGGCCTTCTCCTTGCGCCAGGCGTGCCACGTCCCCT
>DASQFQ010000037.1:0-5731 GCA_035633075.1 Solirubrobacteraceae bacterium | reverse complement strand
GGCCTTGCCGGCAAGGACGAGGCGGCCACCGCGGCCGCCATCGGGAACTCAAGGCCGCTTGCCTCGAGCTCCGGCAAGGACGAGGCGGCCACCGCGGCCGCCATCGGGAACTCAGGGCCGCTTGCCTCGAGCTCCGGCAAGGACGAGGCGGCCACCGCGGCGGCGATCGGCGCGGGGAACCGCAAGTAACCGAGGCGCTGAGCCTCTCGGTGACGGGGCGGGGATGGCCACCCCGCCCCGCCCCGTGTAAGCTGAGCGCGGGCAGAGGAGGATAGGACCGTGGACAGGGTGCTCAGTGCCTACCAGGTCGAGCAGCTGATCGGGCGCGGCGGCATGGGCGAGGTCTACCTCGCCCGCGACCCGCGCCTCGACCGGCCCGTGGCGCTCAAGGTCCTCGGCGCGGATCTCGCCGGGGATGAGCGCTTCCGCGAGCGCTTGTTGCGCGAGTCGCGCCTCGCGGCGGCCCTCGACCATCCCAACGTCGTGCCGATCTACGAGGCGGGCGAGGCGGAGGGTCGCCTCTTCATCGCCATGCGCTACGTGGACGGGACCGACCTGCGGGCGCTGCTTCGCCGCCACGGCGCGCTCGAGCCCGAACGCGCGCTGGGGCTGGGCGGCCAGGTGGCCGAGGCGCTCGACGCGGCACATGAGCGCGGCCTGGTTCACCGCGACGTCAAGCCGAGCAACGTGCTCGTGGACGACCCGGGCGGGCGCGACCACTGCTACCTGGCGGACTTCGGGCTGACCCAGAGCGCCTCCGACCGCGGGCCGGCGGACGGCTCGCTGATGGGCACACTCGACTACGTCGCTCCTGAGCAGATCCGCGGCGATCCGATCGACGGCCGGGCGGACCAGTACGGGCTCGCCTGCCTGCTCTTTGAATGCCTCACCGGCACCCTGCCCTTCCGCCGCGACTCGGACATGGCGACGATCTTCGCCCACCTGGAGGAGCAGCCCCCGGCGGCGAGCGACCACCGGCAGGGCCTGCCTCCCGAGCTCGACGCGGTTCTGGAGCGCGGGATGGACAAGGACCCCGCTGAGCGGTACGAGAGCTGCGCGGCGCTCGTGGCCGATGCGCGCGCCGCGCTTGGCGTCGACGCGGAGCCGGCCCGCCGGACACGCCTGGTGCTGCTCGTGGCGGCGCTCGCCGCGCTCCTGGCCGGCGCACTCGCGGTCGTTCTCGTGACGGGTGGCGAGGATCGGGCGGCGGCGCGGGCGCCGGGCGCGCTCGTTCGGATCGACCCCGAAACCGCGAAGGTGAGCGCGCGCCATGAGATCGGTGGCAGGCCATCCGCCCTGGCTGCCGGGGCCGGCACCGTCTGGGTCGGCTCCCACGTGAATGAACGCCTGTGGCGCTTCGATCCGCGTAGCGGCGGCGCGACGCGTATCCCCACGACCGGGAGCCCGTGGGATCTGGCATACCACCACGGCAGAATCTATGTGGCCGCAGACGGACCCGGCCAGTTCGAAGGCATCGTCGTCGCCTACGACGCCGCCTCCGGTACCCGGCAGGACGGCGTGGAGCTCGTGACGTGCAGCATCACCGCGGGCTTCCGCGAAGGCGTATGGGCGTCAGGGTGCGCGGACAACGTCGAGCAGCTTGTCGGCGACCCGCGCGAGTTGCGGATCGTGCACAGCCTGACGCTTCCTTTCAGAGAGCCGGTCACAAGCGGCTCGCTGCGCCGGTGCCAGTGCGACATGGCGAGCGGGGACGGCTCGATCTGGGTGGCCGGCGACGCCGCCGATTCCCGGGTATGGAGGATCGACTCGAAAAGGGGTCGGGTACTCGACACGATCGAGCTGCCGTTCCCGATCGGCCGCGGCATCGCCGCCGGCGACGGCGCGCTGTGGGTGGCGGGGGCCCTGGATGACCTGGTCGCCCGGGTGGACGCGCGCACCGGTCGCGTGACCGACCGCATCGAGGTGGGCCGCGCGCCGACCGCGCTGGCCCTGAGCGACGGCAGGCTGTGGGTGGCCAACCAGCTCGATCGCACGGTGTCGCTCGTGGACGTCCGGCGCCGGAGGGTGGTCCGGACGATCGACGTGGGCGGGGCGCCCGTCGGGCTCGCCGCGGGAGCCGGCGGAGTGTGGGCGGCGATTGATGGCTGAGCGGCGGCGCCTGCCCGTGGCCGCCGCGGCGGCGGCCTGCCTGGCCGTCGCCGCGGCGGGTTGCGGCGACGAGCAGGAGCCGGTCCGCGTGGCCGTGCTCACCGAATGCACGGGAGTCCTCGAAGCCTCCGAGGGCAGCATCCTCGCCGTCGCGCAGCTGCCCTTCATCGAGCGCGGCGCCCGCCTGCGCGGCGCCGGCCCCGCCGAAGGGCTCGAGGATGCGAGCGTGGGCGGGCGTCCCGCCGAGCTGTTGAAGGGATGCGTCGTCACCATCGACCTCACACGCCAGATCGTCGAGGTGCGTCGCCTGATCGAGAAGGAAGGCGCGGACGTGATCATCGGCCCGGTGGGTGAACAGGAGGGCGTCCTGATCCGCAGGCTGGCCACGCGCTATCCAGACGTGACGTTCGTTCTCGGCTCCTCCGCGGCACAGGAGCCCACGCTGTCCGATCCGCAGCCCAACGTCTTCCGCTTCTCCGCCGACGGAGCGCAGTCCGCCGCCGGTCTTGCCGCGTACGCGTATCGAGACCTGGGCTGGCGGAGAGCCGGGCTGGTAATGGATCCGGAGTCCGCCAGCTGGGAGACGGCCGCCGGGTTCGTGGCCGAGTTCTGCGCGCTCGGCGGGACCGTCGTGTCGCGCGACTTGCTCTCGGCGGGCGGCCTCGTGCCGGACGGAGGGGCGGCTGACCGCGCGCTTGCCGCCCGGCTCACGCGAGAGGTGGACGGCACCGCGCTGATCGACACCTACTACAACCCGGAGGAGTTCCTGCGCGCTTATGGTCGCCGGACGGCTTCCCTGCCGCGGCGACTGGTGGTCAACGGCTACGGCTTCTCGTTCCCCGGCGGACTGTCCCCCGGCGGAGTCGATCTGAGCGGAGTGGTGTTCGGCCAAGACGTGCCGCTCGACTCGGAGCGGCCCCAGTGGCGCCGACACCGACGGGCATACGCCCGCGCCTTCCCCGAGCTTCCCCTCGCGTCGGCCGCGGGGCCGCTCGAGCTCCCGGTGTATATGGGCGCGGAGGCAGTCGCCCGCGCGCTCGAGCGTGTCGATGGGGACCTGGGCCCGCACGGCGGCCGGTTGCGGGCGGCGCTGGCGAAGGTCAGCTTCGAGGGTCCCGCCGGTCCCATCCGGCTCGACCACAACCGCCAGGGGATCGTCTCGGTTCACCTGCGCCGCATCGAGGGGCGGGGACAGCGAGCCCGCACGGTGCCCTTCCGGGTGGAGCGCGAGGTCGATCAGAGTTTCGCCGGGGCGTTCACCTCGAAGACGGCGCCCCCGTCCTTGGAGTCGCCCGAGTGCCGCCGGGGTCGCGTGCCGGCCTGGGCCGCCGGCTGAGCGCGGGCTACACCCCGCCCACCGTCCAGGTGAAGCGGGTGTCGCTGTCGCGGGGCGCGAGACCTCCCGGCCTCACACCTCGGCGCACGAGCAGGACCGAAACGGTCCCGGCGGTGGCCAGGGCCGTGCGCGTACGCCCCAGCCCTTCGCGCCGCCAGCGCTCGGTCAGGCCGATCACCACGAGGCCGGCGTCCGTGGCAGCGGACACGAGCGCCTCGGGGTCCGGGTCCACCAGCAACGGCTCTGCCGGCACGCCGAGAGCGGTCTGCACCGCCAGCGAGGCGTTGGCCAGCAGGCGGCTGGAATCCCGACCCTCGGGGCTCGTGCTGGCACCCGCCAGGTGCAGCGGCTCTTCGCTGTTGCGGGCGAGCCAGGCGCCGATCTCCACCGCGGTCCAGTCGTGCGCCGCCCCGGCGAAAGGGACGAGCACGGGACCGCTGAGCTCGCCGCTGCCTACAAGCACGCCCACGTCGCAGGGAGCACGTTCGAGCAGCGTGAGAAGGCGGCCGTCCTCCAGCAGCTGCTCCGGAGCGTCTGACAGCAGGAGGTCGACGTCCTGCTCGGCCGCCAGCCGAGCGAGATCGGCGCCCGGGGTGACTGAGGTGAACGCGGCGGCCCGCGCCCCGAGCCCGCCCTTCTCGAGCGCTTCGCGAATCTCGTGCAGGCGCCGGCTGGCCCGGGCCAGCTCGCGCCCGTCGCTCACGGTCTCGGCGAGCACGATCTCGCGTGGCGGCTGGCGAGCCAGCTGCTCCGCGAGCGCAATGAGCCCGTCGGGACTCGTGGCGCCGAGCGGAGCCACCAGCAGCGTGCGAAGCCGGTCGGGCCCCGGGGGAGGTGGAGCCGGGCCGGTCGCGGCCTGTGGAGCGAGTGATTCGTCTTGGCGGAGGATCGCCCGCTCGAGCTCCTGCAGCGCGGGGCCGGGCTCGATGCCGAGCTCGTCGACGAATGTGGCTCTGGCCTCGCGGTAGGCCTCGAGCGCCTCGGCCTGCCGGCCCGCCCCGTAGAGCGCGCGCATCATCAGCTCACGGGGGCGCTCGCGCAGCGGATGGGCGTGAACGAGCCCTTCGGCCTCCGCAAGAGCGTCGCCATGGCGGCCGCAGGCGAGGTCGGCCTCGAGCGCGCGCTCCAGCACGAGCAGGCGCATCTCCTCGAGCCTCGCCGCTTCGTGCTCGAGGAAAGGCTGGTCCGCCAGGTCGGCGAGGGCCGCTCCACGCCACAACGCGAGCGCCTCGCGCAACAGGCCGGCGGCCTCCTCGAAACGCCCGTCGTGCAGTGCGACGCTGCCCGCACGTGCCAGCCGCTCGAACACGTGCAGGTCGAGCGCGTCCGGCTCGACGCGGGCCATGTAGCCGGCGCCTCGGGTCTCGATCGCATCCTGATCGATTGCCTTGCGAAGCTGCGAGACCGACCGCTGGACGAGATTCGCAGCGCTGGCCGGCGGCTCCTCGCCCCAGACGGCATCGATGATGCGCGACGCCGGTACCAGGCTGCCGGCCTGGGTGAGCAGAACAACCAGCACTCCACGCTGGCGCGGCCCACCCAGCTCGACAGCGCGCTCGTCGACGAGCGCTACAACCGGTCCGAGCAGCCGATAGCGAATAGCAGGCACCACGTGATTGTCCTCCACGGCCTACGCCGGTGGGTGAGCCGCGGGGGCCTCCCCGCCCAGCGTACGCGGCTCTGGCCAAGGGGCTGGGCGCGGCTGGTCACCTGCGACAGGCGGCTGGCCCGCGGCGCGGCCGGCGTGGTGGCCGTAACCGGCCTCTCTTAGCTCTCACCACGCAAGCGCACCAGCTTGATCGCCAGTTCGAGCGAGAGCAGGTCCTCGGCGTTCAGCTCCAGGCCGGTGATGGTCTCGACGCGCTCGAGGCGCTGGCGCAGCGTGTTGGGGTGCACGTAGAGATTGCGCGCGGTGGTGACCGCGCTGCCGCGGTTCCTCAGGTATTCCTCGAGCGTGTCCACCAAGCGCGCCTTGCGCTGCGCGTCGTACTCGAGTAGGCGCCGGACGGCAGCCGAGTGGCGGTCGCCGAGAAGATCGGCTACCGGGAGGTGCACCAGGTAGCGGTAGGCCCCCAGGTCGGAGTAGGCCAGGGCGCCTCCGGACGGAGTGAGTGCGGCGGTCACGCGCGCCGAGTCGCGCGCCTCGCGCAGGCCCAAGGCGCCGCCCTCGGGCCCTCGGCGCGAGTCGCTCACGCCTATGTGCAGCTTCTCTGAGACCGCCAGCTCGGACAGCTCGCCGGTCAACGCAGACAGGTCCTCCCTCGCCCCGCCCAGAGTCAGCAGGGC
>DASQFQ010000036.1:0-25573 GCA_035633075.1 Solirubrobacteraceae bacterium | reverse complement strand
CGCCACGCTGTTCTTCAACCTGATCGCCGAGTCCGGCCCGAGCAGGGCCAGCATCATCACCTACGTGAACCCGCTGGTCGCGGTGCTGCTCGGCGTGGTGGTGCTCGACGAGCGTCTTGGCGCCGCCTCCTTCCTGGGGCTGCTGCTGATCCTCGGCGGCTCGTGGCTGGCGACGCGCCGCACGCCGGAGCGATCCGCGCCCCCAGTCGGCGTTCGCGGCTGAAGTCCGGTCAGCGCGTGGGCTACATTCCGCATAGACATGGACCCCTGGGTGCTTTGGCTGATCGCCGCCGTTGTCCTCGCCGTCGGGGAGATCGCGACGATGGGCTTCTTCCTCGCGCCGTTCGCGGCCGGCGCCCTCGTGGCCGCGCTGATCAGCGCGGCCGGCGCCGGCACGGCGATCAGCCTGATCATCTTCCTGGCGGTCTCCGTCACGGCCCTCGCCTCCCTACGGCCGATCGCGCGCTCGCACCTGCGGATGCCCGCGCAGCTGAGGACCGGGACCTCGGCGCTGGTCGGGAGCAACGCCACCGTGATCGAGCGGATCGCCAACCATGAGGGCGTCGGGTGCGTGCGGATCGGTGGCGAGGTGTGGACCGCGCGGGCCTACGACGAGGACGAGGTCATCGACGCGGGCAGGCAGGTGCAGGTGGTAGAGATCCGGGGCGCCACGGCGCTCGTGAGCGAATAGGAAGGTACGGCCATGGAAGCCGGAATCATCGCGCTGATCGCCCTGGCGGTCTTCGTCTTCGTCGTGGCCGCCTCGGGGGTCCGGATCGTGCCCCAGGCCCGGGCGGGGGTGGTCGAGCGGCTCGGCCGCTACGCGCGCACGCTCGACCCGGGGCTGACCCTGATCATCCCGTTCGTCGACCGCGTCAAGCCGCTGATCGACCTGCGTGAGCAGGTGGTCACCTTCCCGCCCCAGCCCGTCATCACCGAGGACAACCTCGTCGTCGGGATCGACACCGTCATCTACTTCACGGTCACCGACGCGAAGGCCGCCACCTACGAGGTCGCCAACCCGCTGCAGGCGATCGAGCAGCTCACCGTGACCACGCTGCGCAACGTGATCGGCGGCCTCACGCTCGAGGAGGTGCTCACGAGCCGCGACAACATCAACTCGCAGCTGCGGGTCGTGCTCGACGAGGCGACCGGCAAGTGGGGCATCCGCGTCAATCGCGTCGAGCTCAAGTCGGTCGAGCCGCCGCGCACCGTCCAGGAGGCGATGGAGAAGCAGATGCGCGCCGAGCGCGACCGCCGCGCCGCGATCCTCACCGCCGAGGGCGTCAAGCAGTCCCAGATCCTCACGGCCGAGGGCGAGAAGCAGGCCGCGGTGCTCACCGCCGAGGGCGCCAGGACGGCGGCGATCCTGCGCGCGGAGGGCGAGTCCAAGGCGATCGAGACCGTCTTCCAGGCCATCCACGACGGGGCGCCGGACCAGCAGCTGCTCTCCTACCAGTACCTGCAGATGCTGCCGCAGCTCGCGCAGGGCTCGGCGAACAAGATCTTCGTGATCCCGAGCGAGTTCTCCCAGGCACTGGGCAGCATCTCCAACGCCTTCGGCGGCGGGATCAAGGACGGCCCGCCCCAGCCACCGGCGCCGTCGCGCCCGCGCCCGGCGACACGCGGGACCGACGAGATCGATGCCAGGGCCGCCGCCGACACCGAGGCGGCGGCCAAGGCGGCGCGCGAGGCCGCCGCGGAGGCGGAGTCGGCCACCAGGGGAGATCTGCCCCCGCGCATCTAGCGCCTACAGTTGACGGGAGTGTTCGACTCCCTCTCCGAGAAGCTCCAGGAGACCCTCTCCGGCGTCCGCCAGCGCGGTGCGCTGACCGAGGAGGACATCACGCGGGCGATGCGCGAGATCCGCCTCGCCCTGCTCGAGGCCGACGTCAACTTCCGCGTCGTCAAGCAGTTCACCTCGACGGTCAAGGAGCGCTGCCTCGGGGCCGACGTCCAGCGCCAGCTCAACCCCGGGCAGCAGGTCGTCAAGATCGTCAATGAGGAGCTCGCCGCCCTGATGGGAGGCGCCGCCGCGGGCCTGAGCTTCTCGCCGCGCCCGCCGACGGTGATCCTCATGGCCGGCCTTCAGGGCTCGGGCAAGACCACCGCGACGGCCAAGCTCGCCCGCCATCTGCGCGAGGAGCACGGCTCGTCGGTGGCCGTCGCGGCCTGCGACGTCTACCGCCCCGCCGCGGTCGAACAGCTGATCAAGGTCGGCGGCCAGGCGGGCGCCACGGTCTACGAGCGCGGAACGGACGCCGACCCGGTCGTGATCGCGACGTGGGCGCTCGAGCAGGCCCGGCGCGACGGCAAGGACGTACTGATCGTCGACACGAGCGGCCGCCTGCACGTCGACGAGGCGCTCATGGCCGAGCTGGCGAACATCAAGAAGGCGATCCGCCCCACCGACGTACTGCTCGTCGTCGACGCGATGACGGGTCAGGACGCCGTCAACGTGGCCGAGCGGTTCGCCGAGGTGGCCGACTTCGACGGGGTGATCCTCTCCAAGCTCGACGGCGACGCCCGCGGTGGCGCGGCGCTGTCGGTGAAGGCGGTCACCGGCAAGCCGATCCTGTTCGCCTCCACGGGCGAGAAGCTCGGCGACTTCGAGCGCTTCCACCCCGACCGCATGGCCCAGCGGATCCTCGGGATGGGCGACGTCCTGTCGTTCATCGAGAAGGCCGAGAAGCAGGTCGACGAGGAGGACGCCAAGGCGCTGGAGCGCAAGCTGCGCCGAAACGAGTTCACGCTCGAGGACTTCCTCGACCAGCTCAGGAAGATCCGCAGGATGGGGCCGCTGACCTCGCTGCTGGGGATGATCCCCGGGCTCGCCGGCCACCAGCTCTCGAACATGGACGTCGACGAGCGCGAGCTCGACCGCGTCGAGGCCATCATCGGATCGATGACGCCCTGGGAGCGGCGCCATCCCGAGTCGATCAAGGGCTCGCGGCGGTTGCGCATCGCGCGCGGCTCGGGCACCAACGTCCAGCAGGTCAACCAGCTCGTCAAGCAGTTCGGCGAGATGCGCAAGCTGATGCGGGGCCTCTCCCAGGGCAAGATGCCCGACCTCGGCGCCCTCATGCGCCAGCGGTAGCTGCGCTATCCTGCCGCGCCGTGTCCGTAAGCATGCGCCTCACCCGCGTGGGCGGCAAGAAGGATCCGGTGTGGCGCATCGTCGTCGCCGACTCCCGCTCCCCGCGCGACGGCCGCTTCATCGAGATGATCGGGCGCTACAACGCCCAGACCGACCCGTCGACCATCCAGCTCGACGAGGAGCGCGCCCGCCTGTGGCTCGACCGCGGGGCCCAGCCCTCCGACGCCGTCCGCAAGCTCCTGAGGATCCAGGGCGTCCGGCCCCGGTAGAGGCAGGTGCGCGAGCTCCTCGAGTACCTGGCCTGCGCGCTCGTCGATCGCCCGGACCGCGTCAAGGTCGAGGAGTTCGAGGAGGACGACGGCACAATCGTGCTCGAGCTCTCGCTGGACGACGATGACTACGGCCAGGTCATCGGGCGCGGGGGACGCACCGCGCAGGCGCTCCGCACCGTCATCAAGGCCGCCGCGGTCAAGGACAACCGGCGGGTTCTCGTCGACATCGTCGAGTGAGCGGGTGCTCGAGGCCGGGCGCGTCGCACGCCCGCACGGGCTTGACGGCTCCTTCCATGTGAGCGCCCCGGTCCCGCGGCTGCTCACGCTCGGGACCTCCGTGCGGGTCGGCGAGCGCGTCGCGAAGATCGTGCGCCGTGCCGGGACCGACTCCAAGCCGGTCATCCGCCTCGCGGGCCACGAGACGCGCGAGGCGGCCGAGGCGGTGCGCGGCAAGGCGCTGCTCGTCGACGCCGGCGACGCCCCGCAGCTCGAGGAGGGCGAGTACTGGGCGCATGAGCTCGCCGGCTGCGCGGTCAGCGACGGCGGGCGCGCGGTCGGCGTCGTGCGCCGGATGGTCGAGCTGCCCTCCGTCGAGGTGCTGGAGGTCCAGCGCCCCGGCGCGGAGGACCTGCTCGTCCCGATGGTCTCCGACGCGGTGCGCTCGATCGACGTCGCGGCGCGGCGGGTGGAGGTCGACCTGAGGTTCCTCGGTGCGGATTGACGTCTTCACCCTGTTCCCGGACTGGTTCGGTTGGTTCCGCACCCAGCGGCACGTGGCGAACTCGCTGGCGCTCGGCCACGAGCTCGAGGCCGTGGACTACCGCGCCACGACGCCGCTGAAGGCCGGCAAGGTCGACGACGTCCCGTTCGGCGGGGGCGCGGGCATGGTGCTGCGAGTCGACGTCGTCGAGGCCGCGTTGCGCGCGCGCTACGGCGCCGACCCGGTGCAGGTGCGCGAGGAGCGGCGCGTGATCGCGCTCACGCCGGGCGGGCGCCTGCTCGACGACGCGCTGACCGACGAGCTCGCCGGCGAGGGCGAGCTGACGCTGCTCTGCGGGCGCTACGAGGGCTTCGACCAGCGAGTGGTCGAGCACTTCTGCAGTGAGGAGCTCTCGATCGGCCGCTTCGTCCTGGCCGGTGGCGAGCTGGCCGCGATGGTCGTCTGCGACGCGGTCCTGCGCAAGCTCCCGGGGGCGCTGGGGCACGCCGACTCGGCGGGGGAGGAGTCCTTCAGCCCCGCGCTTCAGGGCGCTCCGGAGTACCCGCACTACACCCGTCCGGCGGACTGGCGCGGCTGGGCGGTGCCCGACGTGTTGCTGTCCGGACACCACGAGCAGATTCGCCGCTGGCGCCTCGCCAAGAGCCGCCGCCGAGCGGCCGGGGGCGCCGAACGTCCGCTACCATAGACCCGCTTTCCGCGGATGCCCCTGTCCGGCCTTCGCGGTCTTTTTTCGCCATGAGCACCGTCATCGACTCCCTCGAGCGCTCGCAGCTGCGCCGCATCCCTCGCTTCGGAGCCGGGGACCGCGTGAAAGTCCACTTCCAGGTCGTCGAGGGCACCCGCCGGCGCACCCAGGTGTTCGAGGGCGTCGTCATCAAGCGCCAGGGCGAGGGCGTACGCGAGACCTTCACCGTCCGCAAGCAGTCCTTCGGGGTGGGCGTCGAGCGGACGTTCCCCGTGCACTCGCCGAAGATCGAGCGCATCGAGGTGTCCGCCCGCGGCGATGTGCGGCGGGCAAAGCTCTACTACCTGCGGGGCCGCGTCGGCAAGCGCGCCCGCGTACGCGAGCGCCGTTACACGGGCCCGGAGGAGGTCATCCAGGCCGGCCTGCTGAACGACCCCGCGGCCGAGGCGGCCGCGGCCGCCGACGCCGAGGTCCCCGGCGACGCCGTCGACGACCAGGCGCTCGCAGAGGCCCCTGCGGCCGAGGGCGCGGCCGCCGGTGGCGACGACAGCACCTGAGGTGGCCAAGGGCTCGTCAGCCTCTGGCTCGCTGCTCGAGCTGGTCCTCATCGTGGCCGTGGCGCTCGGGCTGGCGCTCGGGATCCAGGCCTTCCTGATCAAGCCCTACAAGATCCCCAGCGAGTCCATGGTCCCGACGCTGGAGATCGGCCAGCGGGTGCTCGTGAACCGGATCGGCGCGCGCTTCGCCGATCCCGACGTGGGCGATGTCGTGGTCTTTCACCCGCCGGCCGGGGCCGAGGAGGAGGACATGTGTGGTGGCGGCACGCCGCCCAGCGGCGAGGTCTGCACCCAGCCGACGCGCGAGCGGGCCGACGTGAACTTCATCAAGCG
The DNA here is from genome assembly GCA_035633075.1 of Solirubrobacteraceae bacterium. Lineage (GTDB taxonomy): Bacteria > Actinomycetota > Thermoleophilia > Solirubrobacterales > Solirubrobacteraceae > DASQFQ01. Next base: position 19,908 of record DASQFQ010000036.1, on the reverse strand, counting down.
TGTCGTCGCCGGCCCGGGGGACCGCGTACAGATCCGCGGCGGGCGCGTCATCCTCAACGGCAAGCGCCAGTCAGAGTCGTTCATCAGGCCGTGCCGGCGCGACGAGGGGTGCGACTATCCGAAGGCAGTCACCATTCCGGCCGACCATTACTTCATGATGGGCGACAATCGTGGGTCGTCGGACGACAGCCGGTTCTGGGGACCGGTTCCAAGGCAGTGGATCATCGGTCCCGCCTTCGGGACCTACTGGCCCCCCAACCGCATCGGGCCCCTCTGAGCCAGACGCCGCGGGCCCGAGCCGCGCCGCGCGCCGCGCCGCCGGCAAGCGGCGCCGTTACACCGGGCGCCGGCTGTTCGCCTTCGACCGGGCGCTGGGCGCCCGCTTCGTGGCGGGCGCCGACGAGGCGGGCCGGGGCTGCCTGGCCGGGCCGCTGGTCGCCGCGGCCGTCCTCTTCGACTACGAGAAGCTGACCCTCGCCGAGCTGCGGGCGCTGTCGGCGCTCAACGACTCCAAGCAGCACTCCGAGGGGGGGCGCGAGGAGCTGTTTCCGCGCGTGCTGCGCGCCGCGGTTCGCGTGGCCGTCACCTCGCGCTGCGTTCGCGGGATCGACGAGCGGGGGCTGCACAAGACCAACCTCGCCGCCCTGAGCGACGTGCTGCGCCGCGTCGCGGTCGACGGCTGCCTGTGCCTATCCGACGGCTTCCCGGTTCCGGCCACGGGCTTCGAGCAGCGCCCGGTGGTGGGCGGGGACGCCACGAGCGCCGCCATCGCTGCGGCGTCAGTGATCGCGAAGGTCACGCGCGACCGCTTCATGCGGCGGATGGAGGGGCGCTATCCGGGATGGGAGTTCGCCGCCCATGTCGGCTACTCCACGCCCGAGCACCGCGCCGCGATCGAGCGCCTCGGTGTCTCCCCGCTGCACCGGCTCTCGTTCCAGTCGATGGCCTACCAGCAGCTCGCGCTCGAGCGCCCTGCCTGACGGCGCCGTGAAGCAGTACTACGACCGCCGCGCTCGCGAGTACGACGAGTGGTACGAGGGCACGGGGCTGCACGCCCGCCGCGAGCGGCCCGGCTGGCACGACGAGGTCGCGGCGCTGTGCGCCGTGGTCGCAGCGCTCCCGCCCGCCCGCACGCTCGACGTCGCCTGCGGGACGGGCTTTCTGACCCGCCACCTTCGCGGCCAGGTCACCGCGCTCGATCAGAGCGAGGCGATGCTCGAGATCGCACGCGAGCGAGTCCCGGCGGCACGCGTGCTCCGCGGCGACGGGCTGGCAATGCCGTTCGTGGACCGCGAGTTCGACCGCGTCTTCACCGGCCACTTCTACGGGCACCTGCTCGGCGAGGACCGCGAGCGGCTCCTGGCCGAGGCGCGCCGCGTGGCCGCGGAGCTCGTGGTGACCGACGCGGCGCTGCGCGAGGACGTCGAGCCCGAGGAGTGGCAGGAGCGCAAGCTCAACGACGGCTCGCGCCACCAGGTCTACAAGCGCTTTTTCACCGGAGACGGGCTGGCCGCCGAGCTGGGTGGGGGAGAGGTCCTGCACGACGGGAGCTGGTTCGTCGTCGTGCGTCACACGGAGCGGACGAAGCGACCCATCGCCGGATCAAGGTCGTAGCCTGCCGCTGCCCAGAAGGCCGTGCCGCCTCATCCTCCCGGCCGACGACGCCCTCGGGGTGTCAACCGGGGTTGCTACGCGCCCGGTCGACTGGTCGCGGGACTTGGTCGCTGTTTCGCCACACCTCGGTAACCGCTGCGCGCAGACACGGCACTCGATCGGTCCTAGCGTCCCCGCGGTGATGTCGAGCGATCCCCGCCACCAACTCGGCCGGCTGGGGGAACAGCTGGCGGCGGAGCACTTCGAGCGGCTCGGCTATCGCATCGTCTGCCGCAACCACCGCACGCGCTTCGGGGAGCTCGACCTGGTCGCGGCCGACGGGTCGACCATCGTCTTCTGCGAGGTCAAGACCCGCCGGGCGGGGTCGGGAACGCCGTGGGACGCGCTGGGCGGGCGCAAGCGCAGCCGGGTGCGGAGCATGGGCGTCGCCTGGCTCACCGAGGCGCAGGACCGCCCGCGGACGGCACAGCTGCGGTTCGACGCCGTCGGCGTGGTGGTCGACGCCCAGGGCGAGCTGGTGCGACTCGATCACCTCGAGGCGGCGTTTTGAGCCTCGCCAGGGTGACCGCGTTCGCGCTCGACGGCGTCGAGAGCCAGCGCGTGTGGGTGGAGGCCGACATCCGCGCCGGCCTGCCCGCCTTCACGATCGTGGGCCTGGCCGACAAGGCCATCCGCGAGGCGCGCGAGCGGGTGCGCTCGGCGATCGTGAACTCCGGCCTCGAGTTCCCCCTCAGGCGCGTCACGATCAACCTCGCCCCCGCCAACCTGCGCAAGGTCGGGCCGGGCTTCGACCTTCCGCTGGCGGTGGCCGTGCTCGCGGCGAGCGGGCAGGTCGCCCCCGAGCCGGTGGGCGACTGCGCCTTCGCGGGCGAGCTGTCGCTGACGGGGGAGCTGCGCCCCGTCCGGGGCGCGCTGGCGGTCGCGCAGGGAACCGAGCGCCACGGCATCCCCCGCCTCGTCCTGCCCGCCGCGCGGGCGGGCGAGGCGGCGCTGGTGGGTGGGATCGAGGTCGTCGGGGTGACGACGCTGCAGGCCGTGGTCGACGTCCTGGCCGGCCGCGTGCCCGTGCCGCCGTTGCCCGCCGACGACGCGGAGGCGGGCGCCGAGGACGCCGAGCTGCCCGACCTCTGCGACGTCCGCGGCCATGACGCGCTCGTCCCCGCCATCGCGGTCGCGGCGGCGGGCGGCCACAACCTCTACCTGCACGGCCCGCCCGGGACGGGCAAGACGATGCTCGCCCGTCGCATCCCGTCGGTGCTGCCGCCGCTCTCCCCACCCGAGGCGATCGAGGTCACGCGGATCCACTCGATCGCCGGGCTGCACTGCGGCAGCGGCCTCGTCGCAGCCCGCCCCTTCCGCGCGCCGCATCACACGATCTCGCCCTCGGGCCTGGTCGGAGGCGGGGCGGTCCCCGCGCCCGGCGAGGTCACGCTCGCCCACCACGGCGTGCTGTTCCTGGACGAGCTCTCGGAGTTCGCTCGTCCGGCGCTCGAGGCCATGCGCCAGCCGCTCGAGGACGGGCGCATCGTGATCGTCCGCGCACAGCGCGTCATGCACTTCCCGACGCGCTGCATGCTGGTGGCCGCCGCGAACCCGTGCCCGTGCGGCCTCGGGGACCATCGCTGCCGCTGCACGGCCGCCGACCTCTCGCGCCACCAGCGCCGGCTCAGCGGCCCGCTGCTCGATCGCATCGACGTCACGCTCAGCGTGGACCGCCCGTCTGCGAGCGCGCTGCACGAGCAGACCGCGCCCTCCTCGGCGTCAGTGCGCGCGCGGGTGGTCGCCGCGCGCGAGCGGCAGGCCCGCCGGTTCGCCGGCCTCGGCGTGACGTGCAACGCCCAGATGACGCCGCGAATGGTCCGCGAGCTCGTCCACGCCAGCCCCGCCGCGCTGCGACGGCTCTACGAGCTGCACGACCGCAACGGGCTGAGCGCCCGCGGCCACCACCGCGTCCTGCGGGTCGCGCGCACGGTCGCCGACCTCGAGGGCGCCGACCGGGTGGGTCCGGAGCACGTCTCCGTGGCGCTTGCGCACCGCATGGACGCGGTGGGGCACCCGGTGGCGGCATGACCGTCGACGCCTGCGACGGCTGCCTGCGGCGCACGGCCCTCATCGCCGCGGTCGCCGGCTCGCTCGACATCGCCTGGCGCGAGCGCACTGCGCGAGCCGCCATGCTGGCCCAGCCCGACGAGGCCCTGCTCGCGCTCGACTCCAGGGCCGCGCCCGGGTACGAGGGCTTCCACGCGGCCCGAGCCCGCGCGCGGATCGACGCCGCCGGGCTGCACGCTCTGTGCCGCTGCGCCACCGCCTTCCCCGCAACGCTGCGCGAGCTGCCCGACCCGCCCGCGGTCCTGCACGTCGCCGGCCGGCTTGGCGCGGTCGCGCATGCCGACGCCGCGGCCATCGTGGGGACGCGCCGGGCCACGGCCTACGGGCTGGAGGTGGCCCGGGCGCTCGGGCGCGGGCTGACCGCCTCGGGCGTGCCGGTCGTCTCGGGCATGGCGCTGGGGATCGACTCGGCGGCGCACGCCGGCGCTCTCGAGGCCGCCACGTCTCGCGCGCCACCCGTCGCCGTGCTGGCCGGCAGGGCGGACGTGTCCTACCCGGCGCGCTTGCGCCGCCTGCACGCCGACCTCGTGGAGGCGGGCTGCGTGGTGTCGGAGATGCCGCCCGGTTTCACCGCTCATCGCTGGTGCTTTCCCGCTCGCAACCGCATCATCGCCGCGCTGGCCGCCGCGACCGTGGTCGTGGAGGCGGCCCCGCGGTCGGGCTCGCTGATCACGGCCGACCTCGCGACCGACCTCGGCCGGACCGTGGGCGCCGTGCCGGGGCAGGTCACCTCGCGCTTCTCGGCGGGCACCAACGACCTGCTGCACGCCGGCGCCGCGGTGGTCCGCGACGCCCGCGACGTCGTCGGCCTCCTCTTCGGCGCCGACGCGCCGCCCGCCTGCGAGCCCGACTCGGCCGCCGGCCTCGACCCGTCCCTGCGCAGCCTGCTCGAGGCGGTCGAGCAGGGCCGCGGCTCCGTCGCCGAGGTGGCCCGCTCGGTCGAGCAGGCCGAGGCCGCGCTGCGTGGCCTCTCCGAGCTCGAGCTGCAGGGGCTCGTGCGGCGGGAGTTCGGCGGCAGGTACGTGCGGTGCCTGTGATCGCGGTGGTGGCTCTCCGTGCGCAGCCGCTGCCCGATGTGATCGATCTGCCGGTCGTCCTCACCGGATCGGGCCTCGGCGGATTGCTTGGAGCCGCATTCGGACGTGCTCCGGGTACGACGTGCCGCCGCCTCCTACCCTGGGGGGCGTGACCCGCACCGTCCCCGCCGTCCTCTCGATCGCCGGCTCGGACTCGGGTGGCGGCGCCGGCATCCAGGCCGATCTGAAGGCATTCGCCCGCTGCGGCGTCCATGGGATGACGGCGATCACCGCGCTGACCGCGCAGAACACCACCGGCGTGAGCGCCGTCCTGGCGGTCGCGCCGGAGATGATCATCGAGCAGGTGCGCCAAGTGGTCGCCGACATCGGCGTCGACGCGGTGAAGGTGGGGATGCTCGGCACCACCGAGACCGTCGCTGCGGTGCGGGAGGGGCTCGGAATGCTCGCGCCCGGCACCCCGGTGGTGATCGACCCCGTGATGGTGGCCGAGTCGGGCGCCGTGCTGCTCGACGACGCGGCCCGGGCGGTGCTGATCGAGCAGCTGCTGCCGCTGGCCACCGTCATCACCCCCAACCTCCCCGAGGCGCGCGTGCTCGCCGGCGCCGAGCACGCAGAGGGGGAGGACCTCGTGCGGCCGCTGCACGCCCTCGGTCCCCGGGCCGTCGTGGTGACCGGCGGGCACCGCGACGAGGTGATCGACGTCTTCTTCGACGGCACTCGCCTCGAGCACATCGCGAGCGAGCGCCATTCCGACGGCGCCGCCCACGGCTCGGGCTGCACCCACTCCTCGGCGCTCGCTGCGCATCTCGCGCTCGGCCTGGCGCCGCTGGAGGCCGCCCGCCGCGCCCACGAAGTCGCCGCGGCCGCCGTGCGTGACGGCCTGCGCGAGCTGGGGGAGGGGGCCGGGCCGGTCGACGTGTTCGGGCTCGGACGCCGCGCGGCCGGTGGCGCACCACCCGGTCGGCACACCGCCGCGCCTCTGGCATAATCGCGCAGATGAAGTTCCTCCGCATGCGTCCGGGACACGGCGAGCAGCTGATCGTCGAGGGCGACGTCGAGGTCGCCGAGGACGAGGAGCGCCTCGTGGAGGAGTTCCGCCGCCAGCTCGACCAGGGGATGTGGGCCGCGGTGCCCACCGTCACCGAGACGGGTCGGCGCGAGGCGGAGATGGTGCGCGCCTTCGAGGAGATCCCGCGCCATACCGACCGCGTGATCTTCTTCCCGCGCGCCGCGGGCGGCGCGGGCTAGGGAGCGCCTTGACCGTCGCGCTGTGCGCCACCGCGATCGTGGTGCTCGCGCTGTTGTGGGAGGTCTCGCTGCCGTGGCTGGACCGTCGGCTCGACGCGCGCCGGCGCCGCCGCGAGGCCCGCCGTCAGGGACGGGCGCTCCCGTATGACCCCGGTCGCGAGCGCCGGGCCGAGCAGCGCGCGCGCGAGCTGCTGCGGTCGTGCGTCAACGACGAGGAGTGGGGGACCTACCGCGACCTCGGCTTCCTGCGCGTGTGGGGCAGCGAGGCCGGCGGACCGCTGGAGGGCCGCGACCTGTGCGGCGTGCCCTACGCCTACCTGATCTACCCCCAGAAGCCGATCGTGGCCTACCTGCCCCAGACGGGCCAGATCCTCCACGAGTACTGCGTCGAGTTCCCCGACGAGACGCGCCCCTACGGGTCCGCGCGGCTGCCGGACTCCGACGACGTCCTCGCGAAGTGGATGGCGCTGCAGGGCGACGAGCGCCGCCTGATCTCCGAGGCCAACATGCACCTGCCCGGTCGCCAGGTCGACACCCGGCAGGTCCAGCGCGACCTCTGGCGCCTCGGCCAGTGGGAGCGCGAGCGCCTCGCGCGCGCCGAGGGCCATGCGGCCGGGTCGCCCCGGCGCGCCGCGGGCTCGCCCGAGTAGATTCCGGGCCGCCATGGCCCACTTCGATCCCCGCCACAACTCGCGCCAACTCGTCGAGGGGCCCACCCGGGCGGCGGCGCGCGCCCAGCTCAAGGGCATCGGCTTCGACGACGAGGCGCTGAGCAAGCCGATCATCGGGGTCGCCTCGACCTGGACGGAGACGATGCCGTGCAACTACCAGCTGCGGGCGCTGGCCGCCAAGGTCAAGGAGGGCGTCCGCGCGGCAGGCGGCACGCCAATGGAGTTCAACACAATCGCGATCTCCGACGGGATCACGATGGGCACGAGCGGGATGAAGGCGAGCCTGGTGTCGCGCGAGCTGATCGCCGACTCGGTCGAGCTCGTCGCGCTCGGCCACCTCTTCGACGGAATCGTCGCGCTCGCGGCCTGCGACAAGACGCTGCCGGGCACGGTGATGGCCCTCGCGCGATTGAACCTCCCCGGTCTGATGCTCTACGGCGGCTCGATCGCCCCCGGCCGCTTCGAGGGCCGCGACGTGACCATCCAGGACGTCTTCGAGGCGGTCGGCGCCCACGCGGCCGGCTCGATCACCGAGGCGCAGCTGATCGCGCTCGAGGACGCGGCCTCGCCCGGCTCGGGCGCCTGCGGCGGGCAGTTCACCGCCAACACGATGGCGATGGCGCTGGAGGTGCTCGGCATCTCGCCGATGGGCACCGCCATGGTGCCCGCGGAGAACGCCAGCAAGGCGGAGGTCGCCTACGAGGCGGGCCGCCTGATCATGGACGTGCTCGCCCGCGGTCAGCGCCCGCGCGACATCATCACGCGCGAGAGCCTGGAGAACGCGATCGCCGCCGTCGCCACGAGCGGCGGCTCGACCAACGGCGTGCTGCACCTGCTCGCCATCGCCCGCGAGGCCGGGGTCCCGCTCGACATCGACGACTTCGACCGTATCGCCTCGCGCACCCCGATCTTCTGCGACCTCAAGCCCGGCGGCCGGTTCGTCGCCACCGACCTCCACCGCGCCGGAGGCGTCCCGGTGGTCGTCAAGCGCCTGCGGGAGGCCGGCCTGCTCAACGAGGACGCCCGGACCGTCACCGGGCGCACGGTCGGCGAGCACGCGCGAGAGGCGACCGAGCCCGACGGCCAGCGCGTGGTCCGCGGGCTCGACGAGCCGCTCAAGCTCCACGGCGGCCTCGCCATCCTGCGCGGCAACCTCGCCCCAGAGGGCTGTGTCGTGAAGCTCTCCGGCCACGAGCGCGTCCACCACGAGGGGCCGGCGCGCGTCTTCGACTCGGAGGAGGATGCGATGGCGGCGGTGACCGCCGGGGGCATCGTGGCCGGCGACGTGGTGGTCATCCGCAACGAAGGACCGGCGGGCGGTCCCGGCATGCGCGAGATGCTGGCGGTGACCGCGGCGCTCGTGGGGGAGGGGCTCGGCGACGACGTCGCGCTGATGACCGACGGGCGCTTCAGCGGCGCCACCCACGGCTTCATGATCGCCCACGTCGCGCCCGAGGCCGCGCGCGGCGGGCCGATCACCGCCGTGCGCGACGGGGACGCGATCACCATCGACGTCGCGTCGCGCCGGCTCGACGCCGATCTCTCAGACGACGAGATCACCCGCCGCGTGCAGGCCTACGAGGCTCCCGCCAACGGCGCCGTCGACGGCGTCCTGGCCAAATACGCCAAGCTCGTGTCGAGCGCCTCGGAGGGCGCTGTCACGCGCTAGCGCGCTCGCGCTCGGCCCCCTCGCGCTGCTCGGGCTCCTCGTCGAGGAACTCCCGCAGCACGCGGTTGAAGCGCGCGGGTCGCTCGAGCATCGGCACGTGGCCGGTGCGCTCGAACACCACGCGCCGCGCATCGGGGATCGCCTGCTCGATCTTCCCGGCGTCGCGCGCGCCGACCAGGGTGTCGTGCGCGCCCCACACGATCAGGCTCGGGCAGGAGATCTTGGGCAGCTCCTCGCGCAGTGGGAAGGCGGCCAGCGCCTCGAGCGCCGGCAGGAAACCGCGGGTGCGCCGCGCGCTGCGCACCAGCTCGTTGGCGAGTTCGCGCGGGAGCCGGTGGGGATAGCGGATCCCGGCCGAGGCGAGCGCCGCCTCGCGCAGGCGCGGGCGCAGCGCGACCGTGTTGGTGCTCCTGGCCAGCGCGCGCCCCACGTAGGCGTTGGTGAGGCGGGCGAGCGAGACCAGCGGCTTGGCGCGCCGGTACTCCTGCCAGAAGATCGCCGCCGAGACGAGTGAGAGGCGCTGCACGCGGTCGGGATGGCGGATCGCCATCTCGGCCGAGATGAAGCCGCCCATGGAGTTGCCTACGACAGCGGCCGACTCGACCTCCAGCGCGTCGGCCAGCGCGCAGAGGAAGCGCGCGTAGTACTCGATCGAGATCTCCTGCGAGGGCATCTCCGACCAGCCGAAGCCGGGGAGGTCCATGGCGATCACCCGGTGGTCGCGCGCGAACTGCGGGATGTTCTCCAGCCACGACTGCCACGCCGCGCCGAGCCCGTGGACGAAGAGCAGCGTGGGGCCCGAGCCGAGGTCGACGAGGTTCACGCGGCGCCCGTGGACCTCGACCCAGCGCTGGTGCGCGCGCCAGTCGACGTCGAGCCACTCCGAGCGCCCGGCTGAGCCGTAATCGCTGTCGGGGCCGGGGCTCAGCAGGCCGAGCGAGCTGACGCGGCGTCGGGAGGCCATGGCGGTCTACGGTACTTGCATCGCGCCATGCGCATCGCCATCGACATCGACTCCACGCTTCACCACTACTGGGACCAGCTCGACCTCGTCGCGCAGAGGCGCTTCGGAGTCGCGCTCCCCTACGGAGACCAGGTGGTGTGGGAGATCGACCGGCTGCGCCCCGAGCAGCTCGCGGCGTGCGTCGCCGAGACGCACTCCGAGCCCCAGATCCTGGCCGCCGAGCCCTACCCGGGAGCCGTCGAGACCGTGCGTGCCTGGCATGAGGCGGGGCACTTCATCCACATCACGTCACATCGCGCCGACGACGCGCACGCGGCGACCACGCGATGGCTCGAGCGGATCGGCCTGCCCCACGACGAGCTCTACTGCTCCTTCGACAAGGTCGCCCGCTGCCGCGAGACCGCGATCGACCTGCTGATCGACGATTCGCCCGCCACGCTGCTGGGCGCGCTCGAGGCGGGCATCAGGGTCGCGACGATCCTGCATCCCTGGAACCGTGAGCTGTGCGAGACCGAGGACGTCCTGTGCGCCGAGGACTGGCCCGCGCTCGCCGAGCGCCTCGCGCCGGTGCTCGCATGACTCGGCTGCCGGAGCTCGCGGTCGACCTGCTCGATCACCTCCCGGCGATCGAGCCCGACCGCGAGGTCACCGACTGGGGGCGCTCGGAGCGCGTCGAGGGGCTCCTCGACAGGACGATCTACGACTTCCTCTACCAGCGCGAGGTCGAGGACTTCCTGCGCTACAGCCCGAGCCTCGAACGTGCCGATACGGCAGCAAGATTGCAGCGCTAGCGGCGGGTATACCGCCCGTCCTACCATCACTTCGGCACGTGCGCACCCGTTCCTTCGTCATCGTCGCGGCTCTCGTCGTCCTACTCCTCGCCGCCGCGGGGGGTCTGTACGCCTATGACTCGAGCACGCGGAGCCGGATCGCCGAGGGCATAACCGTCGGCGGGGTCGACGTGGGCGGGCTCGAGGCGCCCGCCGCCCGGCAGCGCATCCGCTCGGCAGTGCTGGAGCCGCTGAGCCGCCCTGTCGTCGCCCGCTACAAGCGCCGCCGCTTCACGCTGACGCCGGCCCAGGCGCGCGTCGGGGTGGACGTCGACGGGTCGGTCGACGCCGCGGTCGCGCGGTCGCGCTCGGGCAACATCCTCCAGCGCACCGTCCGCAACCTGAAGGGCGGCCGGCTCGACGAGGACGTGGACGTCGACATCGCCTACAACCGTCACGCGATTTCCCGCCTGGTCAAGCGCATCAGCGCCGGGATCGACCGCCCCGCGCGCGACGCGAGCGTCGACCTCGACTCCGGGCGGGTCGATCCCAAGCCGTCGGCCGAGGGCATCGGGGTCCGCGCCTCGCGCCTGCGCCGCGAACTCTCGCGCGCCCTGCTGACGACCGACGGGCCGCGCACCGTGCGCGTGCGGACCCATGTCGTCAAGCCCAAGGTCTCCTCCGAGCAACTCGCCGAGCGCTACCCCGCGGTGGTGATCGTCAACCGCCCCAGCTTCAGCCTCTCGCTCTACCGCCACCTCAAGTTCGCCAAGTCCTACCGGGTCGCGATCGGCAAGGTGGGGCTCGAGACCCCGGCCGGCCTCTACCACGTCCAGAACAAGGCGATCGATCCCGCGTGGCACGTGCCCGACTCCGACTGGGCGGGCAAGCTGCGCGGCAAGGTGATACCCGGCGGCATCCCGGAGAACCCACTGAAGGCGCGCTGGCTGGGCATCTTCGACGGTGCCGGCATCCACGGCACTGACGCGGTGAGCTCGCTCGGGACCGCCGCCTCCCACGGGTGCGTGCGCATGCGGATCCCCGACGTCAAGGAGCTCTACGACGAGGTGCCGGTCAACGCACCGGTTTACATCGCCTAGAAGCGGACCCTACGGCGCCGATGTCCGCCACCGGGACCTCCTGCCACCCTTTTTGCAGAAGGGAGGCGTGATAGGCGGAGTGGCGAATGCAGAGCATGCCGATGTACACCTCTCGCACCCGCTTGCGCATAACGGCGTACCACAAGGTGGTGGCGTCCCCGGACCCCTGGATGCGGTGCCACGGCGGCGTGGGCCGGACGCCCCCGCGGGTGATGCCCGCCTCGACGAGCTGGCGCTGGGTGGCGACCTGACCCGTGCCCGTGTCGATGAAGAACGACGCCATCGGCTCCCACGCTAGTGACTCGTGGCGCGGCGCCCTGCGGACCTTCGACCGCGACCTGCTGAGCCGCGGCGCGGCCGAGCGCACCCGCCATGCCTACGGCGCCGACCTCGGCCGGCTCGCCGCCTGGAGCATGACCCACGGGCTCGCCCCGGCCGACGTCGATTATTCGGCGCTGCGTCGCTACGCGGCCTCGCTCTCCGCGGGCGGGGCCGGCCCGCGGACCGTAGCCCGCAAGCTCGCGGCGATCCGCGCGTTCTACCGAACGATGGTCGAACATGGAGAGGCCAACGCGAATCCGGCGGACCTGCTGGCCGCCCCGAAGCGGCCCCAGCCCCTGCCGAGGACGCTCAAGGCGGTCGAGGTGGCCAGACTGCTGGACCGCATCCCGGCCACCACCCCGCTGGAGCTGCGCGACCGTGCGCTGTTCGAGCTCGCCTACGCCTGCGGGCTGCGCTCCGAGGAGCTGGTCGACCTCGACCTGAGCTCGATCGACTTCGACGCCGAGCAGGTGCGGGTGGAGGGCAAGGGGTCCAAGACCCGCTTCGTGCCCGTCGGCGAGCCCGCGCAGCGTGCCGTGACGCGCTACCTGGAGCGCGGGCGGCCGCCACTGGCCGGCGTGGCCGACGAGCCCGCGCTGCTGCTCTCGAAGTCCGGGCGGCGGCTGTCGACCTCCGACGTGCGGCGGCGCCTACGGGTGTGGGCCCGACACGCCGCGCATCAGGGCGCGGTGCACCCGCACGCCCTCCGGCACTCCTTCGCCACGCACCTGCTCGACGGAGGCGCCGATCTGCGCGCCATCCAGGAGCTGCTGGGCCATGCATCCGTCTCGACAACCCAGGTCTACACTCGGGTAGAGTCAGCGCGCCTGCGGGCGGCGTATTCGCGCAGCCATCCCCGAGCTTGACGACGCAAGGGGGGGAGAGGGTCTGGAAACGAACGTCAAAGCGATCGAGCTGAGGGACCTATGGCGCCGCTACAAGGCCAGCGGCTCCGATCGTGCGCGCGAGCAGCTCGTCATCGCCTACTCCCCGCTGGTGAAGTACGTGGCAGGCCGAATGTCGTCCGGCCTGCCGGCGCACGTCGAGGAGGCCGACCTCATCTCCTACGGGCTGATCGGCCTGATCAACGCGATCGAGCGCTTCGACCTCGAGCGCGAGATCAAGTTCGAGACCTATGCGATCACCCGCATCAAGGGCGCGATCATCGACGAGCTGCGCGCCCTGGACTGGGTGCCGCGCTCGGTCCGGGCGCGCGCCCGGGAGATCGAGCGGGCCCACGGCAAGCTTGAGCACCGCCTGCACCGCACTCCCTCCGACGAGGAGATGGCGCGCGAGCTCGGCATCACAATCGAGGAGTTCCAGGAGTCCCTGATGAAGATCTCCAACTCCACGGTCGTCGCGCTCGACGAGCTGTGGGCGGTCTCGGACTCCTCGGGCGACCAGGTGTCGCTCCTCGACACGCTGCACGACCCCGACGCGCCCGACCCCCAGCAGCTCCTCGACGCCTCAGAGCTGAAGGACCGCCTGGCCGACGCGATCTCCGCCCTGCCCGAGCGCGAGAAGCTCGTGATCGCCCTCTACTACTACGAGAACCTGACCCTGCGCGAGATCGGTGAGGTCCTCGGCGTCACCGAGTCGCGCATCTCCCAGCTGCACACGAAGGCCGTCCTGCGCCTCAAGAGCCGCCTGCAGGGAGACAATCTCCGGACCTGACGGGCACCCGGCACCGCCAAATCCTGCCGGACCTGAGGTAGCCTCCGCGCTTGGACCCGAGGAGAGGAGCGCCAGGCATGCCGCACGCCGCAGACAGGATCCGCAACGTGGCCTTGGTGGGCCACCGTGGGAGCGGGAAGACGTCGCTGCACGAGGCCCTGCTGTTCGAGGCCGGCGCGACCACCCGGCTCGGCACGGTGGCGGAAGGGACGACCGTGTCGGACTCCGACGAGGACGAGAAGGTCCGCGGGATGTCGATCTCCGCGGCGCTGGCCTCGTTCGACTGGCGCGACGTCAAGGTCAACCTGATCGACACCCCCGGCGAGCCGTCCTTCGTCGCCGACGCGCTGGGCGCCCTGCGCGTGTGCGAGTCGGCCGTCTTCGTGGTCAACGCCGTGATGGGCGTCGAGGTCTCCACCCAGCGCCTGTGGACCCGTGCGCAGGAGCTCGGCGTCGCCCGCCTCATCTTCGTCAACATGCTCGACCGCGAGCGCGCGGACTTCTTCCGGGCCCTGGAGTCGCTGAAGGCTGCCTTCGGGCCCCACGTCGTCGCGACCGAGATCCCGATCGGCTCAGAGCACGAGGTACGCGGCCTGATCGACCTCGTCGACATGAAGGCCTATGAGTACGAGGGGTCGGGCAAGGACAACTCGCGGGAGATCCCGATCCCCGACGAGCTCGCCGACCTGGTCCAGGAGTACCGCGAGAAGCTCATGGACGAGGTCGCCGAGAACTCCGACTCGCTCATGGAGCGCTACCTCGAGGGCGAGGAGATCTCCCACGACGAGATCGTCACCGCGCTCGAGGACGGCACGGACCACGGGCACATCTTCCCGGTCACCTGTGGCGTGGCCACCTCGCGCCTGGGCGCCGACCGCCTGCTCGACGCCTTCGTCGACGACCTCCCGTCCCCGACCCAGCACGGCGGCCTGGACCTGGGCGACATGATCCTCGAGCCGACCGAGGACGGCGAGACGTTCGCCTACGTGTTCAAGACGCGCGCCGACCCCTTCGCCGGGCGCATCAACCTCTTCCGGGTCTACCAGGGCACGTTGCGGGCCGACAGCCACGTGCTCAACACCCGCTCGCACAGCAAGGAGCGCATGGGGCAGCTGCTCATGCCGCAGGGCAAGGACGTCACCCACACCGACGCCTTCGGCCCCGGGGACATTGGCGGCGTCGCCAAGCTCAAGGAGACGCGCGCCGGCGACTGGCTCTCCGCGCGCGACCAGCCGGTCTCGATGCCCTCGATCGAGCTCCCCGCGCCGGTGATGGCCTTCGCGATCGAGCCCAAGACCAAGGGCGACGAGGACAAGGTGTTCTCCTCGCTGCGCCGCCTCCAGGAGGAGGACCCGACGATCGACCTGCACCGGGACGAGGAGACCGGCGAGCAGATCGTGGCAGGGCTGTCGCAGATCCACGTCGAGGTCGTCGTCGACCGGCTGAAGTCGCGCTTCGGCGCCGAGGTGACCCTCAAGCCGCCGCGCGTCCCCTATCAGGAGACGATCCGCGGGACGGCCAAGGCGCACGGCCGCCACAAGAAGCAGAGCGGCGGGCGCGGCCAGTTCGGCGACTGCCGCATCGAGATCGAGCCCCTGGACGCGGACGACGGGGCCGGCTTCGAGTTCGTGAACGCGATCAAGGGCGGCGTGATCCCCACGAGCTTCATCCCCGCCGTCGAGAAGGGGGTCATCGAGGCGATGTCGCAGGGGGTCGTGGGCGGCTATCCGGTCAAGGGCGTCAGGGTCAGGCTCTACGACGGCTCCTACCACACGGTGGACTCCTCGGAGATGGCGTTCAAGATCGCCGGCTCGATCGCCATGAAGCAGGCGCTGCAGGAGGCCTCGCCGGTGCTGCTCGAGCCGATCATGCTCGTCTCCGCCTCCGTGCCGGAATCGGCGGTCGGCGACGTGATGGGGGACCTGTCATCGCGCCGCGGCCGGCCGCTCGGGACGGAGATGGTGGACGGCATGACCGAGGTCAAGGCCGAGGTGCCGATGTCGGAGATGCTCTCCTACGCGCCCGACCTGCGCTCGATCACGGGCGGCCAGGGCGAGTACACGCTCGAGTTCCTGCGCTACGAGCAGGTCCCGGCTCACCTCGCGCAAAAGATCGTGCAGCAGGCCGATTCCGACGAGGCGGCGGTCAACGCGTAGCGGTCGAGCCTGCACCGGCCGACCCCTCCGTCGACGGCCCCCGCTCGACGGCGCCAGCCGTTGGTACGGTGGGACGGGTGGCAAGCACGCGGGACATCCGGACCAACCAGGTGGACATCGCCTGCGACGTGTGCGGGCGCACGCTGCTGCGGGGTGAGCGCGCCGAGCCCTACCTGACCGGCGGCCAGCGCCGCCAGGTCTGCGAGCTGTGCACCGTGCGCGCCCAGAACGAGGGCTGGATCCGCGAGCAGGGCGGCGACGAGCTGACGCTGCGCACCACGCGGCAGGACGGCCGGGGCCGCTCGTTCCTCGATCGCCTGCGGGGGCGTCGGGCGCGCGCGCGCGAGGTCGCCGACGAGGCCGCCGCGGTCGAGGCGGCCGAGGGGCGCGAGCCGATTCGCGAGCCCGCCCGGGAGGCGCCCGCGGTCCGGCCGACCCTCGCGGACCTTCCGCGGCGCCCGCGCCACGTCCGTGCCGTTCCCACCAACGCCGACCTGAAGGTGCAGCGCGCGCTCGAGGTGTTCAACGGCTCCGACCACACCCGGACCGTGGGTGGCATCTCGCGCTCACTGGGTGCGCCGGTCGTGTGCGTGCGCTCGATGTCCGAACGGCCGAGCGTCGTCGGGATCACGGTGATGTGGGAGCTGAGCTGGTACCGGTACGAGATCGACCTCTCCGACGAGGCCGGCGGCGTGCGCCGCGCGGCCCAGGGGGACGAGCTCTCAGAGCTCGAGGCGGACGAGCAGGTGTCCAATGCCGCGGCCGACGAGAGGGGTGCGCTGCATATCTCGACGGATGGTCGATAGGCGAGATCATTCATCAAGGTAGGATTCGGTCGTGATCTATTGCGTCGTACCCGAGCCGCTCGCGCCCGAGCTTTATGACCAGCTCGAGGCTTACTACGAGGACGATCCCGGCGTCACGGTGATCATCGACCGCCGCAGCAGCGAGCGCCGCGAGCCGGGCAAGACCGCCGGAGGCAAGCGCGAGGTTCGCGACCGCCGACGCCCCCGCGTGGCCGGCGAGTTCCCGCCGATCCCCGCCGACATCGAGGCTTAGTGCCGCCACCGGCGTGAGGGTGGTCGTCCACGTGGACGGCGGCTCCCGGGGCAACCCCGGGCCGGCCGCCGCCGCGACGGTGATCTCCACCCCGGACGGAGAGGTGCTCGACGAGGCCGCTGTGACCCTCGGCCGCGCGACCAACAACGTCGCGGAGTACCGCGGCCTGCTGCTCGGGCTCGAGCGGGCGCGCGCCCTCGGGGCCACGGAGGTCGACGTCATCAACGACTCCGAGCTGATCGCCCACCAGGTCAGCGGCCGCTACAAGGTCAAGCACCCCGACATGAGGCCGCTCCACCAGCAGGCGCTCGCCGCCCTGCGCGACTTCGAGCGCTGGTCGCTGCGCCCCGTCCCGCGGGCCGAGAACGCCGCCGCCGACGCGCTGGTCAACCAGGCGCTGGACGCCCAGCGCTGAGCCGCCACAATCCGACCGTATGGACGACGAGCCCTCGGGCGGCACCGACTACGCGACCTACCTGCTGATCGACGACCTGCTTGGCCTGCAGCGGCCCGTCACGCCCGGCGCCCACGACGAGCTGCTGTTCATCGTCGTGCACCAGGCCTACGAGCTGTGGTTCAAGCTCATCCTCCACGAGCTCGACCGTGCCCGGTCGGAGCTGTGCGCGGGCCGCCCGCAGGCGGCCGTGCCCCAGCTCAAGCGCGTCGTGGCGATCGAACGCCTGCTGCTCGAGCAGCTCAACGTGCTCGAGACGATGGGTCCCGAGGGCTTCCTCGAGTTCCGCGATCCGCTCGAGCCCGCTTCGGGCTTCCAATCGCGGCAGTTCCGCGAGATCGAGTACATCTCGGGGCTGCGCGACACGCTTGCGGACGGGGCGACGGCGCCGGCCGGCCCCTCGCTCTACGAAGCCTTCTGCGCCGCCGCGGGGCTGCCCGACGGCGACGAACAGCACGACGCGCGCGTCGCCGCCGTGGCCGAGCTCTACCGCGACCACCGCGGCGACCCGGCGCGCACGGTTCTGCACGAGGTGGCCGAGCTGCTGGTCGATCACGACGAGACGGTCGCGCGCTGGCGGTTCCATCACACGCTGATGGCCGCGCGCGAGATCGGCTCGCGGCCGGGGACCGGGGGCTCGCGCGGCGTCGAGTACCTGCGCAGCACCGTCGACCGGCGGTTCTTCCCGGAGCTCTGGGATGTCCGGGTGGTGCTCTAGGTCGGCGAGCGCGACTTGCGGACGCCGCGCTTCGCCATCAGGCCGTTGAGGAGCAGCAGGAGGGTCTTGTTCGGGGGCGCCCGGTATCCCGTCTCGGTATGCGGGGAGTAGAGGGCGCCGTCCTCGCCTGCCTCGAGCCAGCCCGTGTACGCGCGCGTCTCGAGGCCGACGAGCTGCGGGCTATAGGAGTGCCCGAGCAGGCCCGCGCGGCGGCCGTCCGGGGGCAACGCGGCGGAGGAGGAGAGCGCCAGCCCGCTGCGGTCTGCGGCCTTCACCGCGACCGGGACCACGACGGGGTAGCCGTCGGTCCCGGCGTAGCCGAGCAGCGTGTGGGCGGTCTTGCGGGCTCGTGCGCCGGCCCTGGCGGCGTCGACGCGCGGGGAGGTGCCGTTCTTCGGCGGTCGCTGGGGCGCCGGCGGCTCCGAGGGCCATGGAGTCCCGAGCACGTAGGGCGCGCCGGCGCAGCGGAGGTCGGGCCAGACGACGATCCGCTCCACGGCGACGTCGACTGGGACGCGCACGGCCGCATATTCGCGGAGCCAGCGGTCCCAGAAGGGCCCTCGCCGCGACGGCCCGAGATATTTGGTCGCGTGGTCGGTGACCTCCTGGCGCTGCTCGAGCGACGGCCGCTCGACCACGTGCGCGCGACCCTGCACGAGCACGTACGCACGGGCGCTCGCAAAGCCGTGCTCGCGAGCGTGGTAGGCCATCGCGATCCGGGGGTCGCGCTGGATGCGCTCGAGCTTCTTGCTGAACCCGAGCGACGTCGTGAAGCCGACCCTGCCCTCGGCGCGATCCCCGAGCCCGATCGGCGCGACTGCGAGCACCACCACGCCGCCGGCCGGCGTGCGGTAGCCGAGCCCGACCGTGAGGTCCCCGGTGAGGATCGCGTCGATGTCGTCGTCCCACATGACCGGCATGGCTAGCGCTCCAGGAACGCCACCAGGTCGCGGTTGAACTCGTCGGCGACCTCGACCTCGGGGATGTGGCCCGTGTCGGGGTAGACCTTCAGCTCGGCCCCGGGGATCCGCTCGGCCAGCCGCAGGCCGTTCGCGAGCGGGACGAGCGGGTCGACTTCGCCGTGGAGCACGAGGGTCGGCACGCGGATCGCCTCGAGGCGGCCCGAGACGTCGTGGGCCCGGCAGGCCTCCAGCTGGCGCAGGAAGGCCGAGCGCGACATGGGCCGGTACCGCGCGATCTCGACGAAGGTGTCGATCTCCTCGGGGTGGCGCTCGGCGAAGCCCGGCGCCGCCACCGCGGAGCACACGCGGCGGGCGCCGTCGCCCGACTCGACCTCCTCCTCGCCCGGCATCAGCAGTCGCATGATCTGCGGGCTGGTGGAGACGTGGGTCGGGCCGCCGGCGGAGGTCACCACGAGGATCAGCTTCTCGACCGCCCCGGGGTGGCGGATTGCCAGCTCGAGAGCGACGAAGCCGCCCATGGAGATTCCGACGAGGCTCGCTCGCTCGATCCCGAGCTCGGTCATCAGCGCATGGGTGTCCTCCGCGACGTCGCCGATCGAGTACGGCCCGCCGGCCTCGCCGCTGTCGCCGACGTCGCGGTAGTCGAGCGCGAGGGTGCGGAAGCGCCGCCCAAGCACCGGCAGCTGCCGGTACCACCCCTGGCGCTTGGCCCCGATGCCGCAGAGCAGCAGCACCGTGGCGTCGGGGTCGGGTGCGGCGGCCTCCTCGTAGGCCAACCGGCGCCCGTCCACGGTCACGTAGCGCGGCTCGCGAAATTCCATCGCAGCCCGAGGAGGCCGGCGAGCAGCAGCGCCAACCCTCCCACGAAGACGAAGCTGAGGCCGTTGGAGGTGTCGAAGTCACCCCACGCGCGCGCCGCACCGAGGAGGATCAGCGCCAGGCCGATCAGCTGGCTCTCGAGCGTGATGCGGATGGCGCTCCAGCGCCCGTCGATCCCCATCATCAGCGCCACGACGCCGGGCAGCGCGAACCAGCCTCCGAGCACCTGCGCGGTGAGCGGCGTCAGCGTCCACGGCCAGACGTCGATCATCGTCGACGGCGAGACCAGCAGCACCCCGGCGACCACCAGCTGCACGGCGCCCGCGGCCTTCAGCACCGTGCGGGCGCGGGCGGGCAGCAGCTCGCCGGGCTCGGGGGTGCGCGGATCGGTCGCCAGGTTGCGCCACCAGGCAAGCGGGACGAGCACCGGCGTCACCAGGAACGGGACGACGAAGGCCCCGAGTGCCCTGGTCTCCGGCAGGACGCGGTCATCCCGCTGCGAGCTCACAGCCGTTTCTACCACGGCTCGATGCCGCTGCGCCAGTCACGCGGCGCGGCCGGAGGCCGCCCTCGTGAACGCGCCGAAGAGCGCACGCCCGAAG
>DASQFQ010000035.1:0-11507 GCA_035633075.1 Solirubrobacteraceae bacterium | reverse complement strand
CGAAGCATCGAGACGAGCTCGGTGCGCTGCCGCTGCGAGAGGCCGCCGATGGTCTTGCTCGGCGAGATCCGGCACTGGACCAGGACCTTGTTGACCTTCACGCGCCCGTACTTGGGGACGGCCAGCAGCATGTCGAACACCTTGGCGGTCTCGACGTACTCCGGCGGCTCGAGCAGCAGATCATGGATGCTGGCCCGGCCGCCCTTGAGGTCCCGCTTGAGCCTGGCGCGGCGTGTGCGGATCTCGTTCGCCCGCTCCAAGGCCTCCATCCGCTGGACGAGAGAGCGCTCCGGAGTTGCCACCGCTGACTTCTGAGGCGTTTTGGTGCCTGACGGCATCGGCGGCGAGTCTACATCCCCTGAGTACTCGGGCAAGCCACATCCGCCCAATTCGGCTGGACCTCTACCTGAGGTGGAGCCGCATGGAGGCTGGTTGACGGTTTTTCGCCCATTTGCAGGGTCTTTTCCAGCCGGGCGGGGCGATTGCGGCACGCCGAGGAGGCGGGCGGCGACGATTGCCGCACGTCGCGGGATAGCCCGTCAGTGGGCGATCTCGGCGTTTGGCAGGATTTCGGCGAGCTCGTCGGCGATGCGTCCTCCAGCCAGCGGATCGCGGAAGGACTCGGTGCCCACGGCCACCAGATCCGCGCCCGCCTGCAGCAGGTCATGGGCCTGACGGCCGCTCTGGACGCCCCCCATGCCGACGATCGGCACGCTCACGCGCGCGCGGACGTCGGAGACCTGGGCGAGCGCGAGCGCCCGAACCGCCGGGCCCGAGATCCCGCCCTTCCCTCCGCCCAGCCACGGGATGCCCGCGCGCCGCGGGTGGAAGGCCATGCCGCGCAGCGTGTTGACCAGCGAGACGGCGTCTGCGCCGTGGGCCTCGGCCGCCGCGGCGACGTCGGCGGGCGACGTGCAGTTGGGCGTGAGCTTGACGATGATCGGCTTGTCCGTCAGCGGGCGCACGGCGTCCACGAGCCCGCCCGTCTCGCCCGGGTCGGCGCCCATGATGAGACCCGTCTCCACGTTGGGGCAGGAGACGTTGAGCTCGAGCGCGGCGACCTCGTCGCGCTCGGCGAAGGCCTCGACCAGCCGGGCCACCTCCGCGCGCGTGAAGCCCATGACGTTGACGATCAGGGGGACGGGCAGCTCGGCGAGGAGCGGGAGATCGTGCTCGAGGCAGCCCCCCAGGCCCTTGTTGGGCAGGCCGATCGAGTTGATCATCCCCGCGGCCAGCTCCCACAGCCGCGGCGGCGGGTTGCCCTGGCGCGGCTCGAGCGTGACGGTCTTTGACACGAAGGCGGCGAACGGGAAGTGCTCGAGCAGCGCGTCGCCGAAGGCGCGGCGGGCGGCGATCGCGTCGAAGGTACCCGACGCGTTGACGATCTGGTGCGGGAGGTCGATGCCGCAGAACCGGGTCACTCCACCCGCTCCAGGTCGGCGGCGTCGAGCACCGGGCCGTCGACGCACAGGCGAACGTAGCCGCTGCGGGTGGGCACCACGCACCCGAAGCAGGCACCGAACCCACACGCCATCCCGGACTCCATCGCCAGCTGGGCGGGCACACCCTCGGCGGCGCACAGCGCGCGCACCGCCTCGAGCATCGGCGGTGGGCCGCAGGCATAAACCGTGGCTCGAAGGTCGCAGCCGAGCTCGGCGCGCAGCAGGTCGGTGACGAGGCCGTGGTGGCCTGCCGAGCCGTCGTCAGTGGCGACACGCGGCGCGCGCAGCAGGGCGGCGCCCGCGGCGTGGGCGGCGTCGCGGAAGCCGAGCATCGCCAGCGCCGCCGCGCCGAGCGCGTCCTGCCAGATCGCCAGCGGGGCGATCCCGACGCCGCCGCCGACCAGCAGCGCGCGCCGGCCCTGCTCCGGGCGTCGGAACCCGGCGCCCAGCGGGCCGAGGATCCACAGTCCGTCACCGGGGGCCAGCTCTCCGAGGCGCCGGGTCCCGGGGCCGACGTCTTCGAGCAGGAAGTCCAGCGTTCCGTCGTCGTGGTCGCGCAGTACGGAGAATGCGCGCGGCAGGAACGGGCGCTCGTCGGCGCCACCTCCCCAGCGCTCGGCGGCGGCGAGCATGTAGAACTGGCCGGGGTCTGGCGTTGGTCCGTTCCCGTCTCGACACGAGATCACGATGTAGGCGCCGTGTGCCGTGTTGCTCGTGATCGTGGCCTGTCTTCGGCCGAGGGGCGCGAGCGTCCTGGGCGCTCGACCTTCCGTGCTCACGTCGTCAAGGCTGGTGTCGCGGTGCCGCGGCCGTGGATCTCCTGGAGGCTGATCACCGGGGGCTCGGCCTGTCTTCCGGCGGCGATGCCTCTGGCGGCGGCCATGCTGGCGGAGATCGTGGTGATGCAGGGAATGCCTCTGGCGACGGCGGCGCGGCGGATCTCGTAGCCGTCGGTGCGCGCAGCGGTGCCGGTGGGGGTATTGACGACGAGGTCGACGTCGCCGCGCTCGATCCAGTCCACGACGTGCGGTGACCCCTCGCCGAGCTTGTTGAGGCGCTCGACGGGGATCCCCATGCGCGAGATCGCCGCGGCCGTGCCGCGGGTGGCCACGATGGCGAACCCGAGGTCGTGCAGCTGGGCGGCGATCCCGACCGCGCCGGCCTTGTCGGAGTCCGTGACGGTCAGGAAGACGGTCCCCGTGGTGGGGAGCCGCGCGCCGGCGGCGGCCTGCGCCTTGGCGAACGCGGTCGGGAAGTCGGCGGCGATGCCCATGACCTCGCCGGTCGAGCGCATCTCGGGGCCGAGCAGGGCGTCGGAGCCGGCAAAGCGGTCGAACGGCAGGACCGCCTCCTTGACCGAGACGTGATCGCCGCCGGGGTCGGCGGGCAGGTCCATGGCCGCGAGGCGCTCGCCGAGCATCACGCGGCAGGCGAGCTTGGCCAGGGGCAGCCCGGTGGCCTTGGAGACGAAGGGCACCGTGCGCGAGGCGCGCGGGTTCGCCTCAATCACGTAGAGGTCGTCGCCGAGGACCGCGTACTGGACGTTCATGAGGCCGACCACGCCGAGGGCGAGGGCGATCGCGCTCGTGGCACGGCGGATCTCGGCGAGCATCTCCGAGCCCAGCGAGTGCGGTGGGAGCACGCACGCCGAGTCGCCCGAGTGGATGCCGGCCTCCTCGACGTGCTGCATGATGCCGCCGATCCATACGTCCTCGCCGTCGCAGATGGCGTCGACGTCGACCTCGATGGCGTTCTCGAGGAAGCGGTCGAGGAAGATCTCGCGGCGCTCCGCGCCGCGCGCGACGCGCAGCAGGTAGTCCTCAAGGCCGGCGAGCGAGTAGACGATCTCCATCGCGCGCCCGCCGAGGACGTAGCTGGGGCGCACGAGCAGGGGGAAGCCGACGCGCGGAGCGGCGGCCAGGGCCTCCTCCTCGGAGTGAGCCGTGGCGAAGGCCGGCGCCTTGAGGCCGAGGCGGCCCAGCAGGGCGCCGAAGCGCCCGCGGTCCTCGGCATGGTCGATCGCCTCGGGCGTGGTGCCGAGCAGGGGCACGCCCGCGGCCTCCAGGCCGGCGGCGAGCTTCAGCGGCGTCTGGCCGCCGAACTGCACGATGACCCCCTCCGGCTGCTCGACCTCGACGATGGCGAGCACGTCCTCGAGGGTCAGCGGCTCGAAGTACAGGCGGTCAGAGGTGTCGTAGTCGGTCGACACCGTCTCGGGGTTGCAGTTGACCATCACGGCGTCGCGGCCGGACTCGCGCACCGTCATCGCGGCATGGACGCAGCAGTAGTCGAACTCGATCCCCTGGCCGATGCGGTTGGGGCCCGAGCCGAGGATCATCACGCTCGGGCGCTCGCCGCGGCGCACCTCGCCGGCGGCCGCGCGCTCCCAAGCCGAGTAGTAGTAGGGCGTCTCGGCCTCGAACTCCGCGGCGCACGTATCGACGGCCCGGTAGCTGCGCACGCCGCGGAACGGCGCCTCGGGATCGGCGGCCAGCTCGCGCAGCTCGCGCAGGAACCACGGGTCGATGCCGGTGCGCTCGCGCACCTCCTCCTCTCCCGCCCCGTCGCGGAACGCTTCGAGGATCACGTCGAAGCGGTCGGCGCCGGGGATCTCGAGCCGGGCCAGCGGGTCGCCGTGGCTCGTGGCGGCCTCGAGGTCGAGCTCGCGCGAGCGCATCGCCTTGGCAAAGGCCTGCTTGAAGGTGCGGCCGATGGCCATGACCTCGCCGACCGACTTCATGTGGGTCGACAGGCCCGAATCCACGCCGGGGAACTTCTCGAAGGCGAAACGCGGCCACTTGACCACCACGTAGTCGATTGCGGGCTCGAAGGACGCGGGAGTGCGGCGGGTGATGTCGTTGGGGATCTCGTCGAGGCGGTAGCCGACCGCGAGCCGCGCGGCGATCTTGGCGATCGGGAAGCCCGTGGCCTTGGACGCCAGCGCCGAGGAACGCGACACCCGCGGGTTCATCTCGATGACGACGATCTCGTCGGTCTGGGGGTTGACGGCGAACTGCACGTTGGAGCCGCCCGTCTCGACCCCGACGGCGCGGATCACCGCGATCGCCTGGTCGCGCAGCTTCTGGTACTGGCGGTCGGTCAGCGTCTGCTGGGGCGCGATGGTCGGCGAGTCGCCCGTGTGCACGCCCATCGGGTCGACGTTCTCGATCGAGCAGACGATCACCACGTTGTCCGCGCCGTCGCGCATGACCTCGAGCTCGAACTCGCCCCACCCCAGCACGGACTCGTCGATCAGCACCTGGCCGATCGGCGAGGCGGCCAGGCCGGCGGCGACCACCGCGTCGAACTCCGCGTCGGTGCGGGCGATGCCGCCTCCGCGCCCACCGAGCGTGAAGGCGGGCCGGACGATCAGCGGCAGCCCCAACGTCTCGAGGGGGAAACGCGCGTCCTGCATCGAGGTGGCGATGGCGTTGCGGGCGGTGCGCAGGCCCGCGGCGCGCATCGTCGCGTCAAAGGCCTCGCGGTCCTCGGCGCGGCAGATCGCCTCGTAGGTGGCACCGATCAGCTCCACCCCGCAGCGCTCCAGCGTGCCGTCCTCGTGCAGCGTCTTGGCGAGGTTCAGCGCGGTCTGCCCGCCGAGGGTGGCCAGCAGCGCGTCGGGGCGCTCGCGCTCGATGACCTGGGTGACCGGGCCGGGCAGCAGGGGCTCGACATAGGTGCGGCTGGCGAACTCGGGGTCGGTCATGATCGTCGCCGGGTTCGAGTTGACCAGTACGACCTCGTAGCCCTCCTCGAGCAGGACCTTGCAGGCCTGCGCGCCCGAGTAGTCGAACTCCGCGGCCTGCCCGATGACGATCGGCCCCGAGCCGAGGATGAGGATCTTGTTCAGGTCGTCCCTACGTGGCACGCGAGAGTTACCTCCGCGGGGCATCCGGCCCCGCGCCCTGACGAGGATGTCCGGCCTCCGGCCGGCCTTGACCGATCGGGCTTCGCGCGATCTCCCCGATGAACTCGTCGAAGAGCCCGAGCGAGTCGTTGGGGCCGGGCCCCGCTTCGGGGTGGTACTGCACGCAGCCGGCGGGGACGTCGAGCAGGCGGATGCCCTCGACCGTGCCGTCGTAGAGATTGAAATGCGTCAGCTCGGCGGCCCCGAAATCGGTGTCGAGGCGCACCGGCCGCTCGGCCATCTCGCCGCGCACCGCGAAGCCGTGGTTCTGGGAGGTGATCGCGATCCGCCCCGTGCGCAGGTCCTTGACGGGGTGGTTGGCACCGCGGTGGCCGAAGGGCAGCTTGAAGGTCTCCAGGCCGACGGCGCGGGAGAGCAGCTGGTGGCCGAGGCAGATGCCGAACACCGGCTTGCGGCCGAGCAGTGAGCGGACCGTGTCGACGACGTAGTCCAGCGCCGCCGGGTCGCCCGGACCGGGGACGAGGAACACGCCGTCGGGGTCGCCGGCGAGCAGCTCGTCGGCAGTGGCGGTGCACGGGTGCAGCTCGAGCGTCGCGCCGCGGCTGGTGAAGTTGCGGACGATCGAGTGCTTGATCCCGGTGTCCAGCGCGGCGATGCGCGGGCCGTCGCCCTCGCCGCGAACCGTGTAGCTCTCCGACAGGGTCACCTCGCGGGCGAGGTCGCGGCCGATCATGGACGGCTCAGTCGCGATGTGCTCGCGCGCCTCGGCCTCGCTCGTCCCGGCGGGGAAGACCCCGCCGCGCATGGCCCCCGCGACGCGGATGTGGCGGACGAGCGCGCGCGTGTCGACGCCCGTGATCGCGGGCACGCCGGAGGCCTCCAGCCAGTCGAGCCAGCCGTGCTGGGCGCCCGCGGCGCCCCCGGGGTTGACCGCCGCGCGCATGATCGCAGCGCGGGCGTGGATGCGGTCGGACTCCATCGCCGCCGCCGACACGCCGTAGCTGCCGACGTGCGGGTGGGTGAAGACGATGAGCTGACGCGCGAAGGAGGGGTCGGACATCGACTCCTGGTAGCCCGACATGCCGGTCGTGAAGACCACTTCGCCTGTGACGTGCCCGGGCGCCCCGGCGGCGTCGCCGTCGAAGCGAGCGCCGTCCTCCAGGAGGACGTAGGCCGAGCTCGCCTCGCTCATGCGGCGCTCAGAGCGAAGGCCCTGTCGCGGTAGGCGACGCTGCCGGCGGCCACCGTCGCGAGCACCCGCCCGCGCAGGCGGCGCCCGGCGAAGCAGCAGTTCTCCGAGCGGCTCTCGTAGCCCGCCTCCCCCACCTCCCACTCGGCCGACAGGTCGATCAGGCAGAGGTCCGCGGGGCTTCCGACCGCGATGCGCGGCGGCGTGAGACCGAACAGCTCGGCGCCGGCGGAGAGCTTCTCGACCAGGAGGGCGAGCGGCAGCACCCCGGGCAGCACGAGCTCTGAGTGCAGCGCGGCGAAGGCGGTCTCCAGGCCGGTCGTGCCCATGGGCGCCTCCTCCCAGGGCACCTCCTTCTCCTCGCGCGCATGGGGCGCGTGGTCGGTGGCGATGCAGTCGACCGTGCCGTCGCGCAGCCCGTCGACCAGCGCCCGGCGGTCCTGCTCGGAGCGCAGCGGCGGGTTCATCTTCAGCCGGGTGTCGAGCGACTCGAGCACGGCCTCGTCGGTCAGTGTCAGGTGGTGCGGCGAGGCCTCGGCGCTGATCCACACGCCACGCGCCTTGGCCTCGGCGACCGCCTCGACCGACTCGCGGGCGCTGAGGTGCTGGATGTGGATGCGCCCGTCCTCGTAGCCCGCGATGGCGGCGTCGCGCGCGATCATCGTGGACTCCGAGATCGAGGGGATGCCGGCGAGCCCGAGGCGGGCGGAGACCTCGCCCTCGTGCATGGCGCCGTCCCCCGACAGCGACGGGTCCTCCTCGTGCAGCGCCAGCACGCCGCCGCAGAGCCGCTGGTACTGCAGGGCGCGGCGCAGCATCGCGGCGCGGTGCACGGGCTTGCCGTCGTCGGTGAACCCCAGCGCTCCGGCGTCGCACAGCTCGGCCATCTCGGTCAGCGCCTCGCCGGCCAGGCCGCGCGTGACGGCGGCCAGGAAGCCGACCGGGACCCGCGCCTCGCGCCGGGCGGCCTCGCGCAGCGAGCGCAGGACGGGCGAGGCGTCCAGCGTCGGATCGGTGTTGGGCATGGCGATTACGGCGACGAAGCCGCCGGCGGCAGCCGCGCGCGTCCCCGAGTCGAGGTCCTCCTTGTGCTCCTGGCCGGGCGTGCGCAGGTGCACGTGCGGGTCCACGAAGCCCGGGAACAGGTGGCGGCCCTCGCCGTGGAGCACCTCGGCGGCCTCCGGCGCGACGAGGCTGCCGGGCGCGCCGATCTCGGCGATCTCGCCCCCGAGGACGAGCACGTCGTGCGGGGCGTCGATGCCCGACCGCGGATCGAGCACATGCGCTCCTCGCACCAGGACGTCGGCCGGCGGGCTCTCGCGGCCGACGAGCGGGGCGTGCACCGGGGTGCTGCGCGACTGGGAGATCATCATGCGAGCTGCGGGGTCGGAGCGGCGGCGTGGGCAGTGGGCGCGGCGCGGCCCGCCAGCAGCTCGTAGAGCACCGCCATGCGCACGATCACGCCCGCGGCGACCTGCTGGCCGATGACGGCCTGCGGCGAGTCGATCACCTCGGCCGACAGCTCAACGCCGCGGTTGACCGGGCCCGGGTGCATGAGCACCTGGCGGGCGCCCAGGCGGCGCCCGTCGATCTGGTAGCGGGCGGCGTACTCGCGCAGCGAGGGCACGAAGGACTCCGTCATGCGCTCGCGCTGCATGCGCAAGGCGTACACGACATCCGCCTCGCCGAGGTCGTCGAGGGTGTAGCGGACCTCGCAGCCGAGGGCCTCCACCCCGCGCGGGATCAGGGTCGGCGGCCCGCAGACGGTCACCTTCGCCCCGAGCATCGTGAACGCGAGGATGTTCGAGCGCGCGACGCGCGAGTGCAGGACGTCGCCGACGATCCAGATCGCCGCGCCGTCGAGCGAGCCGAGACGCTCGCGCAGCGTGTAGACATCGAGGAGCGCCTGCGTCGGGTGCTCGTGCTTGCCGTCGCCGGCGTTGACCACCCCGGCGTCGGTCCAGCCGGCCACGAGGCGCGCGGCTCCGACATGCGGGGTGCGGATGACGATCAGGTCGGGCCGGTAGGCCGACAGCGTCTGGACTGTGTCCTTGAGCGACTCGCCCTTCTCGACGCTCGAACCGGAGGAGACGAAGTTGATGATCTCCGCCGACAGCGTCTTGGCGGCCAGCTCGAAGGACGACCGGGTGCGCGTCGACGCCTCGTAGAAGAGGTTGAGCACACGGCGGCCGCGCAGCGCCGGCACTTTCTTCACCTCGCGCTCGGACACATCGGTGAAGGACTTCGCACGGTCGAGGATGCGCTCGATGCCCGACCGGTCGAGGTCCTCGATGGAGAGCAGATGCCTCATACGGCGGCCTCCTGCAGGGTCGTGATGGTCACCTCGTCGATCCCGTCGAGCTCCTCGACGCGGACGTTGACGCGCTCCGAGCGCGCAGTGGGAAGGTTCTTGCCGACGTAGTCGGGCCGGATGGGCAGCTCGCGATGGCCGCGGTCGGCCAGCACCGCGAGTTGGACGCGGGCGGGCCGCCCGTAGTCGAACAGCGCCTCGATGCCGGCGCGGACCGTTCGCCCCGTGAACAGGACGTCGTCGACGAGCACGACGGTGTGGGCGTCGAGAGGGAACGGGAGGTGGGAGGCGTGCACCACCGGGCTGGCGTTCTCGCGGATGGCGAGGTCGTCGCGGTAGAAGGCGATGTCGATGTCCCCGCGCGGGGCCTCGCGCTCGAGCAGGTCTGATACGAGCCGGTGCAGCCGCGTCGCCAAATGGGCGCCACGCCGGTGGATGCCGACGAGGGCGACGTCCCCGCCGGGGTTCTTCTCGACGATCTCGTGGGCGATGCGCACGAGCGTCCGACGGATGTCGTCCTCGTCGAGCACGACCTTCGCGTGGTTCATATCCGTCCTTCCTGGTCTCACGGGACCGGGTTAAAGGAGTGGCGGGCAGGACCCTAGCAGCGGTCTACGACGGTGCGGGCTCCTCCTTGGCGAGGTGCGGCTCGCCCCGCTCGGGGAAGGGCACCTCGATCGTGTCGAAGTCCCGCGGGACGATCGTGTTTGCAAAGACCTCGCGCGCCTCGTCGCGCAGGTCGCGCGGGAAGTAGCGCGTCGAGAGATGCGTGAGCGCGAGCAGCCGCACCTCCGCCACAGCCGCGACCTCGGCGGCCTGGCGCGCGGTCGAGTGGCCGGTGTCGCGCGCGCGGGCGCTCTCGTCGGTCATGAACATCGCCTCGTGGACGAGCAGGTCGGCCTCGTGCGCGAAGACCTCAGTGGCCTGGCAGGGCGCGGTGTCGCCCGTGAGCACGATTCGACGCCCGCGCCGGGCCTCCCCCATCACCTGCTCGGGGCGCACGTCGCCGATCGGCTCGCCGCGCTGGAGCCGCCCGAAGTCCGGTCCCGGGCTGACCCCGAGCCGCTCGGCCTCCTGCGCGTCGAAGCGCCCCGGCCGGTCGTCCTCCACGAACGCATAGCCATAGGCGCGCACGCGGTGCTCGACCGGGAACGGCGAGACGAGGTAGCCGTCGAAGCGGACCTCCTCGTGGGGGTCGAGCTCCTCGAGGCGCAGGGGATAGCCGACGCGCCCGTAGGCGGGCTTCATCGCCGCCAGCAGCGCGCGCAGGCCGGGCGGCCCGTAGATCACCAGCGCCTTCTCCCGGCCGCGGAGGTCGAAGGTCTTGAGCATCCCCAGCAGGCCGAGCCAGTGGTCGAGATGGAAGTGGGTGAGGAACACCGTGTCGAGCTCGGGCAGCCCCACCGAGCGAAGCAGCTGCTGCTGGGTGCCCTCGCCGCAGTCGAACAGGAGCTGGTCCCCGCCCGCGCGCAGCAGCAGGGCGGGCAGGCCGCGCCGCGCGGTCGGCACCGATCCGGCCGTGCCGGCGAAGAAGAGCGAGAGGTCCATGGGGAGCGCCGAGGGTAGTGACGCGCCCTACTCCAGCGCGATCAGCTCGAAGCGCGCGCGGCCGTCCTCGATCACGGCGAGGCCCATCGTGTGGCGCGGCGCACGGCGTCGCTCGGTCGGCGAGCCGGGGTTGAGGATCTGAAAGCCCTCGCGCCCATGCTCGTGCAGCGGCAGGTGCGAGTGGCCGAAGACCGCCGCGTCGGCACCTGGAAAGCGGCGGTGCAGGCGCCCGAGGCGCCCGGCGGCCGGGCCGGCGTCGTGGAGCATGGCGATCCGCGCTCCTCCGGCATGCACGACGCGCGCCTCCGGGAGCACCGCGCGCAGGTCGGCGTCGTCGACGTTGCCGTGCACGGCGTGGACCGGCGGCCCTAGCGCCTCGAGCTCGCGCAGCACCGAGACGGCCATGAAGTCGCCCGCGTGGAGGATCGCGTCGGCTGCCTGCAGGCGCTGCACGCAGGCCTCGGGCAGGGCGCGGCGACCGCGGGGCAGATGGGTGTCGGAGATGATCGCGAGGCGCACCGGCACGGGCGAGGACCAGTCTGGCACCGCCGTTGCGCCATTCAAACCGCTGGCTGTCCGGCGCATGCCGCGCGCTTCGAGGAGCACGTCGGCCGTCTGCGGCACCTGAGGAGTGGGCCTACGTGGAGCGGGAGGTCGAAAATCGCCTCAGCCTCTAAGCTGCGACGACCACCGGCGCCCGTAGCTCAGTGGATAGAGCGCTGCCCTCCGGAGGCAGAAGTCGCAGGTTCGAATCCTGCCGGGCGCGCTGGGCCGGTCCGTCCGAACGCGCCGCTAGCGTCGTCTCCCGTGGCCGCCCCGAGCGTGTGCCCGAGCTGTGGATCGGGCCTCCTCCAGCCTCTGCGCTGGGAACCTCGCAACGAGGAGGAGGTGATGGTCGACCTCCGCTGCCCGGAGTGCCAGACCTGGATGCAGGGGTGCTACTCCCAGGCCGACGTGAAGGAGCTCGACCGCCTGCAGACGGCCGGCCGCGAGGAGCTCGTCCACGCCTATGAGCGCCAGGTCGCCGAGGCCATGGAGGCACTCGCCGACTGTCTCGAGCAGGCGCTCGCGCTCGACCTGGTAGGCCCCGACGACTTCGCGCCCCGCACGCGGCGGCTGCCCCGGGCGGCCTAGTCGGGGCAATCGGCG
>DASQFQ010000034.1:0-3061 GCA_035633075.1 Solirubrobacteraceae bacterium | reverse complement strand
GGCGATCGCCGCCGTCGCGCGGTCGAGCGCGATGGCCATGATCACGATCGCGACGCCGGCGAGCAGGGCGAGGGCGGCGTTCGAGTAGAGCCCGTTCGTGACCACGTCGCCGAGCCCGCGCCCGCCGATCAGGCCTGCGATGACCACCAGCGAGAGCGCGAACATGATCGTCTGGTTCACCGCGAGCAGCATCTGCCGCCGCGCGAGTGGCAGCTGCACCTTGAAGAGCGTCTGCGCCGGGGTCGCGCCGAGGGCGTTGGAGGCCTCCACGGACTCGGCGGTCACGCCGCGGATGCCGAGCGCCGTGATCCGGATGGCCGGCGGGATGGCGTAGATCATCGTGCAGATCACGGCGGCCGCCGGGCCGACCGAGAACAGGATCACCACCGGCATCAGGTAGGCGAACGCCGGCACGATCTGCATCGCGTCCAGCCCCGGAGTGAGCGCGCGGTGGAAGCGCTCCTTGCGGCCCGCGTACACGCCGATCGGTACTCCGATCGCGAGCGACAGCAGCACCGCGGCCATCATCAGCGCGAGCGTCTGGATGCTCTCCTCCCAGAGGCCCATCAGCGCGAACGACACGAAGGCCGCAAGGACGATGAGCCCGGCGCGCCGGCCGCCGTAGCGCCAGACGATCAGCGTGCCGGCGGCGAGCGTGCCCACCCAGGTGAGCCAGGTGAAGAAGTCGAGCAGCGCCGCAACGAGCCAGTCGGCGAACGCCCTGAAGCCGTCGAGGATGGCGAAGATGAAGTTCGGGTTCTCCGCGGTGCGCTGCTCGAGCAGCCAGTCCTGCGCCTTGTCGAGCTTGGCGGGCAGCTCCGACCAGGTGAGCGATTCCGGCCAGGGGTATTCGCCCTTCAGGAGGAAGTAGGCGACCAGCATGAGCGCCACCACGCCACCCACCTGCGCGCCCCGGCCGCGCCAGCGCGACGTCGGCGCCAGCAGCGCCGGCGCCGCGAGCCTGCCGCTAGCGACCGCCATCGGAGCTGCGCTCGGCGGAGGCATCGGGATCGTCCGCCATCGCGTTGAGGATCGCGACGCGGTCGACGATGCCCACGACCTGGCCGTCCTTGACGGCGCGCACGGGCTGCTCGGTCGAGGCCAGGACCGGGATGGCGTCCTTGAGCGTCGTGTTCACCGGCAGCTCGGGCCCGTCGCTCGCTTCGCCCGGCTTCGGCTCGCGCATGATCCAGCGCAGCGTGAGCACGTCGGTGCGCGGGATGTCGCGCACGAAGTTCTCGACGTACTCGTCGGCCGGCGAGCCCACCAGCTCCTCCGGCGTGCCCAGCTGGACGATCGCGCCATCGCGCATGATCGCGATCCGGTCGCCCAGTCGCAGGGCCTCCGGGAGGTCGTGGGTGATGAAGAGCATGGTCTTGCCCGTCTCGTCCTGGAGGCGGATGACCTCGTCCTGCATGTCGCGGCGGATCAGCGGGTCGAGCGCGCTGAAGGGCTCGTCGTAGAGCATCAGCTTTGGATCGACGGCGAACGCTCGCGCCAGTCCCACGCGCTGCTGCATCCCGCCGGAGAGCTGGGCCGGGAACTGGTGCGCGGTGTCCTGGAGGCCGACGAGGTCGAGGATCTCGCCGGCCTTCGCGAGCCGCTCCGGCTTCGACATTCCCTGGATCTCGAGGCCGAACGCCACGTTGTCGATCACCGTGCGGTGGGCCAGCAGGCCGAAGTGCTGGAACACCATCGAGACCGTGTGGCGGCGGAGCTGGCGAAGCGCGCCGGCGTCGGCGGCCGTCACGTCCTGCCCGTCGATGGTCACGGTGCCCGCCGTGGGCTCGATCAGCCGGATCAGCGTGCGGACGAGGGTGGACTTGCCGGAGCCCGAGAGGCCCATGACCACGAACACCTCGCCCGGCCAGACGTCGATCGAGATGTCGCGGACGGCCGCGATGCAGCCGGTCTTCTCGCGCAGCTCCGCGCGGGGCAGGTCGGCGTCCGGGGTGCCGATGACCTTGTCGGCCTTGGCGCCGAAAAGCTTCCAGATGCCCTCGGCACGGAGCAGCGGCTCGCCGTCGCGATCCGTGGCCAGCGGGGCTTCAGGGGTCTCCACGGCGCCAGGGCCGCGCGAGTCGCTCATCTCGGCGCGATGATATATCAGCCCGGGCGACCCGCGCCAGCCCTGAGATTAGGCGTGTATTAGGACCGTCTGGAGCTCGGTGAGCGTGTCCATCGGGTAGCGCCCGCCCACCCGGCCGATCCCGCTCTGGGAACGCGCGCGGCCACCCCACGGCAGGTGCGGCTCCCAGTAGTTGGTGGTCTCGTTGATGTTGACGAGACCCATGGGCACCGAGTCTGCGTAGCGCATCCCGGCCGCCAGGTCGCTCGTGAAGATGGCGGCCATGAGCCCGTAGGTCTGCGCGTTCGTCTGCTCGATCGCGTCCTCGAGCGAGCCGATGCCGACGATCGGCGCGATCGGGCCGAAGGTCTCCTGCGTCACCGCGATCGAGTCCCGCGGCACGTCGTTCAGCACCGTCGGCTGCCAGTAGAGCCCGGTGGGAAAGCCCTCGGCCCGGCTGCCGCCGGTGACGACCGTCGCGCCGCGCTCGACGGCGTCCGCCACGTGCGCGTCCATCTTGGCCGCGCCGGCCTCGTTGTTCACCGGTCCCATGGTGGTCGCCTCGTCGAGCGGGTCGCCGAGGCGTACCTCTCGCTCGACCTCACGGGCGAGCAGCGACACGAACTCGTCGCGGACGGCCTCGTGCACCAGCAGGCGCTCGGCGGCAGAGCAGCTCTGGCCGGCACCGAGGAACGACCCCTCGCGTGCGGCCTCGGCCGCCGCAGCGAGATCTGCGTCGTGCATCACGACGAAGGGGCCGTTGCCGCCCATCTCGAGCAGCTGCGCCTTGCCGGCCGCCTGCCGCGAGACGATCAGCCCGGTCTCCGTCGAGCCGGTGAACGCCACGGCGCGGGTGCCCGGGTTCACGGCCAGCTCGTCGCCGACCTCCGGCCCGGGGCCGAGTACGAAGTTGAAGACGCCCGGCGGCAGGTCGGCCTCCGCCACGCACTCGGCGAGCAGCCCGGAGCACACGGCCGTCGAGGGCGCTGGGGT
>DASQFQ010000033.1:0-2416 GCA_035633075.1 Solirubrobacteraceae bacterium | reverse complement strand
GTGTCAAGGATCATCGAAATTCCCCAGATGCGATCACGAGAATTCCCCACCCTGTGACGGGTGGTTGAGGCCCGCTCGGAGCTGTTCCAGGCGGGCACGGTGGCCGCGCATGCGGTAGCTCTCGCCGTCGATCTGGAGGACGGTGGCGTGGTGGAGGAGGCGGTCGAGGATCGCGGCGGCGACGGTGCTGTCCTCGAAGATCTCGCCCCAGCTCGCGATGCCACGGTTGGTGGTCAGGATGATCGAGCCGTGCTCGTAGCGGCGCGAGATGACCTGGAAGAGATGCGCGGCCGCTTCGCCGGGCATCGGCAGGTAGCCGAGCTCGTCGATCACAAGAAGCTAGGGCCATTCCAGAAGCGCATCGTCGTCTGCCAGCGGCCATCGAGCGCGGCGCGGCTGGTGCGGGCAACGAGGTCGGCGGCCGTCGTGTAGTAGACGCGGTAGCCGGCGTGGACGGCTTTCAGGCCGAGCGCGATCGCGAGCATCGTCTTGCCGACACCGGGTGGCCCGATGGCGAGGACGTTGGCCCGCTCCTCGATGAAGCGCAGCGTTGCTAGCTCTGAGACGAGGCGGCGATCGAGACTTGGCTGGGCGCTGAAGTCGAACTCGTCGAGCGTCTTGGTCGACGGGAATCCGGCGAGTCTGAGCCGGCTGGCGAGACGACGCTCCTGAGTGGCCTCGACCTCGACCTCGAACAGGTCACAGAGGAACTGGGTGTAGCCGGGCTTGGTCTTCTCGGCCGCTTCGAGTGCAGCGGGCAGCGCCTCGGCCGCGGCTGAGAGCTTGAGGTAGGCGAGCTGCGAGCGCAGCTGCTGGTAGGTGGCGTGCTTGTTCACCGGGCAACCTGCGCGATCCGGGCGTAGTGCTCAAGATCAACGACGACGGCGCCCTGCTCGTGGCCGCGCAGCCGCGCTGCCTCGGCGAGTGCCGCCTCGCCGGGCGGTCGGTTGGGCTTTCGCCGGCACGGCTTGTCGGTCGTGAACGCCTCGAGCACCGCCGCCTCGAGCGCCCGCACGTGCTCGGGCCTCTGCAGCACCTGGCCGGCGCCGGCGGGGGCGCGCCGATGGCGCGCGACCCGACGACCGGCCGCCGAGACGATCTCGAGCTGCAGCTCGCCGAGCCTGGCGCGGACGGTCACGGTCTGGCCGACGAGGCCGGGCGCGACGCTGTAGCGGTTGCCCTCGAACGAGACGAGCGCGACGCGCGAGACGACGCGCTCTGCTTCGAGCTGCGCCGGGAAGGCGGTCGCCGGCAGCCCGAGCAGCGGCTCGGTGGCGGCGAGCTCGGCGATCGTGGCGGCGCGGCGCTTGCGCCGGTCAGACACCGCGAGCGCCCAGCGGTCGAGATCGGCCTGCGCGTGACCGAGCGAGGACACCGGCGCGGTGCGCCACCACGAGCGGGTCACGTACTGGATCGCCTTCTCGACGACGCCCTTGCGCTGGGGCCGCCGCGGCGGGCAGACCCAGACCTCGACGCCGTAGTGGCGGGCGGCCTGCGCGAACTGCGCCGTGATCCGATTCGTGCCCGGGTAGACGACCGTCGCCATCCGATCGGTGCGCCACGCCCGGCTGGTCCCGCCGAGGCGGCGCAGGACGCCGTCGATCGCCTCGACGAGATGCGCGAAGGTCATCCCCTCGCTGATCACCGCGCGACACTTGCCGGAGTGAGACAGCGCGCCGACGAGCACGTAGGCGGGCTCGCCCCAAGGCGTCTCTGAGAGCTCGAGCCAGTCCCATTGGATCTCCTCGCCGGGCTCGTGGGAGAGCTCGACCGTCACGCCGTGCCCGCCCGTTCTGCACGCCTCGCAACGCGGGCGCAGCGAGAGCCGGCGCAGCTCACGCACGAACGTCACGTACGAACGCTCGAACCCGAGGCCCGAGAGCTCGCGGTAGAGCACCGTCCCGTCGACATGCGCGTCGTCGGCAAAGCGCGCCACCAGATACTCGCGGAACGGCTCGAGGCAGCTCTGCGCCGGTGCCCGCGAGGGTCCCTGTCCGGCCAGATGCCTGCGCACAGTCTTGCGATCGCGGCCGGTGTGGCGGGCGATCGCAGACACCGACCAGCCCCGCCGCGCAAGCGCGTGAATCTCCACGTCGTCCTCCTCGGTCAGCATCCCCACGGCCCCCTTCAGGTCAACGGCGTCGAACACCGCGACCCTGGAGGGGGCCTCCGACGGACCGGCACCGGCGCAGCGCGCTTCGCTCGGCCCTCCGGGCCTCGCTGCGCGAGCTGCCGCCGCTACTCGGTCAGGGGTGGGGAATTCCGGTGATCAGATGTGGGGACGATTGCGTGATCGCGGGCTGCGGCCCGGTCGGACGGGCCGGGGCTGTACCCCGTGATCCGCACCCGCTTCTTCGACGACTTCCTGCTTGACTCGTGCACGAGACTGGGAGTGCGCCAGGTGGTCCTCGCGGCG
>DASQFQ010000032.1:0-4584 GCA_035633075.1 Solirubrobacteraceae bacterium | reverse complement strand
CGCGCCCTGCCAGGAGCGCGTGCAGGGCCCGCGCCCCGCGGGCCTCGAGCTCGGCCTGCCAGCGCGCCCGGACCGCCGGGTCGGGCGGCGGGCGCAGGTCGAGCGCGGCGAGCGCCGCGCGCAGGTACAGACCCGTGCCGCCCACGACGAGCGGCCGCCGACCCGATGCGAGCAGCCCGTCGATCTCCGCGTGCGCGCGCTTGGCGTACGCGCCGGCGCTGAACGCCTCGGTCACGGGGAGGAAGCCGATCAGCCGATGCTCGAGGCGCTCGCGCTGGCGGGGCGTGGCGGCGCCCGTGAGGACCTCCAGGCCGCTGTAGACCTGCAGCGCGTCGGCCGAGACGGCGACCGGACGCTCGCCCGCGGCGCGCATGCGGTCGGCGAGGGCAATCGCGACGTCGGTCTTGCCGGTCCCCGTCGGTCCAAAGACGGCGATCACGCGGGCGGTGCGGGCCACCCGCCGGAGTATCGTCACTGGAGTGAGCGTCCACATCGCCACCGGTCTGTCGACCACCCCCGACGCGCGCACCGGGGCGCTGGAGGCGGCGTCGCAGGCGGCGCGCGGGCTGCGCGGGCGTTCCTGTGACCTGGTCGTCTTGTTCGCCTCCGGCGCACACCTTGCCGCCCCCGAGGCGACCCTGGAGGCCGTGCACGAGCTGCTGGCGCCCGAGAGCCTCGTCGGCTGCGGCGCGGCCGGCGTAATCGGAGGTGCCCGCGAGGTCGAGGACGGGACGGGCGTGTCCGTGTGGGCGGCGTCGCTCGGCGAGGGCGAGGCCTCGCCGTTCCACGCCACGGTCGAGGAGATCGAGGAGGGCTCCGGCGCGCTGGCCGGCCTCCCCGACCTCGAGGGCAGCACCGGCGCGATCCTGCTCGCCGACCCCTTCAGCTTCCCCACCGACGCGGTCCTGCGCTTCCTCTCGGAGGCCACGCCGCTGCTGCCGCTGCTCGGTGGGGTCGCGTCCGCGAGCACCGCCGAGGGCGCTCCCGCGCTGTTCTTCGGCGAGGATGTGCTCGACGCGGGGGCGGTCGGCGTGCGCCTCGACGGCGTCGAGGTGCTGCCGTGCGTGTCCCAGGGCGCGGCGCCGATCGGGCCGGAGCTGACGATCACCGCCGCCGACGGCCACATCATCGGCGAGCTGGCGGGCAAGCCCGCCCTGGCCAAGCTGCGCGAGGCGATCGAGGGCCTCACCGACGAGGACCGCGGGCTCGTGGACGGCGGCCTGCTCGTGGGCATCGTCGTGGACCCCAACAAGCCCGACTACGTGCAGGGGGACTTCTTGGTGCGGGGCCTGGTTGGCGCCGATCCCGAGACCGGCCAGGTGGCGGTGGGCACCAACGTGCGCCCCGGGCAGGTCGTGCGCCTGCACGCCCGGGACGCGGGCAGCGCGGACCGCGACCTGCGCGCGGCGCTCGGGATGCGGATGCAGGCACTCGGGGGCCGCGTCCCCGCCGGCGCCCTGGTCTTCGCCTGCAACGGCCGCGGCCGAGGGATGTTCGGCTGCGCAGACCACGACGCGGAGGCGATCGCCGCCGGACTGGCGGGCGCGCCGGCCGCGGGGTTCTTCGCCGCGGGCGAGATCGGGCCGGTCGGGGGCGAGTACTTCCTGCACGGCTTCACCGCCACCGTGGCGGTCTTCGCTCCGTGAACCTGGCTGGGCGAAGCGTCCTGCTGACCGGGGCCACCGGCGGCATCGGCCACGCCATCGCCCGGGCCGTCGCGGCGCGCGGCGGGCGCCTGCTCGTCAGCGGGCGCCGCGCGGACGTGCTCGAGCCGCTCGCCACCGAGCTGGGCGGCCGCGCGCTGCCGTGCGATCTCGCCGATCCGGCCGAGCTCGACCGGCTGGTCGCCGAGG
This sequence comes from Solirubrobacteraceae bacterium, assembly GCA_035633075.1. Lineage (GTDB taxonomy): Bacteria > Actinomycetota > Thermoleophilia > Solirubrobacterales > Solirubrobacteraceae > DASQFQ01. Next base: position 2,731 of record DASQFQ010000032.1, on the reverse strand, counting down.
CCGCCGCGGTGGACGTCCTGATCGCCAACGCGGCCCTGCCGGCCAGCGGGGCGCTGGAGACCTTCACGGTCGAGGAGATCGACCGGGCCCTGGCCGTCAACCTGCGGGCGCCGATGATCCTGGCCAGGCATCTGGGCGAGTCGATGGCCGCGCGCGGCGCCGGCCACCTGGTGTTCATCTCCTCGATCTCGGGCAAGGTGGCGAGCCACGGGTCCGCCGTCTACTCCGCGACGAAGTTCGGGCTGCGCGGGTTCGCGCTCGGGCTGCGCGAGGACCTGCGCTCGCGCGGCGTCGGCGTCTCCACCGTCTTCCCCGGCTTCATCAGCGGCGCGGGCATGTTCCACGAGGCGGACGTCCGGCTGCCGGGCTACGTCGGCACCAAGACTCCGCAGCAGGTCGCCGACGCGGTGATCGGCGCGATCGAGAACAACCGCGCCGAGGTCGACGTCGCGCCGCTCGGCCTGCGCGCCGGCGCCGCCATCGCCGGCCTGGCCCCAGAGGTCTCCGCGCGGCTGCAGCGCCGGCTGGGCTCCGAACGCGTCGCGACAGCCCTGGCCGCGGCGCAGCGCGGCAAGCGCTAGCTCTCGTACTCCTGGGTGGAGGGGTCCACCCCGCGCGGCGCGGCCGCCGGAGGGCGTCCGCCAGCGTGCTCCTCGACGGTGACGTCGCGCGTCACCGACGAGATCGCGGCGAGGATCTCGTCGGCGAGGCGAGGGCCGTCGGCCTCGGACTCCGGCGTGGCCGCGATACGGACGATCACCTCGCTGGAGTCGACCTCCTCGAGGCCGATGTGCGGCTCCGCGCGCAGCGGCGTGCGCACCGCGTCGTCGAGCAGCGCCTGCACCACCGTGGGCTTGACCTCGGGGCGCAGGCGCGCCCGCAGGTTCACGGCGGCGGGCTCGCGCAGCGGCACCACGGCCGAGCTGAGCACGACGTTGTTGGGCACCATGATCGAGTCCTCGCCCTGCGCGAAGGTGGTGTAGAGCAGCCCAAGCGCGGCCACGGTACCTTCGATCTGCCCGGCGAGCCCCCCGCCCTGCAGGCGGACGCGATCCCCGATGCGGAAGGGCCGCGCCGAGATCAGCACCATGCCGGCGATCAGGTTTCCGAGCGTCTGCTGCGCCGCGAGCCCGAACACCACCGCGGTGATCGCGCCGCCGACGGCGAGGGTCCGCGGCTCCAGGCCCGCGATGCGCAGCGCCACCAGCGCCGCCAGGGCGAGGAAGGTCAGGCGCAGCAGGAAGCTGACGGTGCCGGCGGTGCCGGCGTCGACCCGCCGGAAGAGCGCTGGCTGGGCCCAGCGTCCGACATCGCGCGCCAGCGCCCAGCCGAGGACGACGAGGAGCACCGCGGCGGCGGCTCGCACGGGCGTGTCGACCCCGAAGAACTCGCGCCGGTACACGTAGGCCAGCAGCGTGACGGCCATCAGCGGCACGACGAGCACGAGCTCGCGCCGGGCATCCCGCGCGCGCTGAAGCGTCTGGAGCGTCATGGTGCGGGCCCGGTGGGCGGGCGCCCGGGGGTTGTCGCGACTGCGGCGGAACATCGGCATGGCTACAGAGGCGAACACTGCCGGCCACGGTCCGTTTCATCCTCGGCCCGCTTGTGTGACACATCACGGCGCGATCGCTGGCGGGCGGCAGGAGCGGCGATGCGGTAGGGATGGGGCCTCCTCTGTCGGCGAAGCCGCACATTGCCCCCCAGATGCCGCGCACGAGCTCGTGGCGGCCGGTGGCCTGTCGTAGCCTCACCGCATGGACCGCGAGGCGGTGCTCGACGCCAGCGTGCAGCCCCGCGCCCGGCCTACCACCGACCCGGATCAGAACAGCCTCGCCTGGCGCACCGCTTCCCGCGGACGCTCGGGCGCCGCCCGGCGCCGCGGCGGGGGGTCGAAGCGCTCCTGGGCCTGCTTGCGGCGCCGGCCCGGCAGGGGTGCTTCGATCGCCCGGCGCTCCGCCGCGGGCACGTAGGCGCCGTAGCGGTAGAGCTCCTCGTAGCGATCGACGAGGTCGGGCCGCTTGGCCCTCAGCCAGTCGAAGAACACCTCCCGGGTGGACCCGCGCAAGAACAGCGCCTGGCCGCCGATGGAGGTCGAGCCGGCCTCCTCGGCGAGCTCGACGATCCGCTCGACCTGGCCCGGGCCGTCGTTGATGCCCGGCATGAGCGGCGCGATGAGGATCCCGGTGGGGATCCCCTGGCGGTTGAGCTCGGCCACCGCCTCCAGGCGGGCGCGCGGGTGGGGCGTGTGCGGCTCCGTCGCCCGCCACGACTTCTCGTCGAGCGTGGGCACCGACAGGCACGCGCTCACCCGCGCGCGCTGCGCGATCTCGCGCAGCAGGTCGGCGTCGCGCAGCACGAGCGGCGACTTCGTCAGGATCGAGCACGGGTTGGCGAAGTCCCGCATCGCCTCCCAGATCCCGCGCATCAGCTCATAGCGCCCCTCGACCCACTGGTACGGGTCGGTGTTCGTGCCGAGCGCGACGTGCTCGCCCTTCCACGACGGCCGCCCCAGCTCGGCACGGAGGACCTCGGGAACGTTGACCTTGACGACGATCTCGCGCTCGAAGTCCCGCCCGGCGTTGAGGTCAAGGTACTCGTGCGTGGGGCGAGCGAAGCAGTAAAGGCAAGCATGACTGCATCCCCGATAAGGGTTGATCGTCCACCCGAACGGCATGCGCGAGGCCTGCGGGACGCGGTTGAGCGCGGACTTCGCCCGCACCTCGTAGAAGCG
>DASQFQ010000031.1:0-2905 GCA_035633075.1 Solirubrobacteraceae bacterium | reverse complement strand
CAGCGCGCTGCGGATCCGGTTGGCGCCGGCCGACCCGAGCACCAGCTCGACCTGGCCGTCCCGGCGGACCACGGTGGGCGCCATCATCGACGGCAGCCGGCGACCCGGCGGGTGGGTGAAGAAGCCGAGCGGGGACAGGTCCTGCTCGCCGAGCATGTTGTTCAGGTGCAGCCCGGTGCCCGGCACCAGCAGCCCGGAGCCCTCGCCGTTCGAGCAGGTCACCGTCGCGGCCCAGCCGGCACCGTCGAGCACCGAGATGTGGGTGGTGGAGCCCAGGCGCGAGGCCATGAACTCCTCGAGGAACCCGGGTCGCGCTAGACCCTCCACGAAGGCGGGAGTGCGCTGGAGGTGCGCGTCCTGCATGGCGGCGACGAGGCGCTGCAGGCTCGGCGGGCCGGGCTCGCGCTCGAGCAGGGCGAGCACGTAGGCGATCAGGATCCCGCCGGCGGATGGCGGCGGGTTGGTCAAGACCTCCCGGCCGCGATAGCCCACACGCACGGGCTCCCGCGGCACCGCCCGGAAGGCCGCGAGGTCGTCGGGGCCGACGGCCCCCCCGAGCGCCGCCATGCGCTCGCACACCGCGGCGGCCACGTCGCCTGTGTAGAAGGGCGCGTCGCCCTCCGCTCCAAGCCGCTCCAGCGCGTCGGCCAGGTCGGGATCCGCGAGGACGTCGCCCTCCCGGGCCGCCCGGCCGCCCGACCAGAACTTCGCCCGCGCCTCCGGCGTCGTGGCGGTGATCGGCTCGAGCAGCGCGCTGATGTAGGCCTGCTGGGGGTTGACCTCCACGCCCGCGCGCGCGAGCGTGGTCGCCGGCGCTGCGAGGTCGCTCAGCGGCACCGTGGCGTAGCGCCGGTGGGCCTCGCAGATGCCGGCCGGCGTCCCGTACACGCCGCATGACGCGGCGCCGACGTTGAACGTCTGCACGGCGTCCTCGAAGTAGACGTCAACCGGTAGCAGCGGCGCCCGCTCGCGCCCATCCCCGCCGCGTCCCGGCGCCTCGACGAAGAAGTCGAGCAGCACGGGCTCGTCGCCGGGCGCGGCGACCAGCATGTACCCGCCCGCCCCCAGTCCGGTCAGCAGCGGCTCGACCACGAACGACGTGAGCATCGCGGCGAGCGCGGCGTCCACGGCGTTGCCGCCGGTGCGCAGGATCTGCGCACCGGCCTCGGCCGTGACGGGGTGCCCGGCGGCGACGACGCCGCGCATCAGCGGAATCTAGTGGTGCCGGCTAGTGGTTCCGTCCGTGAGTCCGGCGGGTTCGCCGGCGAGGCGCCCGGCGTGGCTGGCAAGGACGCAGGGAGGGTGCAATGGCAGCGCCATTGCCCCGACCGAGGACGCCGCCAGGCGCGGCGGGCGACCGCCGGAAACCCGAGGGACTTGCGGACGGGACCACTAGTACCGGGGGATGAACTCGGGCACGTCGACGTCGATCCGCGCGGAGGAGTCGCGCGACGGCGAGCGGCTCACGCGCGGCTCGCCGAACGGCTCGTCGAAGCGGCCGCCCTGCTCCTGGCGCTGCTGCGGGCGCCTCTCGCCGTAGCCGGTGGCCACCACGGTGATCCAGACCTCGTCCTCGAGCTTGTCGTCGAGCATCGCCCCGAAGATGATGTTCGCGTCGGGGTGGGCGGCCTCCTGGACGGCCTTGGCGGCCTCGTTGACCTCCCACAGCGAGAGGTCGCGTCCACCGGTGATCGACAGCAGGATCGAGCGTGCCCCCTCGACGGAGGTCTCGAGCAGCGGCGACGCCACGGCCTGCGCGGCGGCGTCGACGGCGCGCTTCTCGCCCGTGCCCATGCCGATGCCCAGCAGCGCCGAGCCCGCCTCGGACATGATCGTCCGCACGTCGGCGAAGTCGAGGTTGATCAGGCCGGGCAGCGTGATCAGGTCCGATATGCCCTGCACGCCCTGGCGCAGGACGTCGTCGGCCACGCGGAATGCCTCGACCATCGACGTGTTCTTGTCGAGCACCGAGAGCAGGCGGTTGTTCGGGACGACGATGAGCGTGTCGACCTCCGCGGCCAGCGCCTCGATGCCCTTCTCGGCGGCCTGCGCGCGCCGCGATCCCTCGAAGCCGAACGGCTTGGTGACGATGCCGACCGTCAGCGCCCCGAGCTCGCGGGCGATGCGCGCGATGACGGGCGCGCCGCCCGTCCCGGTGCCGCCGCCCTCGCCGGCGGTGATGAAAACCATGTCGGATCCCTTGAGCAGGGCCTTGGTGCGGTCGTAGTCCTCCATCGCGGCTTGGCGGCCCAGCTCCGGATCCGAGCCCGAGCCGAGCCCGCGGGTGGCATCGCCCCCGATCTGCACGCACACGTGGGCGGCCGCCTGCTGGAGGGACTGCGCGTCGGTGTTGACGGCGATGAACTCGACGCCGTTGACCTCGGCCTCGATCATTCGGTTGAGCGCGTTGACGCCCGCGCCGCCAACGCCGACGACCCGCAGCTGCGGCTTGCCGACGGGCGCGGCGCCGTAGTTGCCCGTGTACGCGTGCTCGGCGGGGGCCTCGGGCACCGGCGGCGCCATTAGGTTGTCGGGCAGGTCGGAGGAGAATGCGTGGCGGAGGCGCTCCTGCGGGGTCGGCACGCGCGGAGCGTCGGTGTCGGGCTCCGGCGGTGGCGTCGGCGTCGCGGCGGCACGCTCCTCGCCATGTGACTCCAGCTCGTCGGCCTCGGTCTTGCGGAAGAGGGCCGCGAGCGGCCCCTCGCGCATGCTCGCCCGCTTACCTGCCATTCGAGAGCACCTCCTTCGCCAGTTGGCGATAGGCGTCGGCAGCCGTTCCCGTCGGGTCGTACTTGAGCACCGAAATCCCCTTCACGGGAGCCTCCGCGAACCGGATCGTCTTCCTGATGCGCGCGCCGTACACCCGGTCGCCGAAGTTCTCCTCGAGGATCTGGATCGCCTCCTT
>DASQFQ010000030.1:0-2891 GCA_035633075.1 Solirubrobacteraceae bacterium | reverse complement strand
CACCCTGCCGGCGTACGAAGAAGTGCTGCATTTGGAGCACTGAAAGCGACCCGAGCGGACCCTTTCAGTGCTCGTCGTTCGGGTCTTTAGGCGGCCTGCTCGCGCGCGCGCTCCGCCTCGCGGAGCTCGCGCAGGGCGCGCTTGCGCTCGTCGCGCGTCGTGCGGTCCAGGATGAGCACGCCGTCGAGGTGGTCCATCTCGTGCTGGATCACACGGGCCTCGAGGCCCGAGGCCTCGACCAGGCGGCGCTCGCCGTCCTCGTCGAGGGCGCCCACGCGCACGTGGATGGGCCGCTCGACGTCGACGGTGATGCCCGGGATCGACAGGCAGCCCTCGTCGAGGGTCTCCTGGTCGTCGCTCGTCCACTCGAGCTCCGGGTTGGCGAGCGCCACCACCGGAGCGTCGGGGCCGATGCGGTAGACCAGCAGGCGCTGGGAGATCCCGAGCTGCGGGGCCGCGAGGCCGACTCCGGACGCGTCGCCCATGATCCCGGCCATCCGGCTGACCTGCCTGCGCAGGGGGTCGTCGAAGCGGTCGACCGGAGTGGCGCTCGACTTCAGGATCGGATCGCCGAGGCGGCGGACGAACGATATGGCCGCAACGCGCCGCGCCTCCGCCTCGGGATCGAGCTGCGGGACCTCCTCGTCCTCGCGCTCGAGCTCCGGATCGTGCCGCTCTTCACCCATCGGGAAGCGAGTGTAACGCCGACTGCGGGGCGCTACTGCGGATCCACGTCCACGGCGAAGCTGGCCGCGGCGTGCTCGCGTTCCGCCGCCACCCGCTCGACCGCCTCGCGCACCGCGACGATCGCAGGCTCGCGCTCGCGCGCTCGCACCACCAGCTGGGCGCGGTGGCGGCCCTGGCGTCGGAACAGCGGCGCGGGGCCGAGCACCGGAACGCCCGCCGCCTCGGTGAGCTCGCGGACCGCCGTCGCGGCCGCCAGCTCGGGGCCCGGCTGGGTCGACGAGCACACCACCCGGATCAGATGCCCGTGGGGCGGATAGCCGAGCAGCTCGCGGCGGCGCAGCTCCGCCTCCAGGAAGCCGTCGGCGTCGTGGCGGGCGGCGAACCGCAGGGCCTCGGCAGCGGGGTCCAGCGCCTGGACGATCACGCGGCCGCCGCGGGCGCCGCGGCCACTGCGGCCGGCCAGCTGCGCCACCAGCGCGAAGGTGCGCTCCTCGGAACGGAAGTCGGGGAAGCGCAGCGTGGCGTCCGCGTCGAGGACGACGCCGAGCGTTACGTCCGGGAAGTCGTGGCCCTTCGCCACCATCTGCGTGCCGACGAGCACGCCCGCGGGCGCGGCGTCGAAGCGGCGCAGCACGGCCGCCACGCCGGCAGCCGCGGCGACATCCGAGTCGAGCCGGAAGACCGGCAGCGGCGCGACCAGCTCCTCGAGCTCGCGCTCGAGCTGCTCGGTGCCCGCGCCGTGGCGCGCCACGGACACGGACGCGCAGTGCGGGCACACGCGCGGCGCCGGCTCGCGGTGGCCGCAGTGGTGGCAGGCCACCTCGTCGAGCGCGCGGTGGAGCACGAGGGTCACGTCGCAGTTCGGGCAGTCCCACACGCGGGCGCACGAGCGGCACGAGAGGAAGTTCGACCACCCGCGCCGGTTGAGCAGCACGATCGCCTTCTCCTCGCGCCGGCGCACCTCCTCGAGCGCCTGGCGCGTGCGCTCGTGCAGCGGCCCGGCCGTGCCCGCCATCCCGACCAGCTCCACCGGCGGCAGGCGGCGCCCGTCCACACGCGACGGCAGCTCGATCCGCTCGTAGTGCAGCATGCTCTCCGGCCTCGGCGTGGCGCTGCCCGCCACCAGCAGCGCGCCCTCCTCGGCGGCGCGACGCTCGGCGACCGCGCGGGCGTCGTAGCGCGGGTCGCCCTCCTGCTTGTACGAGCCGTCGTGCTCCTCGTCGACGACGATCAGCCCGAGGTCCTCGAAGGGAGCGAACACCGCCGAGCGGGGCCCCACGCAGACGCGCGCCTCCCCCCGGCGCATGCGCCACCACTCGTCGTAGCGCTCGCGCTGCGATAGGCGCGAGTGCATCACCGCCACGCGGTCGCCGAAGCGCTCGACGAAGCGGCCGGCGGTCTGCGGCGTGAGCGCGATCTCCGGCACAAGCACGATCGCCGACCGGCCGCGCTCGAGCACGGCTGCCACGGAGCGCAGGTACACCTCGGTCTTGCCGCTGCCCGTGACGCCGTGCAGCAGGAGCGGCAGGCCCTCGGCGGGAGCGTCCAGCCGCGACTCGATCGCCGCGAAGGCCGCCTCCTGGCCCGTCGTGAGCGCCACGCTCCCGGTGCGCGCGCCCACTCGCTCCACGCGCGGGCGGCGCGGAGCCTCGGCGGCGTTCTCGAGCCGCAGCAGCCCGCGCCGCTCGAGGCTGCGCAGCGTGGAATGCGAGCAGCCCGTGCGGCGCGCGAGGGCGGCGGCGCCCAGCGGCGTCTTGCGCAAGTGCCGGGCGGTGCCCGGCTCACCGCGACCTTCTCCCGCAAGCGCCTCGAGCGCGGCTCGCTGCCGCGCCCCCAGGCGCGTGCCCTCGGCCAGCGCGGCCTCGCCAACCGGGGTGATCGCCGCCCGCAGCGAGCGCTTGGGGCGCAGCGGCCGGCCGGCGCCCGTACCGGTGCCCGGCGGAAGCACGAGCGCGAGCCCTCGGGCGGGTGTCGAGACGTACTCCCGCGCCACCCAGAGCCCGAGCCTGACGAGCGACTGCGGCACGTCGGCCTCGAGCGCGGCGATCGGCTCCGCCAGCCGCTCGGGCGGCAGCTCGCTCTCGTCGGCCACGTCCACGACCACTCCGAGCAGCTGCCGGCGGCCGAACGGCACCACCAGCATGCTCCCCACCCCCACGTCCTCGAAGGCGCCGGCCAGGCGATAGTCGAACGGCCCGCGCAGG
>DASQFQ010000029.1:0-3604 GCA_035633075.1 Solirubrobacteraceae bacterium | reverse complement strand
GGAGCTCCACGGGCACGCCTTCGACCGTCAGCCCGACTGCGCGCCGCTCCTCCCGCTCGATCAGCGCGACGATCTGCGGCAGCTCGCCGAAACGCCCGAGCACCGCGGACGGATCCGCCGCCGTGCAGACGACGCTCAGCGCCTCGCAGGCGTCGCGCCAGCGCCGCGGGTCACCGGCCGCCTCCCCGCCGAGCGCGTGCGCGATGCCGTTCAGCAGCTCACGCGCCTGCGTGAGCATGAGGCCCCGCCGCGGCCGGGACTCGGGCTCGCGCGCGAGCGCCTCGAGCACCTGCGCCTCCGTCTTCGGCCCGATGCCTCGCACCGAGCGCAGCCGCCCTGCCGCCACCGCGTCGCGGAACTCGTCTGGCGTACGCGCGCCGAGCGCCCGCGCGATCTCGACCGAGCGCCGCGCCCCCAGGCCGAGATAGCGACCGAGGCCGACGAGTCCGGGCGCAAGCTCCCGCTCGAGCTCGGCCAGCTCCCCGATCTCCCCGGTCTCGACCAGCTCGTGCAGCCGGGCCTCGATCCCGCCGCCGATCCCGCGCAGCTGCCGCACCCGGCCCGTGCGCACGAGGTCCGCCACCGGCGTCGGCGCATCGCGGATCGTTTGCGCGGCCCGCCGGTAGGCGCGGGCGCTGTAGGGATTCGCCTCGGCGAGTTCCAGCAGCGCGGCGAACGCCTCCACTCGGTCGGCGATCTCGACGTTGTCCATGCAAGACAGTGTTCAGGGTCGTCGGTAGACGCTTGCCGGCCGTCTGGCGCAGGACCCTTACGGACGCCTGCTCCCGTGGCGGAGGCGAGAGGAAGGCGGTGTCGCTTGACGCCCCGTGACCGGCACGCATCACCGAATCAGGCTCACGGCACGCCCCTGGGACCTTCACAGCCCCGTCCCCCGCTCAGGCCCAGGTGTGCCGGCCGGGGGTTCCGGGTGCAGTGACCCGCCGATCCGACCGTGGCGTGCGTCGCGGCCAGGACATCGAATCCCGCGGGTCTGACGGCGGTGGCGTCGTCAGCGCTGCTCGGCGGCTGCGCGGGCGATCCGCTCCGCGGCGGCACGTACGAGGCCGGCGAGGGCGCGACGGCCCGCGGCGTTCAGGCGCGCGCTCGGACCGCTGACTCCGACGAAAGCGAGTGCCTCGCCGCCCGTGCCGCGCACGGTCACGGCAAGGCTCGCGAGCGCCGGCTCGAGCTCGTCGTGTAGCTCGGCGTAGCCTTGGGCGCGGATCGTGGCGAGCTCGGCCCGCAGCCCGCGCACGGTCGTGATAGTCCGCGGCGTGAACTCTTTCGGGTGAACGTGCTCGACCCACTGGGTGAGCTGAGAGTCGTCGAGCTCGGCCAGCACGAGCTTGCCGGGTGCGGAGGCGTGAAGCGGGAAGCGACGGCCGACCCAGTCGCTCGCCCCGAGCAGCCCGGGCGCGTCGGCCTGGGCGATCACGTCCATCGCGGGTCCGGGGCGCGGGACGGCCAGCGCGGCACTCTCGCCAGCGTCAGCCGCGAGCTCTTCGAGCACCGGACGGGCGACGGTGACGATCGCGCGATCGGGATCGGCGGCCTGGGCGAGCCGCACGAGTGGGAGCCCGATGGTCCAGCCGGCGCCACCGGCCGTCCGCTCGACGAAGCCCTCATCCGAGAGCGTGGCGAGCAGGCGCGCGGCCGTCGCGACCGGCAGCCTGCACGTCCGCGCGAGCTGCGCCGTGGACGGTGCGCCGCCAGCGCCAGCGGCGCGTACTAGTGCGGCCCCCCGGCTCAGCGACTGCGCGCGTGGCAGCCCCGGCGCGTGGACGTGCTTGCGGCCCACATCAGCGGCTGGTTCAATGGCGTCGTCAGTAATGAGCGAAGTAGATCACATTGTGATCGACGGAGGTGGCCGGTGCTGGTCGACTGTGACATCCATGTGGGCTACGAGACGGTTCTCGATCTGGCGCCCTATCTGGACCCGGCGACCCGCGAGTTGGTCGTCAGCTGCGGTACGAACGGCCTCGGCATGCCCAGCTATCCCTGGTATCACCCCACCGGCTGGCTGCGCGAGGACGCCTTCGACCGCGCGTCGACGGCGGTCGGTTCGCAGCTGGTCGGTCAGACGCTCGATCAGGTCCGGGCCAACGCGCTCGAGCCGCTCGGCGTCGACCACGGCATCCTCACGCCCGACGAGGCCGCCGCGTTCTCGATCATCCCCAACGGCATCCTCGCCGCCCACCTCAGCCGTGCCTACAACGACTGGCTGCTCGAGCACTGGCTGGAGCCCGAGCCGCGCCTGTGCGGGCTCGTCGTGGTGCCGGCACAGCACCCCGAGGCGGCGGCCGTCGAGATCCGCCGAGTGGGGAAGCGCGAGGAGTTCGTCGGCGTGTTCCTCCCCGGCGCGGCCCGGATCCCGTACGGCAACCCCGTATACGACCCGCTGTGGCGGGCGTGCGACGACGTCGGGCTGCCGGTCGTCGTGCACACGCACTTCGAGGGCGTCGGGATCGCGGGGCCGGTGACCGCGGCCGGCTATCCCGACCACTACGGCGAGTACCACGCGCTCTGCGGCTCAGGCATGCACGGGCACCTCGCGTCGCTACTCTGCCACGGAATCCTCGAGCGCTTCCCGCGCACCGGCGTCATGATGATGGAGGGCGGTCTCGTCGGGTTCGTCGGGCTCCTCTGGCGGCTCGACACGGTGTGGCGTGCATGCCGCAGCGAGATGCCGTGGTGCGTACGCCCGCCGTCCGAGTACGTCTTCGAGCGCGTGCGCTTCACCACCCAGCCGCTCGAGGAGCCGCCCGACGATCGCCTTCTGGCGCTCGCCCTCGAGGGACTGCGTCCGTGGGACACGCTCTGTTTCTCGAGCGACTACCCGCACTGGGACTACGACGATCCCCGCCAGACGCTCAACCGGCTGCCCGCCGACTGGCGGGACGGCGTCGCCCACCGCAACGCAAGCCGCTTCTTCGGCCTCCCGGCCCCGGTCGCCGCATGAGTCGCAGGCTGGGAGCCGAGCTGCGCCTTCCGCTCGCCGAGGCCCCCGGCCACGGCGAACGCAGGATGGTCGAGCTCGGGGGCCACCGCATCGGCATCTACCGTGTGGGCGAGGAGCTTCACGCGCTGGCCGACCGCTGCCCGCACCGCGGCGCGCCGCTCTGCTCGAGCGGGCGCATCGCCACCGCGATCGAGCTGCGCGACAGCCGCCCCGCGCTTGGCGCCCCGGACACTCTCGTGCGCTGCCCCTGGCACAAGTGGGACTTCGACATCGCCACCGGCCGCTGCGCCGTCGACGCGCGCCTGCGCGTGCGCCGCTACGCGGTCCGCGTCGAGGGCGACGAGATCGTAGTCACCCTGCGCCACCCCGACCGGACAAACAGGGAGCACGCCTAGCATCAGCGCGCTATCGCAATGCGCGCGAAAAGCGTTAGCGGGATAGTGGCGGCGATGTCGCAGGAGAACGTGGACCTGGTGCGCGGGATCTGGGAGGCGGACAGGCGACGCGATTGGGAGGCCGTATATGCGGCGTACGCCGGGGACGTTGTGTGGGAGGACCACGCGGGCCTGTGGGGCGACTGGGGCGTCGCGCGCGGCCCTAACGGCATCCAGGAGGCCTGGCGGCGATGGCACGAGGCATTTGAGA
>DASQFQ010000028.1:0-1790 GCA_035633075.1 Solirubrobacteraceae bacterium | reverse complement strand
TTCGGCCACGCCCACCCGCTCGAGCATCTCGAGGCTGCGGGCGTGGACGACGATGGCGCGGGACTCGGTCGTGGGTCGAGGCAACTTGTCGATCACCCGGAGGGCCACGTCTCGGCGGGCAAGCTCACAGGCGAGGAGGAGGCCGACGGGCCCGGTGCCCACGACGAGGACGTTGTTGTGCGGCGGCATGATCAGGCGATCGCTTCGAGCGCGCTGGGCGCGTCGGGTAGGACGGCGACCGTGCCGTCGAGTCCTATCAGGAGAAAGCGGTCCAGCCGACGCAGGAATGCCCGGTCGTGGGACACAGCCACGACCGTGCCCTCGAAGCCGTCGAGCGCGGACTCGAGCGCCTCGGAGGAGTCGATGTCGAGGTTGTCGGTGGGCTCGTCGAGCAGCAAGAGGTTGTGTCCCTCCGCCTCGAGACAGAGGATCTCCAGGCGCGCCTTTTCTCCGCCGGACAGGGTCTCATAGCTTCGGTTGGCGGCGTCGGCCAGGCCGTAGCGGGCGAGCGCCTGCATTGCGGCCTCCATCGCCTTGAGGCGCTCGACCACGATCTCCAGCAGCTTGCGGCGCGCGAAGTCCGGGCGGGCGTTGAGCTGGGTGAAGAGGCCGGGCGATACGCGCGGGCCAACGACGATCTCCCCGTCGTGGGCCACGCGCTCGCCGGCCAAGAGGCGAATCAGGTGCGTCTTGCCTGACCCGTTGGGGCCGATCACGCCGATGCGCTCGCCGAAGTGGACTTCCTCGGAGAAGGCGTCCACCAGGCCGTCGATCGAAACCTCCCGCAAGTCGAGAACCCGCCGGGCGGAGTCTCCCCCGCGCAGGCGCACCTGCATGTGCTGGTCGCTCACGGGCGCGGGGGGCGGACCCTCGGCCACGAAGCGCTTCCAGCGCGTCTCGGCGGCGTCGGCGCGCTTGGCCCAGCTGTCGGCGTACCTCGCGCGCTCCTTGAAGATCCGTACCCGATCGCGCAGTCGCTTCTCCTCCTCCCGCCAGCGGGCGAGACGGTCGCCCATCAGCTTCTGGCGGTGTTCGCGCGCCTCGGGGTAGGTGGCGTACGAGCCGCCGTGCACCCGGGCACCCGATCCTTCGAGGGTGACGATCGTGTTGCAGGCCGCGGTCAGCAGCTCGCGGTCGTGGGAGATCACGAGAACCGTCTTGCGCGTGGCTCGGATCAAGGCCTCGAGCTCGCGCTTGGCCGGGACGTCGAGGAAGTTGTCGGGCTCGTCGAGGAGCAGTACCTGAGCGTCGGACGCGAACCCCAGGTCAAGGACCAGGCGCTTTCGCTCGCCGCCCGAGAGCGTGGCCGCGGGGCGGTCGCCGACCTCTTGGAGCCCGGCGCGCATGATCCGCCGGCAGGCTGCGTCCCACTGGCCCTCGAGCTCGTAGCCCCCGAGGTCGGACCACGAGCCGATCGCCTCGCCGAGCCGGACCCCGGCGGCATCGTCACCCGCCGCCAGCTCGCGCTCGGCGCGCAGCATCGCCAGCCCCGTCGCGCGCACCCGCTCGGGCGCCGCCGAGAGCAGTAGCTCCCGCACCGTGCCGTCACCTTGCCCGACCTCCTGTGCCATGTAGGCGGCGCGGTCGCCGTGCGCGGCGGTGCCCTCCGCCGCCTGAAGTTCACCCGCCAGGATCCGCAGCAACGTGCTCTTGCCCACGCCGTTGGCCCCGATCAGGCCCGCGTGGCGCCCCGGCGCCAGCCGAAAGGACACGCCGTCGAAGAGCAGGTCGCCGCCGGGGTGGGCGTAGGCCAGGTTCGACACCGCGATGTGGCTCATAGCTCGATATAC
>DASQFQ010000027.1:0-5316 GCA_035633075.1 Solirubrobacteraceae bacterium | reverse complement strand
CGCAACCCGCTCTCCAGCACCCGCACCGAGTAGCCCTTCTCGGCCAGCCGCAGCGCGGCGACGCTGCCGCCGAAGCCCGAGCCGATGACGACCCAATCGACGTCCGTAGTCCGTGACATCGCCGTCCCCACCCTAGGCGAGGTGATCAGGCCGGGTGAGCGCGTCGCCGCCGAGCGCGCAGCGTGTGGTGGGCGCGGCGCAGAATCTTGAGCGCGGCGCGGTTGGCACCGAGTCGCTGTGAGAGCTGTAGATCGTCGTCGTGGTCAGGCAGGCGGGGAGCGCGGCGGTCTGCGCCGCTTCGAAGATGGCCTTGAGTGAGACGGGCAGCTCGGGCGCGAGGTGCACGCTACGGCGGCGCACGTCGGATTCGTGGACAGTGATGTCCAGGCCGGCAGCGCCCCGGCTGGCGCAATGAGGAGAACCGTCGTGGGTCGCCAAGTGCGGCGACGATCGCGCCGGGCCCACTTTGGCCCGATTGCCGGATGCCATGAGCGCGCGGCAGCGCTTCAGGCGCCGCGGCCGGACTCTGCGTAGGGCGGCCGTGACGTTAGCCTCGTCGAGCTGATCGCGAGGCGCCGCGTGGCTGTTCGCGCGACGGCGTTCGGAGCCGCGCCAACGCCGCGTGTACCTCGCGCTCGAGCCGACGCCCGTTCAGATCGGACGCTGGCGACCCGAGCCGCGCCAAAATCTCCGCCACCTGGCCGCCCGCAAAGCGCGACGGGGGCGTCGTGTGGCGCTCCGCTTGATCGATCGTGACCGGCACCATCGTCACCCCTCTGCCGCCGCGCGCGCACCTGGCTGCTCACTACGTTGGCCTCCGGAGCGTACCGCCAGCGTCAAACGCGCGCGTCGCTTAACCCAATGGCGTTACGTCGACCAGAGCCCGAGAAGCGCGCTGCCGCGACCAGCCGCCCGCGAGGATGACCACCGGCAGGCCGTCGAGCTCTTCCAGGATCAGATTTCGGCGCGCCTAGGAGTCCCGAATCGCGCCGGTCACGCGGCCGTCTTGAGCGGTCAGCGGCGCGCGCACCGACTGTCCAGAACCGCTGGTCACGGTGGTGTTGGCGGCCCCTCTCGCCCAGACGTGACGTGGACGCGTTGGGTCCTTGCACCTGTCGCCGTCTTGGCGCCGTCCGCCTGCGGTCTGCGAGCTGCTGAATCGCGCGCCAGCAAGGCCGCGCACGGGACCGGGGACGGGAGATCCTCGTCGCTGGTGGCATCGCAGTGGGTCGGGCCTGCGAGGCGTGCCGCGGGCAGGAGCGTCACCATAGCCTCGATGTCACCCGAGGCGACCGGTCCTGCTGCCCCGACAGACGCGGGGTTCGGGCGTCGGATTTGCGTGCAGGTCGAGCGCACGGTCGACGCGCCGATGGACCGCGTGTGGGTGGTGCTGCGCGACTACAGGGCCGCGCGTCCGCGGATGCTGACCGAGCACTTCGCGGACTATGCCGTCCAGCAGGAGGGCGAGCGCACGGTGATCAACTACCGGCTGCGGATCGGACGCCACCAGCGGCTCGTCGTGGCGGCCATCGAGGAGCCGATGGCGGGCCGCCAGCTGCGCGAGCGTGACCTGCATTCGGCGTTGGTGATCACCTGGACGCTGACCCCGGGCGGCGACGGCGAGCGCACAGTCGTGCGCCTGGCCGCCGAGCTGCGCGACCCCGACATCAACGGCCGCCTGGCGCGCGGGCGCGCCCGGCGGGCGCTGCGCCAGCTCTACGGCCAGCTCCTCGAGCACCTCGACGCCTACGCAACATGATCTCGCGCCCCAGCGCCCGTCGCCCGCACCCAAGCCGCGCCTCGCGCGGGCCGAGCCCCGAAAACGCGACGTCCTCGCTGGTCGTCGCCCGCATCCCGGCCGCGCGCAGGTTTACAGCGGACGAGCAGGAACCACGGCGTCCTCGCTGGTCCTCGCTGGTCCTCGCTGGTCGTCGCTGGTCGTCGCTGGCCGCACGGGTCCCGGCGAGCCCGGCTCGCGGCCGGCCTGACCTCCCGGCCGGGCGGGTTGCGGGCGGCGGGGTTTCGCGAGCGTGACGGCCGGGAGCCGGGCGCGGTCCGGCGGCGACGGCGGCGTCTCGGGCACGACGCTGGTGATCGCGAGCTGTTCGGCCGTGGTGGCGACCGTTGTGGTGCCGCTGTTGTGGGAGAAGGGCACGTTGATCGCCACCGCGGTGACGCCGATCGTCGTCGCCGTCGTCAGCGAGCTGCTGCACAAGCCGGTCGAGAGGATCGGCGCGGTCGGCGTGTGGCGCCCGACCGCCGGCGGAACCGTCATCGGCGAGCCCGGCTCGCCGCGACCCGCCGAGGAGCCGCTCGAGCCGCTTTCAGCCGGCGAGCGCGTCGAGGTGCCGGAGGTGTGGTCGGGCGACCGCCACGTGTTCGACGAGCGCCCGCGGCGGCGGCTTGACCGCCGCCAGCTGAAGCTCGCGCTAGTGACCGGCGTGCTGGGCTTCGTGCTCGCCGCGGCGTTCGTGACAGCGTCCGAGCTAGCGCTCTTCGGGAAGTCGGTCTCTCAGTAGCGGTCGAAGTGCGTGCGGATGCGCCCGAGGCGGGCAGCGTCGACGCCGCTCATGAGGCCATCTGGAGTCGCCGGGTCGGGCACTGCCTCCAGGTACCGGCACAGCCGACTCGGCAACGCGTCGTTCGATCCGCTATGTAACTCACATGGACACCTTCGACGTCGGCATCGCGATCGTCGGCAGCGGCTTCTCGGGCCTGGGGATGGCGATCCGCCTCAAGCAGGAGGGGATCGAGGAGTTCACCGTGCTCGAGCGTGGGGAGGATGTGGGCGGTACCTGGCACTTCAACACCTACCCGGGTTGCGCCTGCGACGTCCCCTCGCACCTCTACTCGTTCTCCTTCGCGCCCAACCCCGGCTGGAGCGAGACCTACTCGCCCCAGCCCGAGATCCGGGACTACCTGCGGCGCTGCGCCGACGAGTTCGGCATCCGCCCGCACGTACGCCTGAATTGCGACGTCACCCGCATCGACTGGGACGCCGGCGGCTGGACGATCGAGACCTCCGCCGGTCCGGTCCGCGCGCGGGTCGTCGTCGCCGGCCTGGGGCCGTTGGCGGAGCCCAAAACGCCGCCGCTCGAGGGGCTCGACGCCTTCGAGGGTGAGACATTCCACTCCGCGCGCTGGAACCACGGCTACGACCTCGGGGGCAAGCGCGTCGCCGCGGTCGGCACCGGCGCGTCGGCGATCCAGTTCGTGCCCGAGATCCAAAGGGACGTTGCGCAGCTCCACGTCATCCAGCGCACGCCGCCGTGGGTCATGCCCCACCCCAACCGCCCGATCACCCGCATCGAGGCGCGGCTCTACAAGCGCTTCCCGCTTCTGCAAAAGCTCGTGCGCGGGGGCGCCTACGGCGGCCGCGAGCTGTTGGTGCTCGGCTTCGTCAAGGACCCGCGGCTTATGAAGGTCCCGGAGCGGATCGCCCGCTGGCACATGCGAAGGCAGATCTCCGACCCGGCGCTGCTCGAGAAGGTCTTGCCCGGCGACACGATCGGCTGCAAGCGGATCCTGCCCTCGAACAAGTGGTATCCGGCGCTGGGCAAGCCCAACGTCGAGCTGCTGACCGGCGGCGTCGCGAAGGTCACGGCGGACTCGATCGTGACTGGGCACGGCGAGGAGCGCGAGGTCGACGCGATCATCTTCGGCACGGGCTTCGAGGTCACCGACATGGCGGTCGCCAAGATCGTGCGGGGGCCGGGCGGCAGGACGCTCGACGAAGTCTGGCAGGGCAGCCCCAGGGCCCACCTCGGGACCGCGATGCCCGGCTTCCCCAACTTGTTCGTCCTCTGCGGGCCCAACACCGGGCTCGGGCACTCCTCGATGGTCTACATGATCGAGTCGCAGCTGGCCTACGTGATGGGCGCGTTGCGCTACATGGACCGCCACGGCGCCGACACCGTCGAAGTGCGCGAGGACGCGGCGGCACGCTTCAACGCCGACCTCGACGAGCGCATGCAGGGGACGGTCTGGAACACGGGCTGCGCGAGCTGGTACCTCGACAGGACAGGCCACAACTCAATGCTGTGGCCGGACTGGACCTGGCGCTTCCGCCGGCGCACCGCGAGCTTCGACCCCGCGGACTTCGAGCTCTCCCAGCCATCGGCGGAGGGCATCATCGCGGAGCCGCCGGTCACACGAGCCCCGAACCGACGGATCGCTACCAGACGTTCACCCAGCTCGTGACGGAAGACCCGCGCTGCTCGTCGGCGAACCCGATGTTCGAGGAGGTCGAGCAACCAGGGATCGGCAGCTTCCTCATGCCCGGCTCGCCGCTCGTGTTCTCAAACGCCGAACGGCGCCCGCCCGAGCGCGCCCCGGCGCTCGGGCAGCACACCGACGCGGTGCTCGCGGGGCTGCTCGGGATGAGCGACGCCGAGATCGGCCGGCTCCACGACCGGGGGGTGGTCGCGGGCCCGATGCCGGTACCGGGGTAGCGCTGCGGCACGTGCGCCTCCGCGTGCTCAGCGACCTGCGCGTCGAGTTCGCCGCGTTCGAGCCCCCGCC
The DNA here is from genome assembly GCA_035633075.1 of Solirubrobacteraceae bacterium. GTDB lineage: Bacteria > Actinomycetota > Thermoleophilia > Solirubrobacterales > Solirubrobacteraceae > DASQFQ01. Next base: position 795 of record DASQFQ010000027.1, on the reverse strand, counting down.
GCTCGACGTCGACGCGGTCGTGCTCGCCGGCGACATCAAACCGCGAGGGTATCCGCACCAGCCCGTAACGGCCTTCGACGCCGCGCGCGTCGTCGAGCTGGGCTGATCACGCGGCCGGCGGGCGCCCTGGAGCTCCAAGAAGCTCGACTCGGTGACCAGGCGAGCCGCGAAGCCGCCCACGGTGGGCAGACAGTCGACGATTGTCGCTCCGGACGACGTGATCATCGATCAGCCGCGTCTCCTCCCGGTCCAGTGACAGCCGGCGCTCGACTCAACGCTGGGCGTCGCCCACTGCTGCTGCGGTGGAAAGCAGCAGCCAGGCCTTCGCTGCTCGTTTCCATGTGCAAGCAGGCGTCTCCGCGCGGGTGCCGTTCGCTACCGCTGCGGACGAAAGGGAGGCGTCCGAGTCGCGAGTTGCGCCACGCCCGCTTCGCCCTGGTGATGCGGGAGCTGCCCGTCCTTGAGTCCCCACGCTCGCGCGTCGTCCCGGGGCGACAGCCTGGTTGGTGTGGGATGGGACAGCTGCTCTTCCACAAACCCAGCATTGGCGAGGGCGCCGATCGCCTGCCGGCGCACGCCTGATGCTCGTCGCGAAGCGGTAGTGCGGGCGCCGCTGTGTTTGAGCACTTCAGTGCCGACCGTGGAGAATGTGGTGGGTGATCGTTAAGCGGAGTGCTTCTGGTTATCGGGAGACTGTCGGGCGTCTGTCTGACGCGATCGAGCGACGTGGGTTGACGGTGTTCGGCGTGATTGATCACGCCGCGGCGGCGCGCGAGGCGGGTTTGGAGCTCGCCG
>DASQFQ010000026.1:0-15797 GCA_035633075.1 Solirubrobacteraceae bacterium | reverse complement strand
GTGTTCCTCGTGCGGCTGCTCGCCGAGTACGCGCGCGTGCACGCCCCGCTCGGCGCGACCCGGCTCCAAGAGCCGACGCTGGGCGACCCGCTGCCCGTAAGACGGCGCGGCCGCCTGATCTCCCAGGATCTCGCGAACTCGGCGCTCGAGGCGGGCGCCATCACCCGCGCGCTCGACGGCCGCGAACCGACCTCGATCCTCGAGATCGGCGCCGGCTACGGGCGGCTCGCCTACGTGCTGCTCAGCCTCTATCCCGGGGCCAGCTACACGATCGTCGACATCGAGCCCGCCCTCACGATCACGCGCTGGTACCTGTCCAGCCAGTTCGCGCCGGAGCGCCTGCGCTTTCTCAGCCCGGACGAGGCGACGGGGCTGGCCGACGGATCGGTGGACCTTGGTGTGGCCATCTCCTCGCTGCACGAGATGACCCAGGCGCAGGTCGAGGGCTATCTCGGCTTGCTCGACCGGGTCGCCTCCGGCGGCAGCGTCTACCTGAAGCAGTGGGCGCAGTGGTCCAACCCGGCGGACGGGATCACGCTGCGCTTCGCCGACTACCCGATCCCGCTGCGCTGGGAGCTGCACTTCCGCGAGCCGGCACCCGTCCAGACGGCGTTCCAGCACGCCGGCTGGCGGGTGCCGTGAAAGTGCGGGTCGCGCTCAACCTCGTCTTCCTCGTCCCCGGCGAGACGGGCGGGATGGAGATCTACGCGCGCGAGCTGATCGCGCGCCTCGGGGAGCTCGAGGGCGTCGAGCCCGTCGCACTGGTCAACCGCGAGGCGGCCGCCGACCGCGACGGGCCATGGGGGCAGGCGGTGCCGATGCGCGTCGTGCCGGTGAATGCGCGCAACCGCCTCCAGTGGGTGCGCGGCGAGCAGCAGCACGTCCCGCGGATGGCCGCCGCGGAGGGGTGCGCGCTGATCCACAGCCTGGCCAGCACCGCCCCGCTGCGCAGCCGCGCGCGCCGCGTCACGACGATCCATGACCTCAACTACAAGCTGGTCCCTGACGCGCACTTCGGCCTCCGCGGGCTCGGGATGCGCGCGCTGGTCCCCCTCGCAGCGCTCCGCTCGCACCGGGTCATCGTGGACGCCGCCTCGACCCGGGCTGACCTCGTCAAGCACCTGCGCACGCGGACCGAGAAGATCGACGTCGTTCCCCTCGGCGTTACCCTCGCCCCACCCGTGACACCCACGCGGGCAGCCGAGTTGCGCGAGCGGCTCGCGCTCGGGGACCGGCCGGTGCTGCTCAGCGTGTCGGCCAAGCGTCCCCACAAGAACCTCGGGCGGCTGTTGGAGGCGGTCGCCGGCATCCCGTCCGAGCGCCGCCCCGCGCTGGTACTCCCCGGGTACCGAACGCCGCATGAGGCCGAGCTGCGTGGGCGCGCCGCGGATCTTGGGCTCGCCGGCGACGTCGCGTTCCCCGCCTGGCTCCCGGCGGCCGACCTCGAGGGGCTCTACGCGCTGGCGACCGCGTTCGTGTTCCCGTCGCTGCACGAGGGCTTTGGCCTACCCGTGCTGGAGGCGATGGCGCGGGGCGTCCCCGTGGCGACTTCGGCCCGCTCCTCGCTTGCGGAGGTGGCCGGCGACGCGGCGCTCCTGTTCGACCCCGAGGACGTGCGGGCCATCCGCGCCGCAATCGAGCGACTGCTTGGCGATCCCCCCCAGGCCGCGCGCCTGCGCGCCGCGGGGCTCGAGCGCGCCCGGGCCTTCACCTGGGAGCGCACGGCGGACCTGACCGCGGCAAGCTACGAGCGCGCGCTGGCCGAATAGGCGGCGGACACGGTCTCCAACGACGCGTCGAGCGACAGCCTCCGCGCGTTGGCGGCGAACCAGCGCGCCGTGGAATGTCGGAGTGCGGGACCCGCCTGGTGCACGCGCAGGATCGCCGCGGCGAGGTCCCGCGGGTCCGCCGACGCGGCCACGTAGCCGTTGACGCCCTCCTCCACGAGCTCGGTCGCCGCGTTGTCCGGATCGCGCACGACCACGCTCGGGACGCCCTCAGCGGCGGCCTCGACGACGATCAGTCCATAGCCCTCGCGCCGCGACGGCAGCACCATGCACAGCGCCCGCGCCAGCGCACCCTCCAAGCGCGCGGACGGCACGAAACCCGGCGCCGCGACGATGCCCTCGAGGCCGCCGTCGACGATCGCCCGCAACACCGCGGAGCGCTCGGGGCCGTCGCCGTACACCTCGCCACGCAGCTCGGGCAGCTCGCGTCGCGCGCAGGCGATCGCGGGCACGACAGCCGCGGCGCGTTTCTCGGGGATGTGGCGCCCGGCGAAGACCACGACCGGCTCGGCGGGGCGCGGCTCGCGCGGCTTCGGCGGCGCCTCGTACATCCCGTCGAGGACCGTTACCTCGCCGCGCAGCCCGTCCTCGCGCAGGCGGGCCGCGGTCATCCGGGCGAAGCAGAAGGCCCGCTGGCGCACGCGCAGGCACAGCCCCTGCACGGCGCGGCCCAGCCGCCCGCCCACCGGACCCAGGTACTCGCGCCAGTAGTCGCGCGTCCACAGCTCGAACCAGTCGACGACGATCCCGTAGCCGCCGCGGCGGCGCCCCACGGCCGCCGCCAGCAGCGAGAAGTAGGGGAACGAAGAGGCGTGCACGATGTCGTAGCGCCGGCCGTGCTGGAGCAGGTGCCAGAGCACGCCCGCGCCGAACACCAGCGGCGGCAGGATCCGCCGCTGGCCAGCGGCGCGATAGAGCGCCATCCGCGGCCCAGCGGCGATCACGCGGACCCCGGGGATCTCGCCCCGCTCGCCCCGCGGCCACTGGCGCAGCGTTAGGTAGGTGACCGTGTGCCCGTCGGCCGCGAGGCGCTGGGCGAGGTTGCGATACCACCTCTCGGCGCCGCCGACGGTGTACGGGAACAGGCAGTCGTAGAGGACGCAGATGCGCATGCGGCGGCAGAGGGTGGCAGACGCCCGTGCCGGGAGACCGGATACCCTTCGCATCCGCGCGACAAGTCGTCCCTCGTTGCGTTGTCATCCCCAGGGTCCGCCACCGGATCCCACGACCTGCATGAGCACCGTCCAACCCAGCATCCCGCCGCTCCTCGAAACGGGGCGACCCGGTCCCGAGACCGTCGTCTCCGTCGTGATCCCATGCCTCAACGAGGAGGACAACATCGAGCGCTGCGTGCGCCTCGCCGTCAAGGTGATGGAGGAGGCGGGCATCCGCGGCGAGGTCGTGGTGGCCGACAACGACTCGCGGGACCGCAGCGCCGAGCTTGCCGCCGCGGCTGGCGCCCGCGTGATCCACGAGCCGCGGCGCGGCTACGGCAGCGCCTACCGGGCCGGCTTCAGCGCCGCTCGTGGCCGTTACATCGTCATGGCCGACGCCGATCTCACGTACGACTTCCGAGAGATCCCGCGCTTCGTCGAGCACCTGGAGGCGGGCGCCGACCTGGTGATGGGCGACCGCATGGACAACATCCATCCGGGTGCGATGCCCTGGCTGCATCGTTACGTCGGCAATCCGGTGCTCACCGGCGTGCTCAACGTCTTCTTCCATACCGGCGTCTCCGACGCGCACTGCGGCATGCGCGCCCTGCGGCGCGACGTGCTACCGCGACTCGACTTGCGGACGACCGGAATGGAGTTCGCCTCCGAGATGGTGATCCGGGCCGCCAAGGAGAAGCTCGATATCCGCCAGTTCCAGATCGAGTACCGCCCACGCGGCGGGGACAGCAAGCTGTCGAGCTTCCGCGACGGGTGGCGGCACCTGCGGTTCCTGCTCGTCCACAGCCCCACGCATCTCTTCATCGTGCCAGGCGCCGCTTTGCTGCTGGCCGGAATCCTCGTCGCCCTGACCGTGCTGCTGCAGATCAGCGTGCTGGGACGCGCGTGGGACCTGCACGCGATGGTGGGGGGTGCGCTTCTCATGATCGTCGGAACACAAGTCGTGGCGCTCGGCCTGTGCGCGCACGCCTACGGCACGTACTTCATGGGTGAGAAGGATCCGTGGTTCGACCGCATGCGCGCGCGCTTCGGGCTCGAGCACGGACTGATGCTCGGCGGCGCGATCCTGCTGGCCGGCATCGCTATCGCCGCGGCGATCGTCGGCATCTGGATCGACCGCGGCTTCGGGCAGCTCTCCGAGGAGCGGTACGCGGTGCTGGCGGCGGCCCTCGTCGTGGTCGGGGTGCAGATCTTCTTCTCGTCGTTCCTGCTCTCCATCCTCGGCCTGCGCCGCCGCAAATAGGCCGCCGCGACGCGCCTTGGCCCTCCCGGTCACCGTCGCCATCCCGGTGCGCAACCTCCTGATGTGCGGCTTCTACCTGCCTTCGTTACTGTCGGCGCCGTGGGTCAGTCGGTCCCGATCCGGACGCGGGCGGCGTTAGGGCGGATGCGCAGCGCCGTGAAGGGCGTGCGTCGCGCACAACCGGATGGCGCCCCGCTCGCGCTGCCCGGGCGAGAGCCCTTGAGCCGTGCGTTCGGCGCCGACCGCGGCCGGCCGATCGACCGCTGGTACATCGAGCGGTTCCTCGGACATCACCGTGACGACGTGCGCGGTCGCGTACTCGAGGTGGCGGAGCGGACGTACACCCACTGGTACGGCGACGGGGCGGTGACGTCCTCGGACGTTCTCTACGCCGCCGATGGGCTGCCTGATGCGACCGTCGTGGGGGATCTGACGACCGGCGACGGGCTGCCGTCCGGCGCGTTCGACTGCTTCATCTGCACGCAGACGCTCCAGTTGATCTACGACGTCGGCGCGGCGGTGAAAGGCACCCACGACGTGCTCGCGCCGGGCGGCGTGCTGCTGTGCACGGTTCCGGCACTGAGCCAGACGAGTCGCGTCGACCGCGACCGGTGGGGCGACTGGTGGCGCTTCACCGCGGCGAGCGCACGGCGGCTCTTGGGCGAGGTCTACGGCGCGGCGAACGTCACGGTCACCGCGCACGGCAACGCTCTCGTCGCAGCGTCCTTCCTCTATGGCTTGGCCGCCGAGGAGCTCGACCCGGCAGACCTCGAGGACGACGACGACGAGTACGAGCTCCTGATCACCGCGCGGGCGGTGCGCGAACGGTGAGGGGGCGGCCGCCGCGCATCGACGTGTGGGTGTGCGCCCGGCCGCGCGCTCCGCACCTCGACGCGGTGTTGGCCGCGCTCGCGGCTGCGGGCGCCAAGCCGCGCCTCGCGATCGCGCCGGCCGGGCAGGGCCCCGCCGCTGCGCGCAACGAGGCGCTGGCTCGCTGCGACCGCGAGGTCCTGGCGCTAGTCGACGATGACGTCGTTGTATCCCCGGGCTGGCTTGACGCGGTGCGGGCCACCTGGTCACAGTCCGAAGCCGACGAGCTTGGATGCGTCGGCGGCCCGCTCGGCGCCGCGTTCGTCGGCGGCCGGCCGGCATGGCTCGGTGACGCCCTGCTGCCTGCTCTCGGCGTCGACGGCGACCCGCCGCGCCCGGAGGACGTCGCTGCGGGCCCCGTGCCGGTCGACGCTGCGGAGCGAACGTTCCACGCAGGCAACATCTCGTTCTGCGCGGCTGCGCTGCGCGGCGTGGGCGGATTCTGGCCGGCGCGCGGACATCCCGGGCTGCGGGACTGGTTCAACGAGGAGCACCGGGCCCAGCACGAGCTGGCCCGTGCCGGCTGGCATGCCGCCTGGGTTCACGGGGCGCACGCGGCACGGCGCATCGACGGTGCCGACGCGCGGGCCCTCGACGTCGTGCTGCGGCGCGCCCGATACGGCGCGCGCTTGGGCGCGCTGAGCAGACCGCGCCGACCGGCCGCGGCGGCCCGCACGGCGGCGAGAGCAGCTGCCGGCTTGCCGGTCGCCGTGGCGCGGCGCGACGCCGGAAAGCTCGTCGAGCGCGGCGCCCGGGTGGCGCAGAACGTCGGCGTGCTGGCCGCGCCATTGCTTGCTCATCGCAGCCTCCAGCCGGCGACGAGGCGCACCCCGTTCATGTACTCCGTGCCGCCACCCGCGCAAGGCCCACTGCGGACGGCCCTGCCGCGCCTGGCGCAACGTGCGCGGCGCCTGCGCGGCGGCGCGCCGATCGTGTTGCTCTATCACCGTGTGGCGACGAGCCGCGAGGACCCGCTGGCGCTGACGGTCTCGCCTCGGCACTTCGCCGAGCAACTCGAGGTCCTTAGCACCCGCCGCACGCCCGTGCCGCTCGAGGAGATCGTGGCCGGCGAGGCCCCCCCCTATGCCGTCGCCGTGACCATCGATGATGGCTACGCCGACGTATACGACGCGGCCCTTCCCGCGCTCGAGGCGGCGGGTTTCCCCGCCACGGTCTTCGTCAGCACGGGCCACGTGGGCTCGGGCAGGGCCTTCTGGTGGGACGCGGTCGCGCGCATGCTTCGCGCCGCGCCCGCCGATGCCGGGCCACTCGAGCTCGTCGTCGACGGCGAAGTGCGCATCTGGCCCGCTCGTGATGCCACGGAGCGGCAGGTGGCGTTCCGGTGCGTGGCGGCGTGGCTGCACGCCCACCCGCCTGAGGCGATCGACGCGGCCCAGCAGGCGATCGCGACGTGGGCGGGTGCACGCGACCCGTTCGCCCCAGCTCCCGAGGATCGTCCTATGACGGTCGACGAGCTTCGCCGCCTCGCCATGTCCCGCGTCGTGACGATCGGCGCGCACGGCCGCGACCACGCGTGCCTGGCCGCGCTGCCGCCCGAGCGGCAAGTCGCGGATCTCGTCGCAGCGCGCGATGACGTGTCGTGCTGGTTGGGCCACGCCCCCGCGGGGCTCGCCTATCCCTACGGGGTCCCGGGCGTCGACGTCGACGCCGCCACGCGGGATGCCGCCCGGGCTGCGGGGTACGCCTATGCCGTCGTCAACACCGCCGGCGCGGTGCCCCGACGGACCGACCGCATGGCGCTTCCGCGCGTAGCCGCGCGCGACGTCGACGCTGACGCCTTCCACGCTTGGCTCACGGCGACGGCCTAGAGCTGCTCGGCCATTCGCGGCGCGCGGCGGCTGAACACCCGGTAGCCGAGCGCGACGACCGCGACCCCGATTCCGATCGGCGCGAGCACGAGTACGTTGGAGCCCAGCACGGCCGCTGCGCTCAGGTGGCTGGGCGCGATGAGCGCGTGGCGCGCCTGCTGCAGGATCGCGGCGAACGGGTTGAGCATCATCAGCTTCGCCGCCAGTTCGCTGCGCTCGATCACGACTTCGATGGGGTAGAAGATGGGCGAGCCGTAGAACAGGACCTGGAGCGCCACCTCCCAAATCGGCCGGACGTCCCGGAAGCGGACATAGAGCGCCGAGAGCAGCATGCCGACGCCAGCCCCGAACGCGGTGAGCGCAAGGATCAGGAGCGGGACCTCGAGCCAGCTCAGGCGGACCTCCCCGCCCGCCATCAGCAGGAACACGATCACGGCGCCGAGGTTGAGCATCACGTTGAACAGCGCGGTCAGCACCGTCGCGAGCGGGACGGCCAGCCGCGGGAACTCCACCTTCCGGATCAGCGCCTCGCGGTCGACCAGCGAGCTCACCGCGCCACCCGTCGCCTCCGAGAAGAACGTGAAGAACACGATGCCGAGCAGCAGCGCGACCGGGTAGAGCTCGACATCCCCGCCGATCCGCACGATCTGCGTGAACACGACGTAGAGAACGCTGAACAGCAGCAGCGGCCGGACGAGCTGCCACAGGTAGCCCAGCGCGGAGCCGAAGAAGCGCAGCTTGAAGTCGGAGACCGCGATCGTGCGGGTCAGGTTCCACAGCCGCCGCGGGTCGTCGCCGAGGGCCGTCGGGCCCTTGATCGGCGGGCCCAGGACCGGCGCGCCGGCCGGAGCGCTCAGTACGACACCTCTTCGGGGGCGGACGGGCCGGGCACGCGGTCGAGCGCGACGTCGTAGGGCAGGTCCACGACCGCGTCGGTGCGCGTCTGCCCCGACACGAGCACGGACGCCATCCGCTCGCGCCGGTCGATCCATGCGATTCCGCCGCCCTGACGCGCGACCGCAGGCGTCACGTGGTAGCGGCCGGGCACGAGCAGATTGTCGAACGTCACGCGGTAGGTGACCTCCTGGCCGGCGGCGAAGCGGCCCGGCGTCGGGTTCGACCGCAGCGTCGAGGCGGCGAGAATCGTCTCGCGCTGATCGTTCTGCAGCACCACGCCGAACAGGGGGTCCCGCACCGGCGCGAGGAAGCGCACGCGGGCGGCAAAGACGCCGCGGCCGCTGGACGGCAGCACGGTGACGCGCTTGCCGGCCTCCGTTTCGAACCACGCCTCGAGGATCTCCGCGTCGCCGTCCCCTATGCGCTCGGTCGAGCCGAGGTCGCGCTGGTGCTCGGCGTTCCCGCGCGCGACCTCGGAGAAGTTGAGCTCCAGATAGCGGTTGCCGATCGTGTCCGGCTCCTCGACGGCGACCACGCGGCCGCGCTCCAGCAGCAGCGCGCGGTCGCAGAAGCGGTGCACCGCGCCCATGTCGTGCGTCACGAGCAGGATCGTCTTGCCGGAGTCGCGGATGCGGGCGAACTCGTCGAAGCACTTCTGCTGAAACGCCGCGTCGCCGACCGCGAGCACCTCGTCGATCAGCAGGATGTCGGCGTCCACCTGGATCATCACCGCGAAGGCGAGCCGCACGAGCATGCCCGAGGAGTAGTTCTTGAGCTTGAGGTCGACGAACTCACCCAGCTCGGCGAACTCCACCACGGCCTCGAAGCGGGTCCGGGCCTCGCGCGGGCTCAGGCCGAGCATCGTGGCGTTGATGATCACGTTGTCGCGCGCCGGGAGGTCCATGCTGAACCCGACGCCGAGCTCGATGAACGCCGACAGCCGGCCGTCGATGTGGATCTTCCCGCGGTCGGTCGCGTAGATGCCCGCGAGGCATTTCAGTAGCGTCGACTTGCCCGAGCCGTTGCGCCCGACGATCCCGAAGAACTCGCCCGGGGCGACGTCGAACGACACGTCGCGCAGCGCATGCAGGGCGTCGGTCCGCGTCCGGCGCAGCGGGTGCAGCGCGCGCTCCTTGAGCGTGTGCACGCGCTCCTGGGGCAGCTCGAACGTCTTCGACACGCCGTCGACGACGACGGCTGGGATGCGCGCTCTCACGCTTCCAGGATATTGCGGAGTCATGCGCGCGCGGTGCCGAAGACGCGGATGTCGTGCAGCAGATCTCCGATGATCCGAGGCCACACTCGCGAAGCCCGGTGACCCTCGGCCTTGAGCCGGCCGCGCACCCGGACCCGGTCGTAGGCGTCGGGGCGCAGCCGCAGCTGATAGAGCATCGTGACGAGGCCGTCGCTCGACTGGATCTCCAGGAAGTCGATCCCCGGCTCGAGACCGCACGCCGGGGCGAGCCGCTCGGCGAGCAGCAGTTGCCCGGCGGCGAGGTGCAGGAGCGCCTGCGGCGGGAAGCCGTGGACCGGTCCGGGATGCAGCGCGACCCCGATGTCAGTGGCGGCCAGCACGTCGGTGAACGCCGAGCCGGTGAGCCCGTGCGCGTAGTGCACTACGTCATGCTCATGGTTGGCCGGCGCGAGCACCCACTCGCGGTGCTCGGTCGAGCGGCCCACGTACAGCGCGCGCGGCGGCCGGCGCGAATGGCGCACGGCTGCGTACAGGCCATCGTCGATCGGCAGCGGGCGCGAGCGCCAGGCGCCGGCCCCACCCGGCCCGGGCGTGCGCAGCACGCGGTCGAACGCGTGCGCGTCCGGTGCCGCCGCCTCTGACGAGGCCACCGCCAGCGTCGCCGCGCGCACGCCAACGAGCGCGTCCGGCGGCACGACGTCCGGCGCCAGCGCGACGACCACGTGCGGCGCGGAGTGTCTGAGCGCTGCGCGTACGGTGTGCGCATCGGCGTCCGCGCGCACGTCGATGAAGCGCGGCTGCACGCCTCCCGCAGGGAGATGCAGGGCGTGGGCCGCGACCGTGGCGGCCGGGCCGAGGAAGGCGACCCGCAGGGGCGCCCCGAGCGGCGGCAGCGGGTACGGCATTCGGTCGCGGACCAGCGCTGCCGGCACGCGGCTACGATAGCCGCCCGTGCGCCTGGCCTTGCTGACCCAGGACCTGCAGCTCTCGGGGGGCGTGGGCGTGATCGTCGAGCACGCCGTCCAGTTGGCGTGGAACGGCTTCGAGGTCGACCTCGTGCTCACGCGTCCGTCGACTCGGCCGGACTGGTCCTATCGTGGACTCGCCGCGGTCAGGGTAGTGCCGCTGGAACAGGCGCGGACCCGCCGCTACGACGTGGCGCTCGCCACGTGGTGGGAGACCTCGCAGCACCTTTTCGAGCTCGACGCGGCACGCCACGCCTTCTTCGTGCAATCGCTCGAGGATCGCTTCTACGAGGTGGGCAGCTCGGCTCGGCTCGGTGCGGCGCTGGCGCTGGACCTGCCAGTACGCTTCGTGACCGAGGCGCGCTGGATCGCCGAGACGCTCGAGCTGCTGTACCCCGGCGAGAGGGTCTTCTACGTGCGCAACGGGATCGCCAAGGATGTCTTCGCCCCGTTCGCGACCGTTCCCGTGGCGGCCAACGGACCGCTGCGCATCCTCGTCGAAGGCAGCGCGCGCGAGCCCATCAAGGGAGTTGGGGAGGCGCTCGCGGCCACCGCCGCGATGGCCGCGCCGCGGCACGTGACGGTGGTCGCGTCGGACGGCTCGGGGGCGGAGCTCGGGGGCGCCGACCGCGTCGCCGGGCCGGTGACGCAGCCCGAGCTGGCCCAGCTCTATGCACAGGCCGACGTGGTGCTCAAGCTCTCGCGCGTGGAGGGCATGTTCGCCCCCCCGCTCGAAGGCTTCCACATGGCCGCGACGTGCGTCGTGACGCCGGTCACCGGGCACGAGGAGTACATCTTGCACGGCGAGAACGGCCTCGTCGTGGACTGGGACGACCCGGCGGGCACGGCGCGGGCGCTGGATCTGCTCGCCCGCGACCGCGCCCTGCTGCACCGGCTTCGCTGCGGCGCGCTGGCGACGGCTCGGTCATGGCCGTCCTGGGAGCAACAAGGCCAGGTGATGGCGGCGGCGCTCCACGCGCTGCGGCGCGAGCCAGGCCCTGACACGCGCCGCGCGGGAGCGCGCCTCGCCCGCGATCTGGCCGGTGCGCTCTCCGATGCCGAGCGCGCCGAGTCGGAGCTCAGCCTGGCTTGGCAGAGGGCGGCGGACGTCCAGCGATCGCGGGCCTATCGGGTTGCGGTGAAGGCGCGGACCACGGTCGAGAACGTGGTGCGCGCGCCGAGCCGCTGGCGCCGGCGCCGGCGCGGCGAGCTGTGAGCGGCGTCAGGCTGCCGCCGCGCGGTCGGTCCCGAAGACGCGCAGGTCGAGCAGCAGGTCGTTCACGAGCCGCGGATACACGCGCGACGCCCGGAACGCCTCCGCCTTGCGCCGTCCGCGGATGCGCACCCGGTCATACGCGCGCGGGAAGCGCACGGCGGCCCGCAGGACGGCGAGCAGCTGCTCGGGCTCGCTGACCTCGAGATAGTCGATGTCGGGCTCGAGGCCATGCGTCGGGCTCAGCGTCTCGGAGACGACGAGCTGGCCGGCGGCGAGGTGCAGGCAGACCCGGTTCTCGAACGACGGGTAGGGCTCGTTGTGGAGGTTCACTCCGATGTCGTGGGCCCGCAGCAGGCGGGCGAGCTCATCGCCGCCGATGCCGAAGGCGGCGTGAATCACGTCGAGCTCGATCTTCGGGCGGGCGAGGAACCGCTCGCGATGCTCGGTCGAGCGCCCGATGAACAGGATCGACGGCCTCCCGCGGGGCGGTCGCACTGGCGTGTAGAGGCGATCTGCGACGGGCAGCGGGAGCGAGCGCCAGACGCGCATGAAGGCGTCTGCGGTCGGCACGATCAGGGGATCGAAGGCCACGAGGCGGTCGACGTTGCCGGTGTCCATGGCCTCCATGTCGACCCGGCGGCGCCGGAGGTCGGCATGCGCGCGGTGCCCGCGCGTGCGCGGGATCGGCTCGGTGAGGAAGCCGACCACCGCCGCACGGAGCTGCGCGAACACGCCGGCCGGCAGCACCTCCGGCCGGAACGCCACGACGACGTGGGGCGCGAACGCGCGCAGCTGCGCGAGCATCGCGTCCGCATCGCCGCCGGCGCGGAACTCGACGAACACCGTCTGCACGCGTCTGGAGCGCTCCTCGAGCGCGCACGCCTCGAAGTACGTGGACTGCCCGACGAACGCCAATCGCAGCGGTGTCCCCTGTCTCGGCACGGGGTACGGCCCACGACCCCAGCCCACGATCGGCTCCGCCCGCATCGTCGTGCGCATGCTCGCGGGCGCCGGCGGCAGGGTCCTCCTCACGCCGGCTGAGTGTACCCTGCGCGCCCATGGAATGGCAGGAGCGGATCACCGGCGAGACCCCTCCGTCGATCCGTATGGAGCACGAGCTGCGCTACGCGATCGCGGCCCCGCTGATCCGCGGCGCAAGCACCTGGCTCGACCTGGGCTGCGGCGCCGGCGTGGCGGCGGCGGCGGCGCTCGAAGGCGAGGGACCGGCGCGCGCGGTGCTGGTCGATGCCAGCGCGGACGCGCTCTCCGAGGCAGAACGTGACATCCGGGCGGACGAGACCGTGACCGTCGAGGCGGACCTTGCGATCGAGGCCGGGCTCAACGCGGTGCGCGCCGCGCTCGGCGAGGAGCGCGATGGTGTCGCCACCTGCTTCGAGCTGATCGAGCACCTCGAGAGCTTCATCGGCATCGTGGAACTCCTCGTCGAGCTCGCCGACGCGCGCGGCTTCACGGTTGTGCTCAGCGTTCCGAACGACGCCTTCTGGCCGATCGAGTCGCCGTGGCACACGACGATGTGGGGCGAGGGCTCGTTCGAGGAGCTGCGCCGCCTGCTGCCCGGGGAGCACGTCGTCGCGCAACAGGTGCCGCTGCAGGGCTCCTCGATCGTGCCGGACGGCACGCCCGCGCTGGAGCCGCCCGGCTTCGTCGTGCGCGAGGACGCCGTCGCGTCGCACTTCATCGCCGCCTTCGGGCCGCGCCGCCGGGAGGTCGTCGCCCGCTCCGCCGTCTCACAGGCGGACCTGGCCGGGCAGCGCCGCTGGGAACGCCAGCGCGAGGCCAACCTGGCCTTCTACGAGGACCGCATCCAGGCGGCGGAGCGGGAGTTCGGCGAGTGGCGCGAGTACATCAACGAGCTCGAGAAGGAGCTCGGCCGCACGCCGACCACCCCACCGCTCGACCTCCCGTGAAGGTCGCCTTTGTCGTCAACGACCTCCAGCTCTCCGGAGGCGCTGGCGTGGTGGCTGAGCACGCGCGCCAGCTCACCGCGCGCCATCGCTTTTCCGTCGACCTCGTCCTCGCGCGCGAGCAGGCGGAGCCCGACTGGGCGTTCCGCGGCCTCGCCGACGTGCCGGTGCACGGCATGGAGGCGGCGCGGGCGGGCGGCTACGACGTCGTCGTGGCGACGTGGTGGGAGACGGTCGGCCCCGCGCTCGAGCTGCCGGGGCGCCGCCACGCCTACTTCATCCAGTCGCTCGAGGACCGCTTCTACCGGCCGCACGAGGCCCAGCGCCTGGCCGCAGCGCTGACGCACGACGTGCCGCTGCACGTCATCACCGAGGCCCGCTGGATCGCCGAGACGTTGGAGGCGCTGATGCCGTCGCGACGCTGCCTGCTCGTGCGCAACGGCATCGCCAAGGACATGTTCGTCCCGCCCGCGGCGCCGTCCGTGCGCGGCGACGAGCCGCTGCGGATCCTCGTCGAGGGCAACCCGGACGCGTGGTTCAAGGGCGTGCCGGAGGCGCTCGAGGCGACGCGCGCGATGCGCGCGCCGCGCCGCGTAACCGCAGTCACGCCTCACGGGGGCGCGCTGCGCGACGTCGACGCCGCCATCGGCCCGCTCTCCCAGCGCGAGCTCGCCGCCGCCTACGCGGACGCCCACGTGGTGCTCAAGCTCTCGCGCGTCGAGGGGATGTTCGGCCCGCCGCTGGAGGGTTTCCACATGGGCGCCACGTGCGTCGTCACGGGCGTCACGGGCCACGAGGAGTACGTGGTCCACGGCGAGAACGGGCTCGTCGTCGACTGGGACGACGTGCGAGGGACGAGCCGGGCGCTCGACCTGCTGGCCCGCGACCACGCGCTGCTGCACCGGCTGCGCTGGGGCGCGCTCGCTACCGCCCGGGGCTGGCCGTCGTGGGAGCAGCAGGGCGCCGTGATGGCTGCGGCGCTGCGGGAGGTCGCGCGCCGCACGCCGCCGGAGGGCCGCCCGTTCGACGCGCGGCTGCTGGCCGAGCTGCGCGGCGGGGTCGAGAGCCACGCGCTGGTGGCGGCCGAGCGCGACCTGCTGCGCTGGCGGATCGCGCCGATGCTCGCCGTCGACCGCGTGCTCGAGCGCCCGGCCATGCGCTGGCTGTCGCGTCCGGCCCGGCGTGCGTGGGGCGCCGCCCGGCGCCGGGTGCGACGATGAGCCGCCTGCTCCGGCTTGCGCGCAGCGGCCCGGCGCAGCGGCTGCTGCGCAGCGGCCCTGCGCGCCGGTTGACGACCCAGCTGGTCGCCGCGCAGCGGACGCCCGAGGACGTCAGCGGCCCCTACGCCGCCTGGGTCGAGCTGGAGCGGACAGGACCGGTCCCGCTCTCCGGCGGCGCCGCGACGGCCGACGGTGAGCGGACAGGCGCGATGCGGCTCGAGTCCCCCGCCGCTGCGAGCGGCGGGCCGCTGCGCATCGGATTCGTGGTGCCCGAGTTCCGGCGAGGGAGCGGTGGGCACACGACGATCGCCAACCTCGTGCGCGGGCTGGAGACTCGCGGCCACACGTGCTCGGTCTGGATCCACGACCCGCTCGGGCGCGCCGGCGGCGCGGCAGCGTTCCGCGCGTTCTTCGGGCCGTTCGCGGCGTCCGTGCACGACGGCCTGGCGGGCTGGGGCGGCGCCGACGTCGCCGTCGCGACGGGCTGGCAGAGCGTCGCGCCGGTCCTGCTCCTGCCCGGCTGCCGTGGCCGCGCCCACCTCGTCCAGGACGAGGAGCCGGAGTTCTATCCGGCTTCCGCCGAGCGGCTCTGGGCCGAGCGCGCGTTCGTGCTGCCCGCGATAACGGCCGGCACCTGGCTGGCCGAGCGAATGCGGGAGCGAGGACTCCGGGCGACCCCGTTCGACCTCGGGATCGACCACGCCGTCTACCGCCCGCACCCGGCCATGCCCCGCGCGCCGGGGCGTGTCCTGTTCTACGCCCGCCTCGCGACGCCGCGCCGGGCGGTGCCGCTCGGCCTGCTGGCGCTCGCCGCGCTGCACCGCCGCCGGCCCGACGTGGAGATCGTCCTGTACGGCGACGCCACGCCGCTGACCGCGCCGTTTCCGTTCACGAACCTAGGGATCCTCGACCCGCCGGACGTCGCTCGTACCTATGCGGAGGCGACGGTCGGGCTCGTCCTCTCGCTCACGAACCACTCGCTCGCCGCGCAGGAGATGCTCGCCTGTGGGTTGCCGGTGGTCGAGCTGCGCACGCCGAGCACCGAGGCGGCGTTCGGCGACTCGCCGATCGTGCTGGCCGAGCCGTCGGTCTTGGCGCTCGCCGATGCGCTGGAGCGGTTGCTGCGGGACCCGGAGGAGCGCCGCGAGCGGGCGGGGGCCGGCGTGCGCTGGGCGGCGTCGCGCACGTGGCCGCCCGCCGCCGCGGCCGTCGAGGCAGGGCTGCGCGCGGCGCTGGACGCCGCGGGCCGGGACCAGGCCGCGTGAAGGACGCGCAGGTCACGGCCCACGCGGACTCGTCGTCTGCCGGCGCCCCGGCGATCGCGTGGGGGCGCCAGCCGCTGGCGCTGTCGCGCGCGGCGCGCGCCGCCGAGAACGTCGGCGTGGTCCTCGGCGAGCGTCTGGCCGGGGAGGACTTCGAGCCCACGGGCCCGACGCCGTTCCGGGCTTCGGTCCCGCCGGCCCGGCGCTTTCGCCGGC
>DASQFQ010000025.1:0-11279 GCA_035633075.1 Solirubrobacteraceae bacterium | reverse complement strand
AGGCGAAGGCGGTCGCGCGCGCGTTCGGCGACGAGCGCGATCCGAGCGCGCCCGCGGGCCTGGTCGATCCCGTCGCCGGCAACCTGTTCGTGGTGCTCGACGAGCCCGCCGCGAGCGCCCTGCCGTGAAGGGCCAGTTCATCGGGCTCGACGTGGGGGGGACGAAGATCGCCTCGGCCACGCTGCAGGACGGGCGGCTGACGCCCGGGGAGACCGTCAAGACCGACGTCTCGGACTCCGACGCGCTGGTCGGCCAGCTCGTCTCGCTGATCGAGCACGCGCGCTCCGACGCGACGATCGCGGTCGGCATCGGGCTGCCCTCGATCATCGAGTTCGCCACCGGGCGCATCCGCCACAGCGTCAACATCCCGCTCGGTGATCTGCCGCTGCGGCAGCTGCTCACTGACCGGGTCGGGATCCCTGTCTACGTCGAGAACGACGCGTCGTGCGCCGCGCTGGCCGAGGCCTTCGACGAGGAGGGCAACCTCGTCTGCCCAGACCTCGTGATGTTCACCGTCGGCACGGGCGTGGGCGGCGGGCTCGTGCTGGGCGGCCGGCTCTACCGCGGCACCACGAGCGCCGCCGAGCTCGGCCACACGGTCATCGGGCTCGATCTCGAGCACGGCGCCCCCGTGCCCGAGGGCAGGCACCCGCTGCCCGGCACGCTCGAGTACCTCGCTGCCGGCCGGGCGCTCGACCGCCTCGCCGAGCGCGAGGCCCGCGACGAGGAGGACTCCTTCCTCGGCCGCCGCCTGGCGGCCGACGGCGAGGTCACCGGCCACGACGTCGTCGACGGCGCCAACGCGGGCGACGCTGACGCGCTGCGCGTGCTCGACGTGCTCGGCCAGCGCCTCGGCGTCGGCATCGCGAACGCCATCAACACCTTCGACCCGCACGAGGTCGTGATCGGCGGCGGTGTCTCGACCGCCGGGAACCTGCTGCTCGTGCCCGCCCGGGAGACCGCGAGGCGCTACACGGTCCCGGGGGTCGGCAGGCGGACGACGATCCGCCTGGCCCGCCACGGCGTGCGCGCTGGCGTGCTGGGTGCCGCGATGGTCGCGGCCCAGGAGGAGGAGAAGGGCTAGCTTGGCGCGCGCCGGCGAGCACGAGGGCGCCTACCTGCCGATCGCCGAGCACGGGCTCGTGGGCGACCTGCACACGGTCGCGCTCGTCGGGACGAACGGGACGATCGACTGGTACTGCTGCCCGGCCTTCGACGCGCCGAGCGTATTCGGGGCCATCCTCGACAAGGACGAGGGCGGCTTCTACGCGCTGCGTCCCGAGCACGACGACTGGAGCTCCAAGCAGCTCTACTTCCCCGACACCAACGTCCTGATCACCCGCTTCTTCACCCCCGACGGGGTGGGCGAGGTGCAGGACTTCATGCCGCTCGACGTCGCCTCGATCGAGATGCACCGCCATCGGCTGGTACGCCGCGTGGTCGTCGTCCGCGGTCACATGCGCTTCCACATCGAGCTGCAGCCGCGCTTCGACTACGGGCGGGCGGAGCACGAGGTCGAGATGCACCCGCACGGCGTGCTGTTCCGCTCGCCCGTGCTGTCGCTCGCACTGGAGGGGGCGATCGCCAAGACGATGGGCTCGCAGCGCAGGCTCGAGCGTGTCGGCGACGGCGTGCGGGCGACCTTCGAGCTCACCGAGGGCGACTCGCAGACCTTCGTGCTCGAGCGCGTGGCGCAGGACCACATCTGCCGGCCCTACCCCGAGCGCGAGACCGCGGCCGCCTTCGAGGCGACGGTGGCCTACTGGCGCCGGTGGGTCGGGCAGTCGCGCTACCGCGGACGCTGGCGCGAGATGGTGCTGCGCTCGGCGCTCACGCTCAAGCTCCTCACCTACGCGCCGACGGGCGCGCTGGTCGCTGCGCCCACGACCTCGCTGCCCGAGCAGCTCGGCGGCGAGCGCAACTACGACTATCGCTACACGTGGATCCGCGACGCCGCCTTCTCGCTCTACGGCCTGCTGCGCCTCGGTTTCACCGAGGAGGCCGCGGCGTTCATGGGGTGGCTGACCGACCGCACGCAAGAGTGGAAGGTCGGGCCGAGCGGGCCGCTGCAGATCATGTACGGGATCGACGGGCGCGCCGAGCTGCCCGAGGAGACGCTCGACCACTGGGCGGGCTATCGCGACTCGGCGCCCGTCCGGATCGGCAACCTCGCCGCCAGCCAGCGCCAGCTCGACATCTACGGCGAGCTGATCGACTCCGTCTACCTCTTCAACAAGTACGGCTCCCCGATCTTCTCCGACACCTGGGACAACCTGCGGCGCATCGTGGACTGGCTGTGCGAGAACTGGGACCAGGCCGACGAGGGCATCTGGGAGACGCGCGGGGGGCGCAAGGACTTCACCTACTCGCGGCTGATGTCGTGGGTGGCGCTCGAGCGCGCGATCCGCATGAACCGCTCGCGCGGCCTGCCGGGCGACATCGTGCGCTGGCTGGCCGAGCGCGACCGGATCTACAACCAGATCATGCAGAAGGGCTGGAGCGAGCAGCGCCAGGCGTTCGTCCAGCACTACGGCTCCGACGTGCTCGACGCCTCCGTCCTGCTGATGCCGCTCGTGCTGTTCATCGCGCCGCGCGACCCGCGCTGGCTCTCGACCCTGGACGCGATCGGCGACGAGCTCGTCTCCGACTCGCTGGTCTACCGCTACAACGTCGAGGCCTCCCCGGATGGGCTGACCGGCGACGAGGGCACATTCTCGATGTGCTCGTTCTGGTACGTCGAGGCGCTCACTCGCGCCGGGCGCATCGACGAGGCGCGCCTGGCGTTCGAGAAGATGCTCACCTACGCCAACCACCTCGGGCTGTACTCCGAGGAGATCGGGCCGACCGGCGAGCTGCTCGGCAACTTCCCGCAGGCCTTCACGCACCTCGCGCTGATCAGCGCGGCCTACAATCTCGACCGGGCGCTGGGATAGCCATGCGAATCATCGAGTGCAACCACTGCGGCGAGGCGATCTCGGCCGCTTCCGACCAGGAGCTGGCGGGCCGACTGGCGGCGCACCTGCGCGACGAGCACCACCAGGAGCCCCACGCCGACGCGGTCGAGGCGCTCGTCGCCGACGAGGCCTACGACGCCCTGGACTCGTAGGCCCTCCGGGCCTCAGCGCCGCGGCTCCGACCCCATCAGCGCCATCAGCACCCCGGATTACGTCGCGCGAGGCCGAGAGGTTCCTGCGGAGGCCGGGTCAAGCCCGCGCTTCCTCGCGCCGATGCAACGGGCACGCATGCCCGAGAACATCCGGCTCTCGGAGGTGATCTCCGCCCTCTCCCACGCGCTGGACGTCACCGAGGGCCAGCCCGTGGGCCACGCCGTGCGCTCCTGCGCCATCGGGATGCGGATCGGCGAGATCGTCGGCCTGGGCGCGGTGGAGCGCTCCTCGCTGTTCTACGCCCTGCTGCTCAAGGACGCCGGGTGCTCGAGCAACGCGGCGAAGATCTGCGCCCTCTTCGGCGCCGACGACTTCTCGGTCAAGCGCGACCGCAAGCTGGTCAACCACCTCAACCCCGGAGAGTCGCTGCGTCATGCCGTGCGCAACGCCCGACCCGACGGCTCGCCACTGGCTCGCGTGAAGCAGCTCGCCGCGATCGCGCGCAGCGGCGCCGAGGGTTCGCGCGCGATCACCGAGCTGCGCTGCGAGCGCGGCGCCGACATCGCGCGCATGATCGAGCTGCCGGAGGACACGGCACAGGCGATCCGTGCGCTCGACGAGCACTGGGACGGCGAGGGCTACCCCGACAGCCTGGCCGGCGAGGACATCCCCCTGCTCGGCCGGATCCTCTGCCTGGCCCAGACCGCCGAGGTGTTCTTCGCCGAGGGCGGCCTGGAGGCGGCGATGGAGGTGGCCGAGGAGCGCTGCGGCACGTGGTTCGATCCCGAGCTGGTGGACGCCCTGCGCTCCACCCATGGCGACGAGGCGTTCTGGTCGGCGCTGGCGGGGGCGGTGCCGCACGCCGTGGTGGAGGCGTTTGAGCCCGAGGACCGGGTGCTCGTGGCCGACGCCGACCGTCTCGACCGCGTGGCCGAGGCCTTCGCGCTGATCATCGATGCCAAGTCGCCCTACACGGGCCGCCACTCCGACGGCGTGGCGCGCATCGCGGTCGGCATCGGGGACGTGATGGGCTTCGGCCCGAGGGAGCTTCGCGACCTGCGCCGCGCCGCGCTGCTGCACGACATCGGCAAGCTCGGGGTGTCCAACCTCATCCTCGACAAGCCGGGCAGGCTCGATGACGAGGAGTGGAGGCAGATGCGCCGCCATCCGGCGCTGACCGCGCGCATCCTCGAGCGCGTCAGCGCCTTCCGCGGGCTCGCCGACGTGGCCAGCGCGCATCACGAGCGTCTCGACGGGCGCGGCTACCACCGCGGCCTGGGAGCCGAGCAGCTCGGCACGGCAGCGCGCATCCTGGCGGTGGCCGACGTTAGCGAGGCGCTGTCGGCCCACCGGCCCTACCGAGCTGCCCTGACGCGCGACGAGATGCTCGCGATCATGCGCCGCGACGCGGGCACGGGTCTTTGCCCGGCGTGCTTCGGAGCGCTCGAGGTGTCGCTCGACCTCGGCACCGCCACGCTGAGCGCCCCGCCCTCCCGGGCGGCCTCCACGCCCGCCTGAGCCTCAGGCGGCGGGGGGCAGGCCGGCCTGCGGGTCGCTGACCATCTCGAGCTCAGGCGGCGGGGGGCAGGGCGGCCTGCGGGTCGCTGACCATCTCGAGCCGGACGTCGAGCGCCGTGATCGCGAAGAGCCGCTGCACGGCGCGGCAGCCGCGCACCACGACGAGCCGGCGGCCGTCCCGGCGCGCCCGCCGGTGGAGCGCGAGCACGCGCCCGAGCCCCGCGGAGTCGAGGAAGTTCAACTCGCGCAGGTCGAGGACGATCGCCTCGGGGTGCTGGGCCTCCAGGCGCCGCATCTCCTCGTCGAACGTGTACGCCCGGGACAGGTCCAACTCGCCCGTCAGCGCCAC
The DNA here is from genome assembly GCA_035633075.1 of Solirubrobacteraceae bacterium. Taxonomy (GTDB): domain Bacteria; phylum Actinomycetota; class Thermoleophilia; order Solirubrobacterales; family Solirubrobacteraceae; genus DASQFQ01. Next base: position 6,305 of record DASQFQ010000025.1, on the reverse strand, counting down.
CAGCACGGCGTCGTCCCCGATGCGGTCGATCGTGATCCCCAGTGAGTCCACGAGCTCTCCTTGTTCGTGTACTGACACATCCCCGCCGAGGGCCCACTACCCCCGTTCGCCGGTCGTGAACCGCTAGCGGTCGGGCGAGGCGCGCTCGATGCGCCGGGCCACCGTCTCGCCCCAGGAGGTGTCTCCGTAGGCCCCGCGCATCCGCGCCGCGCTCGCCGCGTGGTCGTAGCCGACGCGGCGGTGCTCGACGCGCCCGCCGGGGTGCAGCAGGGCGTAAGCGGCGCGCGTGTCGCCGTCGAAGGGCATGCCGACCGAGCCGGGGTTGACGAGCTCGATCCCGCCCGTCGAAACGCGCCGGAAGGGCAGGTGGGTGTGCCCGAAGAGCAACCGCCGGTGCTCGACGCCCGCGAGCAGCTCGGGCTCGTCGTCGCCCGGCTCCGGGGTGAAGGAGCGCACGTCGGAGACCGGGGAGCCATGTACGACGAGCGCGTCGCCCTGCACCGCCTCGAACGGGAGGCCCGCGAGCTCCTCCACCAGCTCGGAGCCGAGCGCCTCGCGTGAGGCGGCCACCGCACCCTGCACGAGGTCCGCGTCCGGCGCGTCGTGGGGGGCGCTCGTCCAGCGCTCCCCGTTGCCGCGGATCCACAGCGCCGGCTCGAGCTCGCGCAGCCGGGCGATCGTCTCGGCCGGCCAGGGGCCGAAGAGCGCGTAGTCGCCGCCGAGGACGAACCGGTCGGCGCCCGCCCCCCGCGCGTCCTCGAGCACGGCGTCGAGCGCCGGGAGATTGCCGTGCACGTCATAGAGGCAGGCGACCACGACGGCCGTGTATAGCATCGGATCGGTGAGCTCGGACCCCCTCGTCGTCACCGGCCCGACGCTCACCCTCCGCTACGCCGAGCCCGCCGACGCGCCGCGCCTGCTGGAGCTGGCCTCCGACCCCGCCGTGACGCGCTTCTTCTCCTGGGGCCCCTATGCGCGGCTGGAGGAGCCCCAGGCTTACGTCGCGAGCCTGGAGGGCAAGCGCGAACGCGGTGAGATGCTCGAGTTCCTCACCGACCACCACGAGGACGGCCCGATCGGGGTCACCGGGCTCTCCGAGCTGTCGGCGCGCGACCGCCGCGCGACCATCGGCTCGTGGTTCGGCCAGCGCTGGTGGGGCAGTGGCGCCAACGTCGAGTCGAAGGCGCTGGTGGCGGCGCTCGCCTTCGAGCATCTGGGCATGGAGCGCCTGACGGCCTGGACGAACACGCGCAACGGCCGCTCGCAGACGGCGCTCGAGCGCGTCGGATTTCGCCGCGAGGGCGTGCTGGCGGCCTGGCATCGTCACGGCGACCGCGTCCACGACGTCGTGGTCTTCGGGATGGTCCGCTCGGCCTGGGAGAGCTCGGCGCTCGCGGACGTCCCGGTGGAGGTCTCAGGGACGCCGCCGCCCGCCTTCGTGGTCGGCTGAGCGGGCGGCGGCGTCGCTCGCGGGTCAGGCGGTGCGCGGAGCTCCCGCGATCGTGGTCGTGGCCGGGGGGCTCGCGAGCCCGACGCCGATGCCGGTGAGCGCGATCACCAGGTGAAGGAAGTTGTCGGCGGTGTTGATGGGGATGAGCGTGAGCAGCGTCCCGCCGTCCCCGACGATGAAACCGAGGATCGTCACCAGCACGTACACGACCCCGTAGCCGACGCAGAACGTCCGGGCTCTGGCCGCCGTGCCCGCCAGCGCGAGGCCGGCGACGCCCGAGAGCAGGTGGACCACGTTGTGCCAGCCGTTGATGTCGAACACGATCAAGGTGCCGCGGTCCACGGCGTCGCCGGTGCTGAAGCTCGGCGCCACGAAGAAGCCGACGATGCCGACGAGCACGAGCGTCGCGCCGAGTGCGAGCGCATAGACCTGAGCCAGCGTCCGTCCTTCCATGAGAAACCTCCGGGTCGGATTTGTCGTGAGCTCCTACGGTGGGAGCCCGGGTTCCGGATCACGTGCCGAGCCGCCGGCTGAAAACTTCTGCCGTTCGAACAGGGCGGCGGCGGGGTACCAGACGGTTACGCCGGCGGGCAAGGGACGCGAGAGTTGCGGCGCGCCGGCCGATCCAGATTAGGACAGGAGGTCCAAGTGCTCGGTCATGGGTCGGCGCGCCGCGCCGTACGCTCACTCGCGCTTTTTGCAGGTCTCGGCCCCGCGCTCGTCGCCGCACCCGCGGGACGCGCTGCGGGCATCGACGTTTCCGCGGCGGTCTCGCTGCCGGCTTCGGTGCCGGCTTCCGCGGACCAGCTCGCCGTCGTTTCCAGCCTGCCGGGGGGCGGCTGCGCGGGGGCGAGCGCCGTGCCCGGCGCTGCCTCGGCCGCCGCGCCGCGCGGCGCCGTGATGTGCCTGGTCAACCTCGAGCGCGCGCGCTCGGGGCTCCGGCCGCTCGGCATCAACGGCCGCCTTGCGCGGGCGGCCGGACGCCATGCGGCGGACATGGCGCGGCGCGGGTACTTCGGCCATTACTCGCCTCGCGGGCGAGGGCCCGCGGGGCGCGCGCGCGCGGTCGGCTGGGACGGCCGGGTCTCCGAGGTGCTCGCTTGGGGCTGCGGCTCGCAGGCCAGCCCGCTCGCGACGGTGCTCGCTTGGCTGCGCAGCCCGCCGCACCGCGCGATCCTCCTCGGCCGCTCGCGGGTCGCCGGCGTCGGGCTGGTCACGAACGCCAGCTGCGGCCGCCGCGCGTCCTGGGTCGTCGACCTCGGCTAGAGCTAGTCCCCGCGGGCCTCCCAGGAGAACCCGCGCACGGCCAGCAGCACGCCGGCCGCGGCCCAGGCGACCAGCACCAGCAGCGCCAGGCCGTGGTCGGCGAGCCCCTCGCCGTGAACCATCGCTCCGGACAGCCCGTCGATGAGGTGCTTGAGCGGCAGCGCCTGCGCGATGTCCCTGAGGAACGCGGGTGCGTTGTCGGCGTCGAAGAACACGCCCGAGATGAAGATGACCGGGAGGAAGACCGCGTTGACGTAGGCCGGCGCCGACTCGAAGTTGGGGATGGCGTGGGAGAGCGCCACGCCGAGCGAGGCGAAGCACACGACCCCGACCGCCACGAAGACCCCCATGGCGAGCAGGTCGCCGGGCCAGTCCAGGCCGAACAGGACCCGCCCGGACACGGTGATCACGACCATCTGCAGCGCGGTGTTGGTGACCGCGCTGCCGGCGATCCCGGCAAAGTAGGCCGAGCTCGGCAGCGGCGTCCCCCGCATCCGCTTGAGGATGCCCTGCTCGCGCAGGAAGGTGATATTGAAGGCGAGCGCGGAGAAGGTGGTCGACATCACGGCCATGCCGGCGATGCCGGGCACGATGACGCGCAGGCTCGACTCGTTGCCGGACAGGATCGCGCCGAAGAGGCCGAGGAACATCAGCGGGAGCAGGAAGTTGAAGAACGCGGCACTGGGGTTGCGCCAGAACGTGCGGCGTTCGAGCCGGTACTGTCGCCAGGCCAGGCCACTCCAGCGGTGCGGCGTCCGTGCGGCGGCGGGCCCGGCGCGGTCGAGGGCGTGCTCGGTCACTCGGGACGCTCCGCCGTCAGGTCCAGGTAGATCTCCTCGAGGCTCGGGCGGGTGACGGTGAGGTCCTCGAGCCGCTCGCCGCGCGCGAGCGCCGTCCCGGTCAGCTCGTGCAGGAGCGTCGTGGGGTCATCGGTCTCGCGCTTCACGCGCGGCCCCGTGCCGACGCGGTAGGCCACGCGGTAGCGCGCAGCGTTGGGGCCGAGCGCGCTCGGCGCGCCTTCGATCAGGATCGAGCCGTCCTTGATGATCGCCACCCGGTCGGCGAGCGCCTGCGCCTCGTCGAGGTAGTGGGTGGTCAGGAGCACAGTCTTGCCGAGGTCGCGCAGCGAGCGCACGGTGTCCCACGCGTTGCGCCGCGCGGCGGGATCGAAGCCGGTGGTCGGCTCGTCGAGGAAGATCAGCTCCGGATCGCCGACCAGCGCCAGCGCGAAGTCCAGCCGCCGCCGCTGGCCGCCGGAGAGCGCGCGGGTCCGCCGGTCGGCGGACTCGCGCAGCCCCGACAGCTCGATCACCTCCTCGACGTCGCGCGGCGCGGGGTACAGCCCGGCCCAGTGCTCGACCGCCTCGCGGGGGGTGAGGTGCGAGTAGAAGCCGCTGCTCTGCAGGACGATCCCCACTCGCGCGCGCAGATCGGGGTCGCGCGCGGCGGGATCGTGTCCGAGAACCGAGACGCGCCCCCCGGAGCGCTGCCTGTAGCCCTCGAGGATCTCCACCGTCGTCGTCTTGCCGGCGCCGTTGGGCCCCAGCAGCCCGAACACCTCCCCGCGCTCGACCCGGAAGTCGATGCCGCGCACCGCCTCGTGCTCGCCATAGGCCTTGCGCAGGCCCTCAACCTCGATCGCGGTCACCGTTCCATCATGGCAACATCGTCGCGGCCCTCATGCTCTGCGCCTGCATCGACATCGGGTCGAACACCACCCGCGTTCTGGTCGCCGAGGCGCTCGACGGACGGCTCACCGAGGTCATGCAACGGCGGGCCTTCACCCGGATCGGCAAGGGCCTTAAGGAGGACGCGGCGATCTCCCGCAAGAAGATCGACGAGGTCGCGCACGTGGTGGCCGAGCACCGCCGGCTCGCCGAGCAGCTCGGCGCGGAGTCGGTGCGCGCGGTGGCGACCGCCGCGATCCGCAGCGCCGCGAACCGCGACGACTTCGTGGAAGCCCTGCGCGACGTCGGCGGGGTGGAGGTGACCATCCTCGACGGCAGGGAGGAGGCTCGTCTCGCCTTCCTGGGCGCCACGCGGACCCTCGGCCAGGACCTCGACGGGCGGGTCGCCGTCGTCGACGTCGGCGGCGGCTCGACCGAGCTCGCCGTCGGCACCGTCCCGGAGGGCGCCACCTGGTCGGCGTCGTTCCGGATCGGGTCGGGCTTTCTCGCCGACGCCTACGGCCGCTCCGACCCGCCCTCGGCGGCGGACCTGCATGCCATGCGCCAGCACGCCCACGGGGTCTTCGAGGGGCTCGACCTGCCGGCCACCGACGCGGCGGTCGCGGTGGGCGGCAGCGCCGCCTCGCTGCGTCGCCTGGTCGGGTCGGTGCTCGAGCCCGAGACGCTCCAGCGCGCCATCCGCGTGCTCTCCGGCGCCCCGGCGCGCGACGTCGCCCAGCGCTTCGGGCTCGACCCCGAGCGGGTCGCGCTCCTGCCCGCCGGCCTGCTCGTCCTCGACGCGGCCTCGCACGCGATCGGCCGGCCGCTGCAGATCGGCCGCGGCGGCCTGCGCGAGGGCGTCGTCCTCGAGCTGGCGGCCGGCCGGTAGCGTGTCCGGACGGTGGCCAAGGCGGCGGACATCGGCGTCTCCCCGTGGGAGCCCTTTGCGCTGGCCGGCGCACGGATCGTGCGGGTACGGGCGAAGGAGCTGTTCGCGCAGTCAGACGGGGTGCTCGACACCTCCGACATCGAGCGCGTGCACAACATGCGGGTCGCCACCCGCCGGCTGCGCGCGGTGCTCGAGATCTTCGCGCCGTGCTTCCCGGCGGCGGAGCACAAGTCGGTGCTGCGCGACGTCAAGGCGCTCGCCGACGCGCTGGGAGAGCGGCGCGACCCCGACGTCCACATCGAGGCGATGGAAGCTTTCGCCGCCAGGGTGACCTCGGCGCAGCGCCGTGGAGTGGAGCGGCTCGTACAGCGGCTGCGCGAGCGCCAGGCGGCGGGCAACCTGAGGCTGGCTGCGGCGCTGGAGGAGGCTGCGGACTCAGACCTGCACGTGCGGCTGCTCGCGCTGGCCGGCGCGGCCGAGGCGTCGATCGCGTGAAGGCGCGCAGGATCAAGGGCCTCGATCCGGCCGCCCCGCTGGCCGACAACGCCGAGCGGATCGTTCGCGCGCGGCTCGACGAGCTGTGCTCGTTCATGCCGCGGGCGGGCGACCCCGCCGAGGTCGTCGCCCTGCACGACATGCGCATCGCCGCCAAGCGCCTGCGCTACATCCTCGAGATCACCGGTCCCTGCTTCGGGGCCTACGCCAGGACCGCGGTGAAGGCCACCAAGGACCTCCAGGACCTGCTCGGCGAGATCCATGACTGCGACGTCCAGCTGCCCGAGCTGCGGGCGTTCCTCGGCGAGCTGGTGAACGAGGACGCACGGGGGCTGCTGGCGCGCGCCGACGGTGCGCAGGACCTCGACCCGGCCCTGATCCGGCACGCGCCCAACCGCGCCGCCTACGCCGGGCTCGTCGCACTGGCGACGCACCTGCAGGCGCGCCGGGATCTCCTCTTCGGCCGCTTCGAGGAGCTCTGGCGCGAGTACGAGCGGCGGGGCTACCGCGCCCGCCTCGAGTTCGCCCTCGGCGAGCG
>DASQFQ010000024.1:0-5185 GCA_035633075.1 Solirubrobacteraceae bacterium | reverse complement strand
GCCCCCGCCGCCGTGCTGGGGCGCGGGAACGCCGGCCGGGGCGTGCCGGCGGCAGCGCCGTTGCTCGGAGAGGACGGGGCCGGCGTGGGCTCCGAGGCGGCGGCCTCGAGCTCCTCCTCGCCCTCTCCGGCGCCCTCCTGCTCGTCCTCGCCGGACTCCTCCCCGGCCGCCTCGTCCTCCCCGGCCGCCTCGTCCTCCTCGGGCGCCTCCTCGTCCTCCTTCTCGAGCGCCTCCGGCGTCGCGGTCACGGCGGCGGGCTTCCCGTCGCGTCCGGGGGCCGAGGCTGCGGGCTCCGGGGCGGCGTCGGGGAGCTCGTCCTCCTCCCCGTCGCCCTCCTCCGCCACGCCAGTCGCCGCGGGCACCGGAACGGCGGTTCCGACTGTGCCGGAGCGCGCCCCGGCGACCGTCGCCGCCCCGATCGGCTGGGGCGTGGGGGCCGCGGCCGCCACCGGAGCCGGCACGGCCGCGGCTCGACGGGCCTCCTCGGCCTGGGCGGACACGCGCTCCTCGACCTCACGGGCGCGCTCGGGGGCGCGGCCCGCCCAGTCACGCAGGCGCTTGAGCTCGCGCGCCTGGGCGAAGTAGAGGAGTGAGAGCGCGGCCAGGCCGAAGAAGGCTGCAATGCCGATGTATGCGCCGTACTTCTCGACCTGGTCCTGCAGCGAGAGCGCGAGGAGAGGGACCATGGAGGCGGAGGCGGTGAGTCTAGGCGGTGGCCCGGCCGCTTGGGACCCCAGACGCCGGAGCGCCATCCTCGGCCACCGGGACGGGATCCTCGAGCGACGGGGCGGCGGGGCTTGACTCGGGCTCGAGCCGCAGGCTCGCGAGCTGGCCGACGATCGCGGCGAGGCCGGCGGGATCGCCCGCCAGCGTCAGCAGGCCGATCCTGTCGAAGGTCTCTTCGACCCAGGCGGGGTTGATCCGCGGGCGCTCGGCCCGCAGGATCCGCTGCGCCGGGGTCGGCTGCGGGCGTTCGTAGGGGTTGAACAGGTCCTCGTGCAGCTTCTCGCCCGGGCGCCGGCCGATGATCTCAATGGCGATGTCCCGGCCCGGGCGCAGGCCCGAGAGGCGGATCATGTCCTTGGCGAGCTCGAGGATGGACACGGCCTCGCCCATCTCGAGTACGAAGACCTCGCCGCCGCGGGCGAGCGAGCCGGCCCTGATCACGAGCTGCACGGCCTCGGGGATCGTCATGAAGTAGCGCGTCATGCCTGGATCGGTCACCGTCACCGGGCCGCCGACCGCGATCTGGCGGCGGAAGATCGGGACGACCGAGCCCGAGGACCCCAGGACGTTGCCGAAGCGCACGCTGGCGAACACCGTGTCGGCGTGGTGGGAGTCGGCCGCTTCGACGGCCCACTCCGCGAGGGCCTTGGAGGCGCCCATGACGGTCGCGGGCGCCACCGCCTTGTCCGTCGAGACCAGCACGAAGGTGTGCGTCCCCGCCTCGCCGGCCACCCGCGTGATCACGCGTGTCGCGAGGGCGTTGTTGCGCACCGCCTCGATCGGGTTGGACTCCATGAGCCCGACGTGCTTGTAGGCGGCGGCATGGAACACGATCGCTGGGCAGTGCTCGGCGAACACCTCCCGCATCCGGTCCTCGTCCTTGCAGTCGGCCAGCACCGAGACCGTGTTGAGCGCGTGCCGGTCCTCCACCAGCTCGCGCTCGATCTCGAACAGGTTGTCCTCCGCATGGTCGAGCAGTACGAGCCGGCTGGTGCCCACGCGCGCGATCTGCCGGCAGAGCTCGGCGCCGATCGATCCGCCGGCGCCGGTGACCAGCACCACGCGGCCCGTGAGGTAGTCGCCGACGCGCTCGACCTCCATCCGCACGGGCTCGCGCCCGAGGACGTCCTCGACCTTGACCTCGCGCACCTGACGCATGAGCCGTCCCCCCGTCTGGAGCAGCTCGAAGACCGTCGGCATCGTCCGCACGGACACGCCGCGGTCGCGGCAGGCGATGACGACCTTGGCACGCACCGCGCCGGGGGCGGAGGGGATGGCGATCAGCACCTCATCGGGCTCGACGTCCTCGAGCACCCGCGGCAACTCGTCGGTGGTGCCGAGCACCTCGAGCCCGCGGTCGACCCGGGCGTGCTGCTTGCGCGGGTCGTCGTCGACGAAGCCCACGGGGCGGAAGCCGAGCTCGGGGTTGCGCAGGATCTCGCGCAGAAGCAGCCGGCCGCCGTCGCCCGCCCCGACGATGAGCACCGAGCGCGCGCCCTTGCGGGCGCGGAAGCCCCGCAGCGGGCGCTCGTAGAGGGCGTGGACCACGAAACGCGTGCCGCCGAGGAAGACGAGCATCAGCAGCCCGTGGAGGACCAGCACGCCGGTGGGAACGTTGACCGAGACGAAGCCGCGCGGCGGCGCGAAGAGCAGCTTGGGCTGCACGACCACGATGTAGGCCACGAGAGCCAGGACCGCGCCGAGGACCGCCTGGGCGATGCGCAGGTACTCGCGCTGGGAGGAGTAGCGCATCCAATGCCGGTAGAGGCCGAACAGCGCGAAGATCGCGAGGCTGCCGACCACGACGAACCCGAGGGTCCGCTCGAAGAGGTCCTGGTAGAGCTCGGGCACGCCGCCGGCCCCGTCGAAGCGCAGGCGGTAGGCGAGGAAGTAGGCCAGCGCGACCAGCCCGGCGTCCAGCGCGACCTGCGGCACGGAATGACGATGGACGGGAAAGGCCGCGGAGCTGAACCAGCGGCGCATCTAGCTGATTCTATGCGCCGGAGCGGCCAGAAGGTCCGCGAGAAGTACCGGATCGCGGCGCACCCGCGCGGAGCTGCCGTCGAGCTGCGCCCTCTTTGCGAGGATCACCTCGCCGGCGCTCTCGAGCTTGCGCAGCCGACCCTCGCCGATCAGCCGTTCGTCGACGGCGCCCAGGCGGCCCTCGAAAGTCGTCCACGCCGGAGTCCCCAGCGCGGCCGCCTCGCGGTTCATCGTGCCGCCGGCCGAGATCACCAGATCGGCCAGGGCGATCAGCGACTGGGCGTCGATCGCCCGCTCGGGCATCACGAAGCCCCCCGCCCGCGCGAGCTCGGCGCGCTGCACCGGCGTGCGCGGGAGGACGACCGCCTGCTCGCCGCGCAGCCGCTCCAGCACGGCCGCGAAGAGCGGGCTCGCGAAGCGGTGGTACAGCGACACCTCGGGCGGTGTGCGCACGACCACGATCGGTCGTGACCGGTCGAGTCCCAGCTCGTCCAAGACCGCGGGGTCGGGCTCGAAGTCGGCGAGGTAGTACTCCTCCTTGATCCCGGGGTAGCGGCGCAGCTTGTCCGGGCCCGCGCCGTAGCGGGCCAGGCGCGCCGGCGGGATCGCGTCGGGCACCACCACGGTCCGCGCGAGCCGGCAGTTGACGGTGTGCTGGACGCGCGCCCACTCGTAGTCGAAGGCCGTGGCGCACGGGATCCGTAACAGCGCCGCCGCGGCGGTCACGTCGTTGGACCCGTGCCCGAGCGCGAGGTCGAAGCGGCGCCCGCGCGCCCACCGCGCCAGCGCGAGCGTGCGAGCGGCGAGCCCGAGGGCCTTGGCGCCGCGCCGAGCGCCGCGGTGGCGGCCGATCGGTTCGTGCGCGATGCCGAAGCGTTCGCACAGCTCGAGCGTCTGCGCGAAGTCCCGCGCCGTTACCAGCACCTCCGCCCCGCGCCGCTCGAGCGCTGCGATGACCGGGCGCAGCACCAGGACGTGGGGGGAGTTCGTGAGGTCAACCCAGACCCGCATCGCGGATTGCGGCGACCACCTCGGCCGCCTGGCGCTCCGTGAGCACCGGACTCATGGGGATCGCGAGGTTGGTGCGGGCGAGCTCCTCCGTCGCCCGCAGCTCCGCGCCGGCGCCGTACTCGCGCATCGCCGGCTGGCGGTGCGTGGGGACCCGGTAGTAGGCCCTGTGCCCGACGCCCGCCCGGCGCAGGGCATCGGCCAGGGGGTCGGCGCGCGGATGCCGGATCACGTAGACATGCCACGCCGGCTGGCACCCCTCCGTAGCCCGTGGAAGCCCGGCCAGCTCCCCGAGACCCGTCGCCTCGTACAGGGCGGCCGCGGCACGGCGGCCCTCGCACCAGGCGTCGAGGTGCGGGAGCTCGAGGCGCAGGAGCGCCGCCTGCAGCTCGTCCAGGCGCGAGTTCTGGCCGACGAGGTCGAACGTCAGCTTGTCGCGCGAGCCGTGGAAGCGCAGCATGCGCACCGCCTCGGCGAGCTCCGCGTCGTCCGTCACCACCGCGCCCCCGTCCCCGAAGGCGGGCAGGTTCTTGGAGGGGAAGAAGGAGAAGGTCGCCAGCGCCGCTCCCAGCGCGCCGGCCCGGCGTCCGGCGGCGGCCCGGGAGCCGGCGGCCTGGGCGGCGTCCTCCACCACTGGGACGCCGAGCGCGGCGATCTCCTCGACCGGCGCCACGTTGCCGAACAGGTCGACGACGACGACCGCCTTCGTGCGCGGCGTGAGCGCGGCGGCCACCGTCTCGGCGGTCACGCAGGCCGTCTCGGCATCGACGTCGCAGAAGACGGGGTTGGCGCCGGTGGGCAGGATCGCCTCGGCCGACGCGTAGAAGGTGAAGGAGGGGACGACGACCTCGTCGCCGGACCCCACACCCAGTGCCCGCAGGGCGATCGTGATGGCGTCGGTGCCGTTGGCGACGCCGACGGCGTGGCCCGCGCCGAGGTAGCCGGCGAACTCGCGCTCGAACGCCTCGAGCTCCGACCCCAGGACGTAGGTGCCGCGCTCGAGGACCTCCACGGCCTTGGCGGAGAGCTCCCGCCGCAGGGGCCGCAACGGCGCGCTCGTGTCGAAAAGGGGGACCGGCATTGAAGCCGAGCACCCTATTGGCCGGAGCCCGCGGGCGATGGCGGCCGTTTGGTTCTGCAGCCCGCTGGGAGGGCATCAACGCCGAACGATGTTCACCTCGCAATCGCTGCATGCCGTCGTTCGGCCAGGTGCCTCGGCGGTCCGGGAGCAGCGACTCGACGACGTCGTGCACCAGATGGACCTGCGGCCCAAGACGGATATTGGCCGCCCGGCATCCCGCGCCAAGCAGCGCATTCCGTCATTGATGCTCCCGCGCATCGAGCCTCGCGGTACCGCCTGACGCTAGCCTGGGGGCCCCGTGCTCCCCGCCGCTTCACTGACGGACCCCATCGTGCAGTTCGCGGTCGACGTGATCGACGCGCTCGGGCTCCCGGGGATCTTCGTGCT
>DASQFQ010000023.1:0-6506 GCA_035633075.1 Solirubrobacteraceae bacterium | reverse complement strand
CGCGGCCATGCCGCTGCGAGCCGGCGCGGCGTCGGCGACCCTGCCGCCCCGGCGCCCGGTGACCCTTCCCTCCCGCCGCCCGCCGCCGCCCCCGGAGCCTGAGCGCCGCTCGCGGACCTTCCTGGCCGCGATCGGCGGTGTGATCGCCGTCGTCCTCGCGGGCGGCGGCTTCGTCGCCACCCAGCTCCTTGGCGGCGACGAGCCCAAGGCGCCGAACCGCGCGGCCTCCCCCGCTTCCAGCACCCCCTCGCGCGGCGAGAGCGACTCGAGCGACTCGAGCCGTCCCACCACCCGGGCGACCACGACGGTCGCCGTGTTCAACGGCACGACGATCACCGGGCTCGCCAGCGGGATCGCCGACAAGGTTCAGGCGGGCGGGTTCAAACGCGGTTCCACCGGCAACGACACCAACCAGCAGCGCGCGACGTCGCTCGTGTTGTACAACCGGGAGGCGCGGGCGGAGGGGCGCGAGGTCGGCAGGCTGCTGCACATCTCCGAGGTGCGTCAGATCGACGCCGAGACCCAGGCGCTGGCGGGCGGCAACGCGGACGTGGTGGTCATCGTCGGCCTCGACCAGGCCCCCTGAGCAACCCAGCCGGTGACCCTGCTCGCCCGCGCCGTGTTCGTGCTGCTGGTGGGCGCCACGTTCTTCGCCTTCTTCGTCGCGCAGCGCCTCAAGAGCGCCCCGCCGGTCGTCGACGTGGCGCGCCTGACGAAGTTCTTCTCCCCCAACGGCGACGGCCGGCGCGACATCAACCGCATCTCCTTCACGGTCAAGGAGGCCGATGACGTCAGCGTCAGCGTCGTCGGCTCCGACGGCGGCCGGGTGCGCCAGCTGGTCACCGGCGTCCGGGCCCTGCCCTTCCGGCCGGTACGTCTGCTGTGGGACGGGCGCACCGAGGCCGGTGGCGTCGCCCGCGACGGCCTCTACCGCCTGCGCTTCGCCCTGCGCCGCCAGGGCCGCTCGGTGGTCGTCCAGCGGGCGATTGAGCTCGACACGACGGCGCCGCGCCCGGTGGTGCTCTCCGTCAAGCCGCCGATCGCCGGCCCCGTGCCCGGCGGCTTCGAGGTTCGCGTGCGCGGCGCCGGGCGCCGCCGAGCACCGCGCTTCGCGGTCCTGCGGACCGATGTGACCCCGCTGCGCCAGGTCGCGCGCTTCAACGGCCGCAGGGGCAGTCGCCGCGCGGTCTGGGACGGCCGGGTCGACGGGCGGCCGGCGCCGCCCGGCACCTACATCGTCGTGCCCTCCGTCGAGGATCGCGCGGGCAACGTCGGGACCGCTCCCGCGGCGCTGCCGCCCGAGCCCGGCGAGGTGCCGGGCAGGCCCGGGATCACCGTCCGCCACATCACCGCCCAGCCTTTGCTGCAGCCGGTGCGCGCGGGCGCGCGGGTCGAGTTCCTCGTCGACTCGCGCCGGCGCTCCTACCGCTGGCGCGTGCGCCGCGTCGGCGCGGCCCACCCGGTCAAGAAGGGCAGCGCGGCACCCGGGCGGCCGCTGATCATGCGGGCGCCGGGCGGGATCTCGGGCGCCTACCTGCTCGAGCTCCGGTCGGGTCGCTACTCCACGCGAGTGCCCTTCCTCGTGCAGGCGCCCAAGCGCGCGCGGCTGCTCGTCGTGCTCCCCGCCATCACCTGGCTCGGGCTCGACCGGGTCGACGACGACAGCGACGGGCTGCCGAACACGCTCGGCACGGGCGGGCCCGTGCAGCGGCCCCGGGTCATCGACGGCGACGGGGGGCTGCCGACGGGGTTCACCGCCGTGACGGCTCCGCTGCTCGTGTTCCTCGACCGCGCGCGCATCCGCTACGACCTCACCACCGACCTTGCCCTCGCGGACTCGCGCGATCCGCGCGCGACCGACCGCGAGGGCGTCGTGCTGGCCGGCGCGCTGCGCTGGGTGCCACGCGAGCTGGCCAGGCGCCTGCGGCGCTACGCGGCCGACGGCGGGCGGGTGGCGAGCTTCGGCACCGAGACGCTGCGCCGCGGCGTGCAGGTCGGAGCCACCCGGTTGACGCGCCCCACCCAGCCCACCTCCACCGACCCGTTCGGCGCGCGCCTCGAGCCGGTCCGGCGGGCGCGCCCGGACGGCGGCGGCCGCTCGCCGCTGCCGCTCGCGGCGCTGGCGGACGATCCCGCGCTCGGGCTGCTCACCGGCTCGGACGGCACGTTGGGTGGATTCGCGGTGATCGAGGAGTCCAGAGTCCGCCGGGAGTCCGCGCGCGCAAAAGTGCTCGTCGCTCTGGGCCAGGAGGTCACGGACGCGGAGCGCGCGGAGGCGGAGGCCAAGGGCGAGCTGCCACGCGACCCCCAGCCCGCGTTCACTGCCACGCGGCTCGGCAAGGGCCTCGTGGTCCGCGTTGGACTACCCGAGTGGTTGGATCACGCGAGCTCGGACGTCGAGGTCGCGCAGATCACGCGGAACATCGTCGACATCCTGCGGCGGGTGGATCCGCGCCCGCGTTCCTTCGAGCGATGACCTTCGCCGCCGAGACCTCCGCCATGCCGGATGCCGTGCGCGTCCTGGGTATGGTGGCCGCGGCCGCCCTGGCCGCCGCGGCGCTCCTGCTGCCGGGCGCACGCGGTCGGGCGATCGCCATGCTCGCGGCGCTCGTGGTCACGCCGATGATTCTCGTGGCCGAGATCTGGGACACCCCGCAGCTCGCCGGCGTGCGTGATCAGCCGGGCGTCGCTGTCGCGACGGTCGCTGCCGGCCTGATGATCCTCGGCGCCCTTGCCGCCCTGATGGCGCGCCGCCCGGGGCTGCTAGCCGCCCTGGCGGTGGGCGCGCTGCCGTTCCGGGTGCCGGTGGAGGCGGGGGGCGCGACCGCCAACCTGCTCGTGCCCCTCTACCTCGTGATCGGCGCCGGAGCGCTCGCGTGGGTGGTGCCGCGCCTGCGCGGCGGCCGCGAGGACGAGCCGCCGCAGGCCAACCGCCGGCTCGAGCAGCTGCTGGCCGCCGCCGTCGTCCTCTACGCGTTGCAGTCGGCCTACTCGGCCGACGTCGCCAAGGCGCTCGAGCAGGTGGTCTTCTTCTACGTGCCCTTCGCGTTGCTGTTCGCCCTGCTGCGCGACCTCGAGTGGACGCCGCGGCGGGTGCGCGCCTGCCTCGGCGTCCTGGGCGGGCTGGCGCTGATCTTCGTGGCGATCGGGTTCGTCGAGTACGCGACGCGTCACCTGCTGCTCAACCCCAAGGTCATCTTCTCCAACCAGGTCGAGGAGTACTTCCGGGTCAACTCGCTGTTCTTCGACCCCAACATCTACGGGCGCTTCCTCGCGCTCGTGATGCTCTGCCTGAGCGCGGTGCTGCTCTGGGGCCGCCGCCCGCGCGACGTCGGCCTGACGGTGGCCACCCTGGTCGTGCTGTGGGGGGGCCTGGTGCTGACGCTGTCGCAGTCGAGCTTCGCCGCGCTGCTCGCCGGCCTGCTCGTGCTGGCGGCACTGCGCTTCCCGGGGCGGCGGGCGCTCGCGGGGGCCGTGGCGGTCATCGTGGTGGGCGTCATCGTCGTCCTGGCCTTCCCCGGGACCCTGCGGCTCGACCTCGGCTCGACGGCATCGATCGACAACGCGACCTCGGGGCGCTTCGCGCTCATGCGGGGCGGCCTGGAGTTGGCGCGCGACCGTCCGCTGACCGGTTGGGGGGCTGGGAGCTTCCAGCGCGAGTACCGGCGCCGACAGAACACCACCAGCGAGCGCGCCGTGTCGGCCTCGCACACGATCCCCATCACGATTGCGGCGGAGCAGGGGCTGATCGGCCTGGCCGTCTACCTGGCGCTGCTCGCCGCCGTGCTGGGGCGCCTGCTGCGCGGCGCAGCCGGCTGGCCCGCCCGAGCGGTGCTCGCGGCGGGGCTCGTGGCCGTCGTGGTCCACACGTGGCTCTACGCGGCCTTCCTCGAGGATCCCATGACGTGGACGCTGCTGGGGGTCGGCGTCGCGATGGCGCGCCACCGACGCCTGTGGCCGCCGGAGGACGAGGCTCCGATCGCCGCGTCCGCCGCCGCGCCGCCCGGGGCGCAGCGCTCGCCCGCGCCCGCGCGGTCGTGAGCCGGAGGTCGGCCGAGACGGCCGGCGCCGTCGTGCTCGCGCTCGGCGCCGTCGTGCTGTGGGCGCTGACACGGACCTATCCCAACTACGACTCCTACTACCACCTCGTGTGGGGACGGGAGCTCCTGTCCGGTGCGGCGCCGACCTTCGAGGCTTATGCGGCTCCCACCCAGCACCCGCTCTACGTGGCGCTCGGGGCGCTGCTGTCCATGCTGGGCGAAGACGCCGATCGCGCCCTCGTACTCGTCTGCCTGGTGTCCCACGCCGCGCTGGTCCTCGGCGCGTATCGGCTGGGCCGCGCGGTGTTCGGTCCTTGGCCCGGGGTGCTGGCCGCCCTCTTCGTCGCCGCGAGCGCCTCGTTCCTGCTCTACGCGGCACGCGCCTACGTCGACGCGCCGTTCCTGGCCCTGGTCGTGTGGGCGGCGGTGCTCGCGGCGGAGGGCCGGAGCGCGACCGGGGCGATGGCGCTGCTCGTACTGGCGGGCCTCCTGCGGCCCGAGGCATGGGTGCTCGGGGTCTTGTACTGGCTGTGGCTCGGGCCGCGGCGCGCCGCTCCGGCGGCCGCCGCGCTGGCCGCGCCGCTGGTCTGGGCACTCCTGGACCTCGTGGCCACCGGCGACCCGCTGCACTCTTTCAACGCCACCACCGAGCTCGCCGACGACCTCGGCCGCGAGCAGGGTCTGCGCGCCGTGCCGGGCTCGTTCGTGTCCTTCGTCTCGGCGACGGTGCGCCCGCCGGTCGCGCTGCTCGCGCTCGCCGGGCTGGCGCTCGCGGTATGGCGCCTGGGGTGGGCGCGCAGCCGCGTGCCGCTCGCGCTGGTGGGCGCGGGCGTCGCGACGTTCCTCGGGACGGGCGTGCTCGGGCTCTCGATCCTGCCGCGCTATCTGACGGTCCCCGCGGTGGCGATGTGCGTGTTCGCGGGCTACGCGCTGGCGGGCTTCACCACGTTGCCGCCCGGCGACCCGTTGCGACGGCGCTGGCACCGCGCCTCGGCGGCGGCCGCCGTGGCCGGCGCGGCAACCGTCGTCGTGCTCGCGCCCTCGCTCGCGCGGGTATCGGCCGAGCTGCGATTCATCCGCGTCTCCCACCACGGCCTCGTCGCCCTGCTCGACGACCCCCGTGTCCGGTCGGGGCTGCGCTGCGGGCCGCTGACCTTTCCCAACTACCGTCTGGTCCCCGACGCGCGCTGGCACCTCGACCTGCCACGCGGGCGCGTCACGGCGCGGTCGGCGCGCCGCCGGCCGTACGGCGTGGCGATCTTCGCGCTGACCCCAAAGGGCCTGCGCCGCTTCGGCTTCGCCGATGGCGCCTCGAGCGCCACCAACATCCCCGATCCGGGCTTTGTGCCGCTGGCGCGCAACGACCGCTTCAGTGCGTACGCTCGCTGCCCAGGCGGCCGCTCGCTATCCCGAGTCTCTCCATCCGCTCCCACAGCGGCCGGTTCTGCGCCCGGGCGGTCTGACTGAGCGCCCACTCGCGCAGCTCGAGGTCGGGGCGGACGCGCAGGCCGGCCTGGGAGCGAAGGGCGGCCACGAAGGCATCGGGCCCGTCGGCGCGGATCACCGCACGCTCCCAGGTACGAACGCCCGCGAGGTCGGGCGTGACGGTACGGCGCCCGAGGCGCGCGTACTTGAGGATCCGGTAGGGCAGGCCGGCGTGGTTGAAGGGGCTGCGCTCGAAGGGCACGATCCCCACATCGGCGCACACGATGAGGCGGGCGGCCTCGTCCTCGGAGCGCCGGCCGAGCCATACGAGGTTGGGCGCGGTCCGGCAGGCGAGGTAGTCGGGGTCGGAGCCGCACTCGTCGTCGTGCCATTCCCCGACGAGCAGCAGCACCAGCTCGGGCATCGTCTCGACGACCGCACGCAGAAGCGCCCAGTCCGTGCGATGACCGAGATGCCCGAGCGACACGGCGACGACGGCGGAGCTCGCGTCGGGCGCCGGGAAGGAGTCGGCGGCGAGCGGCACGAGCACGGCCTGGCGCCCCGCGTCGCGCTCGATCTCGGCGAGGGCGTCGGAGGCGACGAAGGTGAGGGCGGCGAGCTCGGCCGCAATCTCGTGCAGGGCCCGCAGTCGCCGGCGCGTGCGCGGGGCGGCGTCGTAGGCCTCCTCGTAGCGGTCCCAGCGCCCGTACCACAGCTCGGCCTCTGGGTACTCCGCCAGCAGGGCGGCGGCCAGTGGAAGCTGAAAGGGGTGGAAGATGGCCACCGCCCGCGGCGTGCCCGGCAGCCGCATGCGCCGCGCCTGGCGCGCGGCGATGCCCGAGGCCCACGGGATCGCGAGGCGCCCGAGCGCCCCGTAGGGCACGCGCGGAGGGTCCACGGCGACGGCCCCGGGCGCCTGGAGCAGGTCCTCGGCCTGATCGCGAAGGATGAAGGACTCCAGCGGGCGCGGGAGCAGCAGGACGAGCAGAGGTGGGTGCACAGGTCCCTGACGCTATAGCGTCCACCGTTGGTGCCTTCCGT
>DASQFQ010000022.1:0-1624 GCA_035633075.1 Solirubrobacteraceae bacterium | reverse complement strand
GATGATGGGCGCCATCGAGCCGCTTCGGAGGGCGGGCTTCGAGATCGACGTGCGCGGCTGCCGGCAGATGAGCGAGGGCCTGAAGGTGATTTCGGCCCGCGAGCGCTCGGGCTCGCTGCCCGCTCTGGTTGTGGTGGCGCTAGGCAACAACTGGACCGTTTCGACGGCGGAGATCCGCCGGGCCCTGCGCATGGCCGGACCTGAGCGATTGCTCGGCCTCGTCACCCCGAGGGGAGCCATGGCCTCCGCGCGCACGGCGATCAACGCAGCGGGCCGGCGCTGGCCGACGCGCGTGAAGGTGCTCGACTGGGCCGGCCGCAGCGCGGGCAAGAAATGGACCTGGGACGGCCTCCACCTCACGGCCGCGGGCGCCCGCGGGTTCACCCGGCTGCTGAGCGAAGCGATGAGCTGGCCCTTGCCCGGCGACACCTCGCAGGTCGAGGAGGTGCCCCTAAATGGCGGCTCCGGCGGCGGAGTAGTGGCGCCGCCCTAGGTCTTCAGCGCAGGATGCGCTCCGCCCGCAGCGCCCTGAGCACGATGTTCGCGGCGATCGAGGCTCCCGCGGTGTTGAGATGAATTCCGTCGCCCTGGCGCACGCGCACCGTCTTGCCGCCACCCACCTCGATCGAATCGCGATAGCGCCCACCGGGTGTGAAGACCTCGACGAGGTCGACGATGCGCACATCGTCGTCCAGGCCGCGCGCCGCGCGGCGCAGGGCGGTGTTGACGGCGGGGAAGATCTCGCGAAAGAAGCCGGTACGCGGTGTGGGTAGCAGCAGCCAGAGCACCCGCGCCCGGCCGCCGCGGGCATATACGCGCATCATGCGGCGCGCACGGCGGGCGTACTCGGCCACCCACGCCGGTCCGCAGCACGCGGCGCCGGCCATGGAGAAGCCGTCGTTGGCGCCGATGAACATCACGACCACGTCGGGCCGGCGGGCGGCCTGGCGGCGCGCCTGGGCCTGCCAGTCGAGCGACGAGGGCTTGGAGAGGCCGGTGGAGATGTGGGCGTCGCTGCGAACTCGCGCCCGGCCACCCGCGCGGGCCTCGAGGTAGGAGTCGATGATCTGAATCATCGAATCGCCTGTAGCGAGGATCCGCAGGCGCCCGCCGGCCGGATTGGCCCGCAGCGCGCGGCGCAGCCGTTGGTAGGGCGTTCGCAGCGTCAGGCGGTAGACCCCGGGGCGCGGGTTGGCGAAGCGGAGGGCCTGTAGGCGGCGCCCGGGGCGGATGCGAACCCGGCGGCAGCGCTTGGCCATGCCGGGGGGACGCACGCAGAAGCGGGCGGTCACCCCGCCGAGGCGCCAGCGGTCGCGAACGCGGACCACGCCACCGGTGTCGGCTCGTGCGCGCCGAGGCCCGGTGGCTTCGAGGCGCCGGGCACAGGACGGGGTCCGCACCGCTGCCGTTGCCGTCAGCTCGCCCTGGGTGACGGTGAAGCGGCGGGTCCGCGCCTTGCAGCTCCACGGTTCGAAGCGACGCAGCCTGGTTTCCTCCGATGCGGGCGTCAGCGTCCGTGTCCTGCCCGTTGTCTCGTCGCGAATGCTCACCGGCTCACCGGCGTCGGCGTGCATGCGGAGGCCGACATAGCCCCTGTCGCGGGCGTCGGCTTCGAGGCTCAGCG
>DASQFQ010000021.1:0-1710 GCA_035633075.1 Solirubrobacteraceae bacterium | reverse complement strand
AATTGATGCGGGCGTAGCCTCCGCTTTGACCGACAAGTCGAAGCTTCAGGAGGTACGCCCGCATGGCCAGAGTAGCCCCCTCAGAGAGGTTCCGCAGCGAGCTCGATGACGTGCTCGAAGGCGTCGATCGAGAGGCCGACGCGGTCGAGGCGGTCGGCCGCCTCGGCGCCCGCCTGATCCTCCAGCAGGCGCTCGAGGATGAGGTCACAGACTTCCTCGGGCGCGCCCGCTACGAGCGAAGGGGCGAGCCGATCTCGCACCGCAACGGCTACGAGCGCCGCACGGTCAAGACGACCTCGGGTCCTGTCGAGCTCGAGCGCCCGCGCGTGCGCGACGCGCAGGCGCTCGGCTTCGAGTCGAAGCTGCTCGGCAAGGGCGTCGCGCGCACGCACGCACTCGAGTCGCTCGTGATCTGCTCGTTCCTGCGGGGGCTGTCGGTGCGCGACGTCGAGGCGGCGCTGCAGGAGACCTTCGACGAGCCGGTGATCGGCAAGTCGACGGTCGCGCGCGTCTGTCGCGACACCGCCGAGCGCTACCGCCAGTGGTGCGCCCGGCGCCTCGAGGCCCACGACCTCGTCTATCTCTTCCTCGACGCGATCTACCTCAAGCTGCGCCCCTCAGACGAGCCCGCCGAGGGCGTGCTCGTCGCCTGGGGGGTGACGCTCGAGGGCCAGAAGGTGCTGCTCGGCTTGGCGCTCGGCAGCCGCGAGAGCTATGAGGCGTGGCTCGCGTTCGGGCGCGACCTGATCGACCGCGGCCTGCGCGCGCCGGCGCTCGTCGTCGCCGACGGCGCGCCCGGGCTGTGGAAGGCCGCGCGCGAGTGCTGGCCTCAGGCCGCCGAGCAGCGCTGCACCGTGCACGCGCTGCGCCAGCTGACCGCGAAGCTGCCCGAGCGCCACCACTCAGAGGTCAAGGCGCGCTGGTGGGCGATCTTCGACGCGGCCGCCTCGCCCGCCGAGGCCAAGCGCGAGCTGCTCGCGCTCGCCGGCGACTATCGCGGCGCCTACCCCTCGACCGCGGCGGTGATCGAGCGCGACGTCGATCCCCTCGTCGCCCACCTGCGCTTCCCGTCTGAGCACCGCAAGCGGATCCGCTCGACGAACCTGCTCGAGCGGACGTTCGTCGAGGTCCGCCGGCGCACGAAGGTGATCGGGCGCTTCCCCGGCGAGACCTCGGCGCTGTCGCTGATCTGGGCGGTGCTCGAGCTCTCGAGCCGCGGCTGGCGAGGGGTCGTCATGACGCCGAGGATCGTGGCAGAGATCGAGCGATTGCGGCGCGGTGGCGACGTGCCGGACGTAGTCGAGCACGGAGTGGAGGTCGCCGCCTAGGATGCCCAGCGAGCGGAGCTACGTCCGAGCGATTTCACCCGGACGCTGGGACGGCACCGGGCACCCCGCGCCCACTTTAGAAGGCCAACGTCCTGCTGATCGGGCCGCCCGGCGTCGGGAAAACGATGCTCGCGATCGCGCTCGGCCTCAAGGCCGTCCACACCGGCCACCGCGTCTACTACACCACCGCCGCCGACCTCGTCGCCCGCACCGCCAGAACCGCGCTCGACGGTCGCTGGCAGACCGCCATGCGCTTCTGGAACGGCCCCCAGTGCTCGTCGTCGACGAACTCGGCTACCTGCCGGTGCCCGGCGAGGCCGCCAGCCACCTGTTCCAGGTCATCTCACGCCGGCAAGGCTTTCCTACGCGATGAGAACGCGAG
>DASQFQ010000020.1:0-3774 GCA_035633075.1 Solirubrobacteraceae bacterium | reverse complement strand
CGGGCAGGCCCGGTACGCCACGATCGAGTCGTGGACAGGGCGCGGGCTCGAGCCCGAGCCGCCGATCGACGAGCTGGTCCTGCGCTATCTGCGCGCCTTCGGCCGGGCCTCGGTAATGGACGCGCAGAACTGGTCGGGCCTGACGAAGCTCAAGCCCGTGCTCGAACTCCTGCGGCCGCAGCTCGTGACGTTACGCGACGAATACGGCAGGGAGCTCTTCACCTCCCCGACGCCCCGCGGCCCGACCCCGGCGTGACCGCGCCCGTTCGCCTCCTCGGTGAGTACGACAACGTGCTGCTCGGCCACGCCGACCGCCGTCGGATCATCCCCGAGGACTTCGCGTGGGCCGGGATGCTCGCCGGCGGCCGCTACGTCAACAACCTGCTCGTCGACGGCATGATGCGAGCGACGTGGTGGATCGAGCGCGAAAGCGCCGCGCCACGCTGGTCGTCCGCCCTCACCGCGCGCTCTCGGCCGCCGGGCGCGAGGCGGTCGCCGCCGAGGCGGAGCGCATGGTGGGCTTCGCGGCCGCCGACGCCGCGGTCCGCGACGTGCGCTTCGTCACGGCGATCCCGTGACCGGGAGAGCGGGCGAGGGGAATCGAACCCCCATTTCTGGCTTGGGAAGCCAGCGTCTTGACCATTGGACAACGCCCGCGGAGCCGGCCGCAGGATACCGCGGATTAAGCTGGTCGGAATGCGCTTCGGTTCCTGGGCAGTCATCGCCACGCTGGCAGCCCTCGTGGGGCTACTTGCTTATGGCGTGGCGTCAAAGCGCACCGACACCTCGATCGACCAGGCCGTAGCCGCCGGCAAGCGCATCGACGCCCCGCTGGCGGTGCTGCCCGTCCTCGGCGCCGGGCGGCGGGGATCGGTGGCCGACTACCGCGGCAAGGTCGTCGTCCTGAACTTCTGGGCCTCGTGGTGCAAGCCGTGCATCGAGGAGCTGCCGTTGCTCGAGCGCACGCAGCGCACGATCGCGCCGGGCAACGCCACCGTGCTGGGCATCAACTACAAGGACGTCTCCGGCGACGCCCTGGGCTTCGTGCGCCGGTTCCGCCTCAGCTACCCGAGCCTGCGAGACCGCGACGGCCTCTACGCCGAGAAGTTCGGGTCGCGCGCCTTCCCCGAGACCTTCGTGATCGACCGGCGGGGCCGGATCGCCGCAAGCCGCCGCGGCCCCGTGGACCAGCGGTGGCTGGACCGGACGCTGGCGCCGCTGGTTGCGGAGCGCGCATGAGGCGGCTCGCGCTGGCGCTCCTGGTGCTGGGCGTGACCGCCCCGGTGGCAACCGGTGCGGCCCCGCGCACCTCGCTGCCCGACGTCGAGGACGAGGTGATGTGCGTCGAGTGCGGGACCGCGCTGAACATCTCCGAGTCGGCGGTGGCCGATCAGGAGCGCGCCTTCATCCGCCGCCAGATCGCACAGGGGCGCGACAAGCGGCAGATCAAGGCAGCACTGGTGGACGAGTTCGGCCCGGGCGTGCTCGCGATGCCCGAGCGGCACGGCTTCAACCTGGTCGCATACCTCGTCCCCGCGCTGCTCGCGCTCCTCGCGCTGGGAGCCCTCGCGGCCGCCGCCCGCCGCTGGCGCCGCGGCGGGGGCGGACCGCCTCCGCACGGCACGCCGCCACTGAACGCCGACGACGCCCGCCGGCTCGACGCCGAGCTGGCGGCCTACGACCGCCGATGAGCGACGGCGTGGACACGACCGTCCTCGCCGCGTTCGCGGTCGGGTTCGTCTCATTCATCTCCCCCTGCGTCCTCCCGCTGGTGCCCGGCTACCTGTCGGCGGTCTCGGGGGTGAGCATGGGCGAGCTCCAGCGTGGCGAGCGGGCGCGCGTCCTGCTGCCCGCCGTCGTGTTCTGCCTGTCCTTCACGGTCGTCTTCGTCGCGCTGGGCATGACCGCCACGGGCCTGGGCTCCGCGCTGCAGAGCAGCCGCCGGACGCTCGACGTGATCGCCGGGGCGGTCATCGTGGCGATGGGCGTGTTCATGCTGCTCACGCCGTTCGTCCCGCGCCTGAACCGCGAATGGCGCCCCGATGCGCTGATATCGCGCGCCGGCTCGGGCGGCCCGCTCGTGGCGGGCGCCGCCTTCGCGTTCGCGTGGACTCCCTGCGTCGGCCCGACGCTGGGATCGATCCTCACGGCCGCGTCAGTACAGGGCACCGTCGGCGAGGGCGCGGTCCTGCTCGCGTGCTACTCGGCGGGCCTGGCCGTCCCCTTCCTCCTCACCGCCGTCGCCTTCACCAGGGCGACCACGGCCTTCCGCTGGCTGCGCGACCGCTGGACCGTCGTGACCGCCGTGTCGGGCAGCGTGCTCGTCGCGATGGGCGTCCTGCTGCTGAGCGGCGAGCTGACCCAGCTCAATATCGAGGCGCAGCGAGGGCTCGACTCGCTCGGCCTCAACGTCTTCAGGGACATATAGCCGCCCTGCTGCTCGTCGTGGACATGGGCTCCTCGTCGGTTCGCTCGTCGCTGTGGGACACGGGTGGCGAGCCCGTGGGGGAGGCGGCGAAGCTGGCTTACCAGCGGCGCACGGCGCCGGACGGGACGGCTCAGGTGGACGCCGAAGCGCTGCTCGACCTCGCGGCCCAGGCGATCGACGCGGCGCTGGCGACCGGGAACGGCGTGTCCGCGGTGGCCATGAGCACGATGTGGCACTGCCTGCTCGGGCTCGGGGCCGACGGCACGCCCGCCACTCCCGTCTACACCTGGGCGGACCGGCGCGCGGCCGATGCCGCGGCGCAGCTCCGGGAACGCCTCGACGAACGGGCGGTGCACGCGCGCACGGGCTGCCCCCTGCACTCCAGCTACTGGCCGGCCAAGCTCGCCTGGCTTCGCGCATCCGCGCCGGGCGCCGTGGCTCGCGTCCGGGCCTGGGTCTCACCGGGGGAGTTCGTCCACCGGCGGCTCTTCGGCGACGCGCCGGTCGGCACGTCGATGGCGTCCGCCACGGGCCTGCTCGACCAGCACCGCCGCCGCTGGGACCGCGAGGTGGCCGAGGCCGTCGGCGCCGCTGACGCACTGCCGGCGATCGACGACGCGCCGCTGCGCGGGCTGCGTGACGAGTGGGCACGGCGCTGGCCCGCGCTGCGCGACGTCCCGTGGTTCCCGGCGGTCGGCGACGGCGCGTGCTCGAACGTCGGGACCGGCTGCGTCACCCACGACAGGGCGGCGCTCATGGTCGGCACCAGCGGGGCGATGCGGGTGATGTGGGCGGCCGATGACGTCCCGATCCCCCCGGGGCTGTGGTGCTATCGCGTCGACGCCCGGCACGTCCTCATGGGCGGCGCGCTCTCCGACGGCGGCAGCGTGGTCGCCTGGCTGCGCCGCCTGACTCGACTGCCCTCCCCGGAGGAGGCAGAGCGCGAGATCGCCGCCATGGCGCCCGACTCCCACGGCCTCACGGTGCTTCCGCTGCTCTCCGGCGAGCGCGGGCCGGGCTGGGCCGACGAGGCGGGCGCCGCGGTGGCCGGGCTCTCGCTCGCGACGGAGCCGATTCACCTCCTGCGCGCGTCGCTGGAGGCGGTCGCGCTGCGCTTCGCACTGATCGACGAGCTGCTGATGAAGGCACTGCCCGAGGAGCGCCACGTGATCGCCACCGGGGGAGCGCTCGTCGCCTCGCCCGCGTGGACGCAGATCATGGCCGACGCGCTCGGCCGCCCCGTCACCGCGTCCGCGGTGCAGGAGGGCTCGAGCCGCGGCGCGGCGTTGCTCGCACTCGAGGCGCTCGGGGAGATCGACTCGCTGGAGGCCGCCGCCGTGCCCCTC
>DASQFQ010000019.1:0-4617 GCA_035633075.1 Solirubrobacteraceae bacterium | reverse complement strand
GCTTCCGACGGGCTCCCAGCCGGGCTGCGGCGGCAGGCCGTCCCAGCGCGGGCGCCAGCCGCGGAACGGAAAGGTCCGCTTTCCGGCCATGCTGGCCCGTCGGGCTGGGATCGTGGGCATGCGCTCGGGATAGGCGTTCAGGAAGCGCAGCCCCTGTCTCGCCACCCTGTCCATGGAGGCCGTGCGGGCGCGCCGGCCGTACACGTGGTCGGCGCGCAGGCTGTCCATCACCACGACCACCACGTTCATCCGGGCCGCCGGGACGGGCGACTGGGCGAGGGCGCCCTCCGCCCCCAGCAGGGCGAACCCGGCCGCGCCGGCGCCACCGGCGCGCAACAGCTCGCGTCGGGATACCTCTCGCGACACGGGCGGCGCTACCGGCCCCTGGGGATTTCTATCGAGCGGATGGCGTGCTCCTCGGGGAGCTTCGCGAGCACCTCGCGGACCACGTCGTGGATGTAGCGCTCGTCGTGCCCGAAGTCGTCCAGGAGCGACTTCAGGGCGGTGAAGGTGATCTTGAGCTGGGCGGGCGTGAGGTCGAGCCTGTACGCGATCTCGTCCGGCCCGATGAGGTGTAGCTCGTCGTCGGCCATGGGTGGCGACAGGGTACAAAGGTGGGCGACTAGGCTTCGAGCCGTGGCCAAGACCTGGGTGCTCACCGGATCGCTCGACAACTTCCGCGCCACGCGCGAGCACGGCTTCCGGGTGATCGGCGCCAAGGAGGGCCGGCGCGGCATGGCCGGGCAGATCGACCCCGGGGACCGGATCGTCTTCTACGTGACGGGCGTGCAGGCGTTCGGCGGGATCGTGCGCGTGACCGGCGAGATGTACGAGGACCGCGAGAGGATCTGGCCCGGGAAGCCCGGCAAGCAGGACCCGTACCCGTGGCGCTTCGAGACCGAGCCCGAGATCGTGCTCGAGGAGGATGACTTCGTGCCCGCGGTCGAGTTGGCCGGAGAGCTCGAGCACGTGCGCAAGTGGCCCCCCGAGCACTGGCAGCTCGCCTTCCAGGGCCAGCTCCGGACCGTCTCTGACGCCGACGCGCAGCTGCTCGAGCGCCGCATCCGCGAGGGCGCCCGCGCGGCGGCCTGAGCCGCCGGGTGCTGCACTCCCGCCACTACACGCTCGAGGAGGCGACCGAGCTGCTGCCGAGGGTCGCCCGGCTGGTCGAGCGGATACGTGCCGCGCGCAACCGCCTCGGCGACCGCGAGGCGCGCGAGGCGCTGTCGGAGGCGGGGCCCACGAACGGCGGCGGCAACCACGGGCGCACCGTGTCCGAGGGCTTCCTCGAGCTGCGCGAGTCGATCACGGAGCTGCGCGAGCTCGAGGTCGTGCTGCGCGACCTCGATCGCGGGCTGCTCGACTTCCCGTCGCTGCGCGCCGGGCGCGAGATCTACCTCTGCTGGCTCGAGGGCGAGGACACGATCGGCTTCTGGCACGAGCCGGAAGCGGGCTTCGCGGGCCGGCGGCGGCTCGACGAGGATGGCTGAGCTCGCCGGCCGCGCGCTGCGGGCGCTGCGGCTCCTGAACGCCGAGCAGCGGGCGGCGGCCGCGGCGGCGCTGCTCCTGGTGGCCAGCACCTTCGGGCCGTTCTCGTTCGTCGAGGCCGGCGAGCTGATGCTGGCGGCCGGCGTGCTGGCGCTGCTGCTCGCGCGCGCGGAGGGGAAGCGCTTCCACCTCCCGTTCGGGGACGGCACCGTGATCGCCGCGGCCGGCATCTGGGCCGGCGCCCTGATCGTCACGCGGCTGTTCGACCGCCCGCTGGGCCAGAACCTGCTCGCGCTGGCCTGCGCCGCGATCCTGTTCCTCGCCGGCGCGCGCGAGCGTGCCAAGCGCCCCGCCGACGACCTTCCCCCTGAGCACGAGACGCCTCCGATCCGGCGACGCCGGCCCACGCGCCGCCGGGCGGCGGCATCCGAGGCGGGCACCAAGCCGCTCCCGCCTCCCGAGTTCAGGCCCTATGAGCCGCGCTCCGGTGAGCAGCTGCGTCTCGGTCCGGAAGAGCCGGGAGACGGGCGAGAGTGAAGCCCACCGCGGCCGCCTCAGCGAGTCGCGGTCCATCAGCGCGCCGGCGGGATCGCCTGGGGAGAGCGGAAGCGGAAGTCGGGGTCGACGCGCTTCTTGATGTCGCGCAGGCGCTCCAGGTTCCCGGCGTAGTAGGCGCGCTGCCAGCGGTCCAGCTGAGGGTCGATGTAGTTCTGGTAGGCCTCGCCGGAGGCGTGCGGCCGAAGCGCCCGCCAGGCCCCGTTGATCCAGCGCCGGCTCGCCCTGGCCGCGGTGCCCCCGCTGAAGTAGGCGAGGTACTGGAGCGAGAACAGCATGTCGCGGTGCACGAACGCTGTCGCGTCGGCGGCCGGGCGGTTGAGCGCGCCGCCGTAGGCGTCCAGCAGCAGCGCGCCGGAGCCGAGCGACGGGTTGCGCTGCCGGCGCTCGATCCAGTCGACCATGGTCGCGCGCCCCCTCGGGCCGAGCTGCCTCTCGAAGTAGTCGGACTTCGCGAAGAAGCTCGAGCGCGTGGAGGCGTGGCAGGCCCGGAAGCCGCCGTCCAGGCATCCGGCCCAGCGCAGGACGAGCGAGAAGTAGCTCGAGCTGCCGCTGCTGAGGCTCGCGCCGGCCACCCGGGTGAGCGGCCGGACCAGCCTGCGCAGCGCCGGCAGCTCGCCGAAGTACTGGCCGAGGGCGGCCACGCGCGGCGAGCCGGCCCCGCCGGTCGTGCCGAGCGACAGGATCGACGTGAGCGCGGGAGGCGCCTCGGGGGCGAAGCGCTGCCACGCGGCCAGCGCCTCGCCGGCCTGCGACCACGGCCACGAGACGATGAACCAGGCGGCCCCCGGGGCCCGGTGGGCGCCGAGCGTCAGGGAGGTGACGATGCCGAAGTTGCCGCCGCCCCCGCCGCGGCACGCCCACTGGAGGTCCTCGTTCGTGTCGGCGTCGGCCAGCCGGACGCGCCCGTCCGCGGTCACGATGCGCGCCGAGACCAGGTTGTCGCTCGTGAGCCCGAAGCGGCGCCCGGCGAGGCCGTGCCCGCCGCCGAGCGCGAGGCCAGCGATGCCGACGGAGGGGCACGAGCCGGAGGGCACGCTGAGGCCGCGGCGCGTGAGCGCGCGCTGGACGTCGATCAGCCGCGCGCCCGCGCCGATCGTCGCGCGCCCGTTCGAGACCCTGACCCCCCTGAGCCGGGAGAGGTCCACGACGACCCCGTCGGAGGTCGTGGAATAGCCGGCGTAGCTGTGACCGCCCGAGCGCGCCACGACCCTGACGCCGAAGCGCTCAGCCCAGCGCACCACCGCCGCCACGTCGGCCGTGCTCTCGACCCGGACGACGGCGTCCGGGCGTGCGCGTTCGTAGCGGCGGTTGTAGACCACTCGCGTGCTGTCGTGCGGGAACAGCACCCTGCCCCTCACCGCCGACCTCAGCTCGCGGACCGCCCTCTTCGAGAGCGCGGCGGGCTCGGCCGGCACGCGCAGCGCGAGCGCACTCGCGGCTGTGCCCGCGAGGAACTCCCGACGGTCGAGTCCGGCCATGGGGTGGGTACTACTGCTCGTCCGCCTGAGACGGGGACTCGAAGTGCATCAGCACGAGCCGCGTCGGGATCGCACCCTCGTCGGAGCTCGCCAAGCACTCGGCGCTCCGTGCCGCGATCGCCTCCGCCTCCAAGAGCGCGCGGTCGAGCAGGTCGTTCAACTCCTCCCAGCCTCGCTCGTCGAGCTCGAAGGAGGTGTGGGTCAGGTGGCGTTCGGGCCGCCCCTCGAAGGTGCCGGCGTTGACCGCTCCGGACACGTCGTCCCAAATCATCTGAAGCGCGACGTCCGACACGGTCTTACGCCCGGAGCGGGGCAACCGCTTCCAGTCGCGGTCGCTGAAGAACGGGCGCAAGACAGCCCGGTAATAGTGCTCGATCGCCCCGCGGCGCTGAGCCGTGCTGACGAGCTCGATGCAGCCAAGGTCGAGCAGCGTCCTGACGTGGTAGCTCACGTTCGGCAGCCGCTCGCCGATGATGTCGGCGATCTCGTTCGGGCTGGCGACGCGCTCGTCGAGGATGGCCAGAATGCGGGTCCGCATCGGGTGGGAGAGCGCCTTCGCGATCCGCGGATCGACAAGATCGAGGCTTTGGCGGGCCATTGAGCGACCTTAGTCGATCCCGGCTGGTGCGCCGGGACTCGTACTGACCGCCGGCTGCTCCCCGGCCCGGTAGAACTCCACCGGCTCGGCGGGCAGGGGCGTGTTCCCGAGGATCAGGTCGGCCGCCTTCTCGGCGGTCATCATCACCGGCGCGTAGATGTTGCCGTTGGTCACGTAGGGGAACACCGACGCGTCGACCACGCGCAGGCCCTCGAGCCCGTGCACGCGCATGGTCTGCGGGTCGACCACCGACATGTCGTCCACCCCCATCTTGCATGTGCAGGAGGGGTGCAGCGCGGTCTCGGCGTCCTTGGCGACCCAGTCGAGGATCTGCTCGTCGGTCTCGACGCCCGTGCCGGGTGAGAGCTCGCCGCCGCTGTAGGGCTCGAAGGCGGGCGCACCGAGGATCCTGCGGGTGACGCGGATCGCCTCGATCCACTCGCGCCGGTCGTTCTCGGTCGACAGGTAGTTGAAGAGCAGCGCGGGCTTCACGCC
>DASQFQ010000018.1:0-5257 GCA_035633075.1 Solirubrobacteraceae bacterium | reverse complement strand
GTGATGAAGTTCGGCGGCACGTCCGTCGCCGACGCCGAGCGCATCAAGCGCGCGGCCGAGCGCATCGTGCGCAGCAAGGAGGCGGGCACCAACGTGGTGGCCGTCCTGTCCGCGCGCGGGAAGCACACGGACGAGCTCGTGTCGCTCGCGTACGAGGTCTCCGACCGGCCGGACCCGCGCGAGATGGACATGCTGCTCTCCACCGGCGAGCGCGTGACCTGCGCCCTGGCCGCGATGGTGATCAACGACCTCGGGCACGAGGCGATCTCCCTCACCGGCTCGCAGGCCGGCATCGTCACGGACAGCGGGCACACGAAGGCCCGCATCCTCGAGGTTAAGGCCGACCGCATCCGCAGCGCGCTCGAGGACGGCAAGATCGTGCTGGTCGCCGGATTCCAGGGCGTCTCGCAGGAGTCGCTGGACGTGACCACGCTCGGCCGCGGCGGCTCGGACACCACGGCCGTGGCCCTGGCCGCCGCGCTGGGCGCGGAGGTGTGCGAGATCTACACAGACGTCGCGGGCGTCTTCAGCGCCGACCCCCGGATCGTCCCCGAGGCGCGCAAGCTCCCGGTCGTGACCTTCGAGGAGATGCTCGAGATGTCGGCGAGCGGGGCCGGCGTGCTGCAGCTGCGCTCGGTGGAGTACGCACGCAACCACGGCGTGAGCATCCACTGCCGATCGAGCTTCGAAGATGGACCCGGTACGGTGGTCCAGGACGAGGAGCAGACCATGGAACGACCGCTCGTCACAGCCGTGACCCATTCGACCGCCGAGGCGCGGATCACCCTGACCGGGCTCCCGGACGAGCCCGGCATCGCCGGGCGCGTGCTCACGGCGCTCGCCGAGGCGAACATCAACGTGGACATGATCATCCAGAACGAGCCTCAGTCCGAGGGGCACCTGGCGGACATGTCGTTCACCGTTCCGCGCCAGGACGTGGCGAGCGCGCGCGAGTCGCTGGAGTCGCTCCGTGCCGAGCTCGGCTTCGGCGGCGTCCAGTCCGACGAACACATGGGGAAGGTCTCCGTGGTCGGCGCGGGAATGAAGAGCCATCCGGGCGTGGCGGCCAAGACCTTCACCGTCCTGGGCGAGGCCGGCGTGAACATCGAGATGATCTCGACCTCTCCGATCAAGATCTCCTGCGTCGTGCGTGAGGAGCACGTCGAGACCGCCGTGAAGAAGCTGCACGCCGCGTTCGAGCTCGGCGCCGACGCCGTGCTCCCCGAAGACGTGGCGGGCGTGCACCGCCCGAAGGTGGCGTAGGGCATGCGCGTCGCCGTGGTGGGCGCCACCGGCGCCGTCGGCTCGACCATGCTCGACGTCCTGCGCGAGCGCACGTTCCCCGCGGACGAGGTCGTGCCGTTCGCGTCCGAGCGCTCAGCCGGGCGCACGATCGACTGGGGCGACGCGCACCTCACCGTCCAGCCCCTGAACGACGAGTCGATCCAGGGCTTCGACATCGCGCTCTTCTCCGCCGGCTCCGGCGTGAGCGCCGAGTGGGCGCCGCGCTTCGCCGACGCGGGCGCCGTGGTCGTCGACAACTCCTCGCAGTGGCGGATGCACGAGGACGTGCCGCTGGTGGTCTCCGAGGTGAACCCCGAGGCGCTCGACGGCCACAAGGGCATCGTCGCCAACCCGAACTGCACGACCATGCAGACGGTCGTCGCGCTCGGGCCGATCCTTGCGAGGGCCGGCATCGAGCGGGTCGTGATGTCGAGCTACCAGGCTGTCTCCGGCACCGGCCAGAAGGCGGTCGAGGAGCTCCACCAGCAGGCCGAGGCGCTGATCGAGGAGAGGGAGGTGCCGGCCCCGGAGGTGTACCCGCACCAGATCGCGTTCAACGTGCTCCCGCAGGTCGAGACCTTCAAGGACGGCGACGACTACACGACCGAGGAGCGCAAGTGCATGCGCGAGACGACCAAGATCCTCGGCCGCGACGACATCGGGGTGTCCGCCACCTGCGCGCGCGTGCCGGTGTTCACCGGACACTCCGTTTCGGCGAACGTGCAGACGCGCGAGCCGCTCTCGCCCGAGGAGTGCCGCGAGCTGCTCGCCTCCGCGCCCGGGCTCACGGTGATCGACGACCCTGCCAACGGGCTCTACCCGACCGCGCTCGACGCGGCTGGGCGCGACGACGTGCTGGTCGGCCGGATCAGGCGCGACCCCTCGCACGAGCGCTGTCTCAACCTCTGGATCGTCGGCAACAACCTGCGCAAGGGCGCAGCGACGAACGCGGTCCAGGTGGCGGAGCTGCTGAACGTGCGCGGCCTGCTGCGCGCGGCCCGCGCCGCCTGACGCCGCAGGCGGCCTGCCCTCGGCTCTTCGCGTTTCTAGGCCGCGGCCAGCTCGGCGACCTTGCGCTGCACATCGTCCGTCGGGACGACGTGCTTGCCCATGCCGAGCTCCTTCGGCTCGAGGCCGAGGGCGAGGCCCACCATCTGCGGCAGGTGCAGCACGGGGATGCCGAGGTCGCGCTCCACGAACTTCTGGGCGGCGGGCTGCTGCATGTCGAGGTTCAGGTGGCAGAGCGGGCAGGGCGTGACGAGGCAGTCGGCGCCTGCGTCGATCGCGTCCGCCAGGTGGCGGCCCGCCTGTCGCAGCGAGGTGGTGCGGTTCATCGTGATGAGGGGGAAGCCGCAGCACTTGCGCGCGCCCGCGTAGTCCACCGCCTCGGCGCCGAGGGCCTCGATGAGGAGGTCGAGATAGGCGTCGCGCTGCGGGTGCTCGTCGAAGCCGAGCCGCTTCGAGGGGCGCACGATGTAGCAGCCGTAGAAGGGTGCGATCCGCAGCCCGGTGAGCGGGCGCTGAACGCGCTCGCGCAGGGCGTCGAACCCGATCTCCTCGGCGAGGATCCAGAGGAAGTTCTTGTTCCACCAGTCCCCGCCCGCCTCGTAGGAGAGGCCCTCGGGGTGGAGGTGCTTGTTCACCTCGCCGCGGTAGTACGCGCTCGCGTCCAGGCGCTCCTGGCACTCCGACTGCGCGCCCTGGCAGGTCGAGCAGATGTTCATCATCCCGGCCGCGCCCTCGACGCTCTGCGCCATGGCGAACGTGCGCGCGTTCAGAGTGTCGGCCAGCTCCTGGTTGTGCTCGGCGATCACGCCGGCGCCGCAGCAGTTGGCGCGCTCCAGCTCCACCAGCTCGAGGTCGAGCAGCGGAGCCACCTTCGCCACGGAGCCGTGCAGCTCCGGAGTGAATCCCCGGGACACGCACCCGGGCCAGTACGCCAGCTTCACGACTCCTGACTCCCTTCGGCACGCGCTGGGGCGGGTGGGTCGGCATCCTCCTCGGCCATCTCGCCGACGATGTAGAGGTTCAGCTCGATGCGCTCGTCATTCGACTCGATCTCGTGGAAGATGCGCCGCACCTGCTTCTGGTCCGGCAGCTTCGGGTGCAGAAGCACCTTCCTCGGCGCCACCTTGCCGGACTTCAGCCCGCGGATCGCGGTCGGAAGGTTCTCGATCAGCTGCTTCACCGCGCGCGGCTCGACCTGGCCGCGGATGAGGCTGCCCTGGCCGAACGAGCGCGGCAGCAGCTGCCCCTCGTGCAGCGTGCCGAACTTCTCGACCAGCTTCACGAACGCCTTCTCGTGGCCGTAGCCGTTGTTCGAGTCCTTGATCCCGTAGTCGTCGGTGGCGCGGCGGCGCAGGCGCATGATCTGGTCCATGGGCGCCACGTCCTTCGGGCACACCTCCACGCAGGCGAAGCAGTGGGTGCAGTCGTAGATGCCGTGCGGGTCCTCGGCGAGGTCCTTGAGGCGCGCCTCGTGCTCGCCGTCGCGCGGGTCGCCCACGAAGCGGTAGGCCTTGGCCAGCGCTGCCGGGCCGATGAAGTCGGGATCCACCTCGAGCGAGAGGCACGCCGACACGCACACGCCGCAGTGGATGCAGGCCATCGCCTGGGTCACGTCGAGCATCGCCTCGGCGGGCACGATGTACTCCTGGCCCTCGGGCGGCGGCTCGGCCGGGACGAGCCACGGCACCACGCGGCGGACCTTCTTCCAGTGCACCGCCTCCATGTCGGTCACCAGGTCCTTGACGACCGGCATGTTCCCCATTGGCTCGACGGTCACCACGCCGTCGCGCCCGCGCTCGGCGGCCTCGCCGATGCGGGAGTTGCAGGCGAGCGCCGACTTGCCGTTGATGCGCACGCCGCACGAGCCGCAGATGGCGGCGCGGCACGAGCAGCGGATGGCGATCGAGGCGTCCTCGCGGTCCTTGATCTGGAGGATGCCGTCGAGCACCGAGCGCTCTGGCGGCAGCTCGACGTCGTAGTCGGCCCAGTAGGCGGGCTCGCCCGACTCAGGGTCGAAGCGGCGGATCTTCAGCTTGTAGTCGGCCATCTCAGTACGTGCGCTCCTTGGGCTCCCACTGGGTCATGGTGACGGGCGAGTAGGCGAGCTCCGGGTCGCTGCCGTTCGCCGAGACGGTTATGTGCTTCAGCCACTCGGCGTCGTTTCTCTCCGGGTAATCGGTCCGGAACTGGGCGCCTCGACTCTCCCTGCGCTCGAGCGCCGAGAGGACGATGGCCTCGGCGTTGTCGAGCATGAACTGGAGCTCGAGCGCACCGAGCACGTCCTGGTTGAAGACGGTCCCCTTGTCGTCGATCGCCACGTTCCGCGCCTCGTCCTTCAGGCGGCGGACCGTCTCGAGGGCGGTGTTGAGCCCCGCCGCGTCGCGGAAGACGGCGACGTACTTGTCCATGGTCGCGCCGAGCTCTGCCTTCAGCTCCGACACGCGCCGGCCACCGCCGTCGCGCTGGATGATCGACTCGATCATGCGCCCCTCGGCCTTGAGCGCCGCGCGCGCCGGCTCGGGCATGGCCATGCTCCGGACCGCGTTGGCTGCGTGCTCGCCGGAGCGGCGGCCGAAGACGAGCGTGTCGAGCAGCGAGTTTGCGCCGAGCCGGTTGCCGCCGTGGACAGATACGCAGGCGCACTCCCCCGCCGCGTAGAGGCCCGCGATCGGCGTCTGCCCGTGGATGTCGGTCTTCACGCCGCCCATCACGTAGTGGTTGCCCGGCTTGATGTGGATCGGCTCGCGCGTGATGTCCACGCCGGCGAAGTCGCGACCCACGTTCACGATCTCGCGCAGCGCCTCGTGGATGCGCTTGCGCGGCACGACCGTGATGTCGAGCGCCACCGTGCCGTCGGGGAAGCTGCGGCCCTCGTTGATCTCGGTCTGCTCGGCGCGCGAGACCACGTCGCGCGAGGCGAGCTCCATCTTGTTCGGCGCGTACTTCTCCAGGAAGCGCTCGCCCT
>DASQFQ010000017.1:0-2953 GCA_035633075.1 Solirubrobacteraceae bacterium | reverse complement strand
AGGACGCCACCTCACCTCGATCACCCACGTCGAGAACGTCGTCGAGGGGCTCGTGCTGGCGGCCGCGAAGGGACGGCCGGGCGGCGTGTACTTCGTCACCGACGGCGAGCCCGTGGTCTTCCGGGAGTTCGTCACCGCCCTGCTGGCGACCCAGGGCGTGCAGGCGCCGGAGGGCAGCGTCCCCGCCTCGGTCGCCCGCCTCGTCGCCGCCGCAGGCGAGACGGCGTGGCGCGTGCTGGGCCTGAGCGGCGCGCCTCCGCTCACGCGCTTCGCCGTATGGGTGGCTTCGGTGGAGTGCACCCTCGACGACCACAACGCACGCGAGGAGCTCGGCTACGCGCCCGTGGTCACGCGCGAGCACGGGCTGCACGAGCTGCGCGAGGCGGCGTAGCGGCGAGCCCGGCGGCGGTCACAGCTTGCGCTCGAGCTCGCTCGCCAGCCGCTCGTACTCCGGCAGGCCGACCTCGGGCTCGAACAGGAAGGGGAGGGTGAGCACGGGCGCCCCCGCGTCGCGCTTGAGCCGGCGCACCTGGACCCGCTGGGCGCGGGCGCGCTCGTGCTCGGCCAGGGCCGCGCGCAGCGCCGAGAGGGCCTCGGGGTCCAGGCCGTCGTCCGCCGCGGCGCGCAGCGTCACGGCCTCCGCCTTCGTGTAGCGCTCGGGGTAGACGCCGTTGACAACGACGGCGTCGAGACCCAGCCCGACCGCCTCCACGAGCCGGTCGCCGAGCTCGAGCGCCTCATTGACCGGCATCTCCTCGGCCAGCGCCACCGCGACGTAGCCGGTGCGTGCGTGGTCGGCGAGCATCTCGGAGATCCTGTTCGCCTGCCGCCGGATCGGGCCGACGCGCGCGATCTCGCTGAAGGTCCGCGGGGTTGTGAGCATGGCGAGCCCGTGGCCCGAGGCGGGGGCGTCGACGATGACCAGGTCGTAGGTGCGGTTGCGGGCGTTCCAGCGCTCGAGCTGGGCGAGCTCCCACACCTTGCCGATCGTGATCAGCTCCTTTGCCCCCGGCGCCGCTGCCACGAAGTACTGGAAGGCCGAGGAGCGGGAGAGGAGGCGCACCGCCGGGCCGCCCCCGAGCTGCTTGCCCAGCCACTCCTGGAGCGCCAGCTCGGGGTCGATCGAGATCGCCCACAGGTTCTCCGCGAGCTCGACCTCGACCTCGCGCTGGACGCCCTCGCGGGCGAAGGCGCGCGACACCCGCTCCTGCGCAGCGAGCTCGCAGATGATCGTCCGCCGCCCGCGGGCGGCCGCCGCGAGGCCGAGCGTGGCCGAGACGGTGGTCTTGCCGACCCCGCCCTTCCCGGTCACGTAGAGCAGCGTCTTGTCGAGCAGGCTCACCGGCATGGCGCATCTGCCAGCATGACGGAGATCGGGATGGATCCGGCGCTCAGCGTGTCCTATGAGACCTGCCGGCGGATGCACCGGCGCCACGACCCCACGTACTACTGGGCGACTCGGCGGCTGCCGGAGCACATCCGCCCGGCGACCCATGCCCTGTACGGGTACGTGCGCACCGCGGACGAGATCGTCGACGGCCCGAGGCGGCCGCCGAGCCCCGCGGCGCGGCGCGTCGCCCTGGATGCCTGGGAGGCCGAGCTGGACGCCGGCCTCGCAACAGGACGCTCGGCGCACCCGGTGGTCGGTGCGCTGGTCGACGCCGGGAGGCGCCACCGGCTGCCGCTGTCGGAGCTCAAGACCTACATGCGCTCGATGCGGATCGACTGCGCGCCGGTGCGGATCGGCTGCTGGGAGGAGCTCGTCGCCTACATGGACGGGTCGGCGGGCTCGGTCGGGCGCATCATGGCGCCGCTGTTGGGCGTGCCCCCCGACCACCACGGCGACGTCGGCCGCCTCGGCCTCGCCTTCCAGCACGCCAACTTCATCCGCGACGTCCGCGAGGACAGGGCCCTGGACCGCATCTACCTGCCGGAGCAGGACCGCAAGCGCTTCGGCGTGCAGGAGGCGGACTTCACCGGGCGCTCGGCCTCGCCGGCGCTGCGGGCGCTGATCGCGCACGAGGTGGTCCGAGCCCGCGGGCTGTTCGCGGCCGCCGAGGCGGGCATCGCCGCCGCCCCGGCGTCCGTGCGGCCCGGCATCCGCCTGGCGTGCGCCGTCTACCTCGGCGTCCTGGACCGGGTCGAGGCGATCGGCTACGACGTGCTCGGCCGCCGCCCGCGGGTCCCGGCTTGGCAGCTTCCCCTCGTCGCGATCGCCGCGCTGCGCCGATGACTCGCCGGGCGACGCTGCGCGGCGAGGACCGCACGCCCCTGCGGGGCGCACGCGCGCGCGCCGATGTGCTCGTCTGCGGCGCGAGCTTCGCGGGCCTGACGGTCGCCCGCGAGCTCGCGGGCGCCGGCGCCGACGTGCTGGTGGTCGACCGCTACCAGCTCGGCGAGCGCGCCACCAGCGCCTGCGCCGTGCCCACACCGTGGCTGCGGGCCATGGGCGTCGAGCGCGCCGCGTGCCAGGAGCTGCCGTGCATGGCCTTCCACACGCCGCACGGCTCCGTGCGCTACCGGCTGCCGTGGACGTGGTCGTCCTTCGACTACCGGACGCTGTGCGAGGAGCTGTGGGCGCAATGCGGCGAGGCGCGGTTCGAGATCGGGAAGGTTTCGGGGCGGAGCGGACCCAGCGTCCACACGGACCGCGGCGACCTGACCGCGCCGTTGATCGTCGACGCCCTCGGCTGGCGCCGCGTCCTGGCCCCGGAGGAGAACGTCCAGCCGCCCGAGGCGCGCATCTCGCGCGGCCTGGAGGTCCACCCCGAGGGCGGTGGGGCCGATCTCGACGTGTGGATCGACCGCTCGCTCGTTCGCCAGGGCTACGCGTGGTCGGTGCCCGCCCGCGGCGAGCAGCGCGTCGGGGTCGGCTCCTACGAGCCGCGCGACCACGTCAAGGAGCCGACGCGGGAGATCGCCTCGCGGCTGGGAGTGGCGCGTGTCCGCTACC
>DASQFQ010000016.1:0-4560 GCA_035633075.1 Solirubrobacteraceae bacterium | reverse complement strand
CTCGTCGAGTTGCGCCAGCCGCCGGGGCGCGGGCGCTCGCGCGCCCTGCGCGGGCTGGCGCGCGAGCTGCGCTGGCTGCCGTTCGGGCTGCCGCGCGCCGCGCGGGCGGCCGGCGTCGAGGTCCTGCACTGCCCCGGGCCGCTGGGACCGCCGCGGCGCATCGGCGTCCCGACAGTGGTGACGATCAACGACGTGATGGCTCTGCACCATCCCGCGTGGTTCACGCGCGCCAACGTCGTGCACGCGCGGCTGGTCGTCCGGCGCCTGGTCGAGGCGGCGGCAATCGTGCTGACGCCGTCGCAGTTCTCGCGCGGGCAGATCTCCGAGGCGTGGGACGTGGCGCCCGAGCGCATCCACGTGACGCCCTACGGCCTGGACGAGCGCTTCGCCCCGGGCCCGGTCGATGAGGCGCTGCTTCAGCGCCTGGGGATCCGCCGCCCCTACGCGCTCACCGTCGGCAAGCTGCAGCCGCGCAAGAACATCGAGGCGGCGATCCGGACCTTCGACGCGCTGGGCGCGGATCGCTTGGCGCTCGTGATCGCCGGCGCGCGCGGCTGGCACGACGAGGCGCTGCTTGGGCTAGTGGACGCGTCCGCCGCTCGCGAGCGCATCCACCTCACCGGGAACGTCGCCGACGACGACCTGGTCGGGCTCTATCGCGGCGCGGCGTGCTTCGCGTTCCCCTCGCGGGGAGAGGGCTTCGGCTTCCCCCCGCTGGAGGCGATGGCCTGCGGCACGCCGGTGGTCTGCAGCGACGCCGGCAGCCTGCCCGAAGTGGTGGGCGACGCGGCGCTGACCTTCGATCCCGAAGACTCGGCGGCGCTGGGCGCCGCCCTGGCGCGCGCGCTGGAGCCCGCGACCGCCGCCGACCTGCGCGCCCGCGGCCTGGCTCGGGCGGCGACCTTCACGTGGAAGCGCTGTGCGCACGCGACCATCGCGGCCTACGCCGCGGCCGTCGACCAGGACTGCTGACGCGCCCGTTGCTAGGCTGTCGGTCGCCCTCGTGGCCCGCTTCCGGACTAGCGCAAACGTTCCGCGCCCCTCGCGCGCTTGCAGTACAGCGGCACGCAACGGGCCCGCCGACGTCATGTCCGTCTCATCGACATATCTGGCCGTCATGCCCGCCTACAACGAGGCGGCGACCGTGGCCGGCGTGGTCGCGCGCCTGCACGAGGCGGTGCCGCAGTTCGACGTCGTCGTGATCGACGACGGCTCCACCGACGACACCTCCGAGCGGGCGCGCGCCACCGGCGCGACGGTGCTGCGCCTACCCTTCAACCTCGGCATCGGCGGCGCCGTGCAGGCCGGGCTGGCCTACGGCGAGGAGAACGATTACGACTTTGTAGCCCAGGTCGATGCCGACGGCCAGCACGACCCGGGCGAGCTGCACCGCCTACTGGCCGCCATCGAGGAGGATCCGTCGACGGACATGGTCTGCGGGTCGCGGTTCCTTGTCGACATGCAGTACCCGGCCCCGGTCAGCCGCCGCACCGGGATCCACATCTTCGCCTTCCTGCTCTCGCGGATCGTCGGACAGCGCGTCAGCGACCCGACCTCCGGGTTTCGCCTCTACAACCGCCGGGCGGTGTCGCTCTTTGCGCGCGACTACCCGCACGACTACCCCGAGGTCGAAGCGGTGCTGATGCTGCACAACCACCGCCTGCGAATGCGCGAGATCCCGGTGCGGATGTTCGAGCGCGGGGGCGGCAAGTCGTCGCTGAGCTCGGGCAAGTCGGCGTACTACATGATCAAGGTGCTGCTCGCCCTCCTCGTTGGCCTGATGCGCCGGCGCGCCGTGCCCAGACCGGGGGAACCGGCGGCGGTGACGGCCGAACACGGAATCTGATGGACTCGAGCCGGATCCAGATCCTCACCATCTGCGTCGCCGCGCTCCTCCTGGTCGGTGTGCTCGAACTCGTTCGGCGCCGGCGGCTCCTCGAGCGCTACGCCTTGCTGTGGCTGCTGAGCAGCGTCGTGCTGCTGAGCCTCGCCGTCTGGCGCGGGGCGCTCGACCAGCTCGCTGCGCAGATCGGCGTGGCCTATCCACCGAACGCCCTCTTCATCGTGGCGTTCGGCTTCGTGTTGTGGCTGCTGCTGCACTTCTCGGTCGCGGTGTCGCGCCTGAACGACCAGTCCAAGGTCCTGGCGCAGCGACTGGCAATTCTGGAGGAGCGCATCCGGCGTGCCGAGGGGGATCTCGGCGGGGAGGCGTTCGACGTCGGCGTCCGAGATGACGAAGAGCAGCCGGAACTCGCTGAGGTCTGGGTGGCCGACCGCCCGCGCAGGCCTGCGCGAACCGGGAAGCGCTAGCTGCGGCATGCTCCGGCGGATTCCGCGCCCGTTGGCGCTGCTCCTGGGCGTCGCCGCGCTCCTTTCGGTGGCGTGGTCGTTCACGACCGCGCCACTCCAGGGCCCGGACGAGAGTGCTCATTTCAGCTACATTCAGCATCTCGCTGAGACGGGTCATAAGCCGCGCGTCCTGGGCGGCATACGGCCGGACTCGACCGAGGTCGGGACCGCGCTGGCGTTCTTCAACCTCGCGCAGCTGAGAACCGACCCCGGGGCGCGGCCGGCTTGGTCGCAGCTCGAGGAGCGGCGCTTCAAGGACACGCTCGAGTTCTTCGGCGAGAAGGCGCAGGACGACGGCAGCGGACCGAACCCACTGGCCAAGAACCCACCGCTGTACTACGCCTACCAGGTGGTCCCGTATTACGTCGGCTCGGCCGGCTCGTTCTGGGATCGGCTGATCGTGATGCGGCTGGCGAGCGGCCTCCTGTTCCTCCTGGCCGTGACGTCCACCTGGCTGGCCGCCTCCGAGCTGTTCGCTGCCACCTGGCCGCGCGTCCTCGCCACGGGCTCCGTCGCGCTGCTGCCGGGGCTCACGTCGATCAGCGGCAGCGTCAACGCCGACAACATGCTCATCGCCGCGTGGTCCGGGTTCATCTTCGCGGCGCTGCGGCTCGTGCGGCGGGGCCCGACCGTCGGGCGCGTCCTCGCGGTCTGCGCGCTGGGCGCGGCGTCGCTGCTCACGCATGGCCGCGGCACCGCCATCGTGGTGCCGCTGGTCGTCGTGCTCGCCGTCGCCCTGCTGCGGGCGCGACCCCCGCTCGTCGCGGCGCTGCGGACGCTGGTGCCGGGTCTCGGGCTGCTGGTCGGGGCGTTTGTCGCCTATCGGCTCTTGCTGGCTCCCAGCGGCGGGAGCTATGGCGGCGAGGTCAACCTCGGGGCGGCCGGGTTCAACCTCCGCCACCTGATCAGCTCGACCTGGCAGTTCTACTTCCCGGCCCTACCGTTCATGAACGAGCGCGGCGGCCCGGACTACGGGTATCGCCAGGTGTTCATCGAGACGTTCTTCGGCAGCTTCGCGTCGCTCGACGTGGACTACCCGACCGCGGTATACACGCTCATCCAGGTCGTCTGCGCGCTCGGGTTGATCGGCCTCGTGGCCGCGCTCGTCCGGCGCTTGCACACGTTGCGCGCCCGCTGGCCGCAGGTCGTCGTGCTGGTCGCCGTCACCGCGTCGATGCTCGCCCTGCTGCACACGGTGTCCTACCGCGCGCTGCTCAGCGGCGCCGACCCCCTGATCACCGGACGCTATCTGCTGCCGCTGGTGACGATCTTGGGCCTGACCGTGGCCTTCGTGCTGACGTCGGTAAGACCGCATGTGAGCGCCGTGCTGGGGGCGCTCGTGCTCTCCGGCCTCGTCGCGCTCAATCTCGTCGGGCTGATGCTCACGCTCACGCGCTTCTATGGCTAGCCGCGCCGTCTTGTTGTTCCTTGCGGTGCTGGTCGCTGTGGCGCTGTTCCCGGTACGGTTGTACCTGACGGAGCCGCGCGAGGTCATCGTGTCGACGCCCTCGGCGTACACGGGCACGACCGTCCCGCTGCCTGTCGGGGGTGGGGCGACCGCGTGCGCCGACGAGATCCTCTTCGACACCGACGCCCGGATCGCCCGCTTCGGCGCCACGGCACCGGCCAACCGGCCCGGTCCGGCTCTGGAGGTCGTGGCGCGCGGCGCACGGGAGGGGCCCTACCGCAACGACTACCGGTCGGTCGCGCGGGTGCCGGCCGGCTGGCGGGGTACGAGTCAGTTCGACGTACCGCTGCGGCCGCCGCGGAGCGAGTCCTTCGGTGAGCTTTGCGTGCGCAACCTGTCGGACGGGCGCGTCGATCTCGTCGGATCGAAGAACGACCGAACCCTGTCGCGTCCCACTGTCCGCATCGACGGGGAAGCGACGCTCACGGATCTGCAGCTCCGACTGATGGAGCCCGCACGGCACAGCCTCGTCTCACGCGCGGCGCGGATCATGACGCACGCCTCCACGCTGCGGCCGTTCGGTGCGTGGTGGTGGTGGCTGCTGACGCTCGCCGTCGTGACGCTGGTGCCGGCGGGGATCGCATTCGCGATCCGCTCGGCCCTGACCGCCGACGGGATCGACGCGGCCCCTGCGCGCGCGCAGGGGCGGCCGTGGCCCTCCGAGCACACGCGTCGGCGTCTCGCGGCGGTCCCCGGCTGGGTGCTCGTCGCCGCCGTGGCGGCGCTCGCCGCGCTGTACTTCG
>DASQFQ010000015.1:0-30942 GCA_035633075.1 Solirubrobacteraceae bacterium | reverse complement strand
GCCCCGTCCTCAGCGACACGTTGATCAGCCAGTAGAAGGGGAACAGGCAGAAGAGGACGATCGCCGCGACGGCGACCCACTGCCACCACGGGGTGCCTTCTTTCGGGCGCTTCTCCTTCTTGATCGCCACCCGGGGCTCTGTGCGATCGATCGCATCGGCGCGGACGCTTGCGGCTTCCATGGGTCTAGTCCTCCGCCAGGCCTCGGATGTTGCCGCCCACGAACCGGATGTAGGCAAATGAGACGATCATCACGATGATGAACGTGAGGATCGCGAGCGCCGATCCCAGCCCGAGGATCCGGTTCGTCGAGAACGTCTCGTAGGAGATGAGCGACAGGGTGGTGGTGCTGTGCGCGCCCTTGGTGAGCACGAACGGCAGGTCGAAGATCCGCAGCGCGTCGAGCGTGCGGAAGATGAGCGCCACGAGCAGCGCGGGCTTCAGGAGCGGCAGCGTGATGCGCGTGAAGCGCTGCCAAGCCGTCGCCCCGTCGACCTTGGCCGCCTCGTATATCTCGCTGGGGATCACCTGCAGGCCGGCGAGCAGCAGCAGGGCCATGAACGGCGCGGTCTTCCAGGTGTCCGCGATGATCATCACGATCAGCGCCTCCGGGCTCTGGCCGAGCCAGACCGTGTCGCTGGGAAGGCCCACCGCGCCGAGCAGGCTGTTCGCGAACCCCAGCGACGGCTCGAAGATCGTCTGCCACAGGATCGCCGTGACGACCGTGAGGATCGCCCACGGCACCAGGACGACGGTGCGCAGCGCCCCCTGACCCCGGAAGGCCG
The DNA here is from genome assembly GCA_035633075.1 of Solirubrobacteraceae bacterium. Classification (GTDB taxonomy): domain Bacteria; phylum Actinomycetota; class Thermoleophilia; order Solirubrobacterales; family Solirubrobacteraceae; genus DASQFQ01. The sequence continues at coordinate 30,158 of DASQFQ010000015.1, read as the reverse complement.
ACTGCATGGCCATCGCCATCGCGAGGCCCAGCACAGTCTCCAGCACGACCGACGCGCCCGTGAAGATGAACGTCGTCCTCACGGCTTCCCAGAACGCGGAGTCCTGCAGCGCGGTGGTGTAGTTGCGCAGGCCGGCCCAGCGCGACAGCCCGGCCACCCGCACGCTGTACTCGTGCAGCGACAGCCAGATCGCATAGCCGATCGGGTACGCCGCGACCAGCGCGATGAGGAACATCGACGGCGACACCATGATCGTCGCGAGGCGGCGCTCCGAGATGCCTCGGGAGCGCCCCCTCTTCGGCGTGCCCGCCCGTACTGAGGCGGCTTCCATCGGTTATCCCCCTAGAAGGTCGCCAGGGCCTTTTCCATGTCCTTGCTGGCCTTCTCGAGCGCCGCCTGGGGCTCGGCCTGACCCGACAGGGCGTTGTTGACGTTCTTGTAGATGGCCTGCGAGATCTGGCTGTACACCGGCGAGACCGGTCGCGACTTGGCCTGCTCGACCGCCTGCTTGAGCTCGTCGACGAACGGCAGGGCCTTCTTGACGGCCGGGTCCTCGAACGAAGCGGTGAGCACCGGCGTCTTGGAGAAGTCGACGGCGTTCTTGGTGATCCGCTCGGTCGAGGTGAGGTAGTCGATGAGCTTGAGGGCGCCACCCGGGTTTTTCGAGAAGGCGGAGATGACCATGTTGTGACCGCCGAGTATCGCCGCCTTGCCGCCGCCCTCGAAGGGCGGATACGCGGCGACCTTGAACTTGCCCTTGACCTTCGAGCCCTTCATGTTGCCTAGCGCGTAGGCGTACGGCCACTGGCGCTCGAACGTCGCCTTGCCTGCCTCGAAGGCGCGACGCGCCTCCTCCTCCATGTAGGTGGTCACGGCCTTGGGGGCGGCGCCGTTCTTGACGCCGTCGACCATGAACTGCAGCGCCTTGACGTTCGCGGGCGAGTTGATCTCGGGCTTCTTGCCGTCATCTGAGAGCACCTTGCCGCCGGCCGCGAAGGCCAGCTCGAGGAAGTTCACCGTGAGGCCCTCGTAGGAGGCGCCCTGGTAGACGATGCCCTTGCCATCGGCCGCCTGCTTGTAGACGTCCTGCCACGTCGCCGGGACTTCCTTGACCTGGTCGGTCCGGTAGTAGAGGAGCCCGGCGTCGGAGGCGCGCGGAACGCCCCAGTTCTTGCCCTCGTAAGTGACCGACGAGAGCGTCGAGGGTATGAACTCGTCCTTGCGCGCCTCGACGTAGGGGGTCATGTCGAGCAGCCACTTCTGGGAGGCGAACTCGGCCGTCCAGACCACGTCGGCCTCGAAGCCGTCGCAGTCGGCGGCCTTGGCGCGCTGGCGCTGGATGAACTGGTTGCGCTGCTCGTCGGCGGACTCGGGGAACTCCAGGAGCTTCGCCGTCAGGCCTGGGTTCTTCGCGTTGAACTCCTTGACGCCCTCCTTGAGGTCACCTGAGGTGTCCTTGCCCGTGCAGTAGGTGACGTTGCCCTTGGCGCTGTCCATCGACTTCGGGTCGACGGCCTTGGCGCCCGCGGTCTGGCCGGTGTCCTTGGTGCCACCGGCACCGCCGGTACCGCCGCCCTTGTCGTCACCGCCACAGGCCGCGACGAGCATGGTGCAGGCGAACACTGCACACAGCCCCAACATGACGAGACGCTTTGACACGAGCTCCCCCTCGTTTGAAGAACCGTTTGACCCTGGGCCATCATCGCACTCGGGTGAGCGATCGTGCCGGCCGGCACATCGCCAGGGTGTGAGACTCCCTCGTGGAATCGGCCTGCATCCAATCACGGCCGCTCCGCGACTGTCAACGCTCCGGCGTTCGGGCGGGTGCGTATCCTGCGCCGCCATGTCCGTGGAGCCCACGACCGCCGCCGAGCCGGAGCATGGCGCGGCCGCCGTCGCGCCGTCATGGTGGCGCGACGGCGTTCTCTACCAGATCTACCCGCGTTCCTTTGCGGACTCCGACGGCGACGGGATCGGCGACCTGCGGGGTGCGATCGGCCGCCTCGACCACCTCGAGTGGCTCGGGATCGACGGGATCTGGCTGAACCCGACGATGCCCTCGCCCAACGACGACTGGGGCTACGACGTCGCCGACTACTGCACCGTGCATCCCGACCTCGGGACGCTGGCCGACCTCGAGGAGCTCGTCGCCGAGGCCGGCACGCGTGGAATCCGCGTGCTGCTCGACCTCGTCCCCAACCACACCAGCGACCGTCACGCCTGGTTTCAGGAGGCGCTGGGCGACCCAGGGGCGCCGCACCGCGACTTCTACGTGTGGGCGGACCCGAGGCCCGACGGCTCGCCGCCCAACAACTGGCAGAGCTCCTTCGGCGGCTCCGCCTGGAGCCTCGACGAGGCGAGCGGCCAGTTCTACCTGCACAACTTCCTCCCCTCCCAGCCGGACCTCAACTGGTGGAACGAGGACGTGCGCGTCGCCTTCGACGACATCCTGCGCTTCTGGTTTCACCGCGGGGTGGCGGGCTTCCGCATCGACGTCTGTCACGCGATCGTCAAGGACCGCGAGCTACGCGACGACCCGGCGGCGACGCCCAAGGACCACCCGTTCATCAAGCGGCGCGGGCTCCAGCAGGTCTTCTCGATGAACCGCCCGGAGGTCCACGACGTGCTGCGCCGTTGGCGCACCCTGGCCGAGGCGCAGGAGCCCAAGCGCATCCTGGTGGGGGAGACCTACGTGCTCGACCTCGACCACCTCATCCCCTTCTACGGGAAGGGGGAGGACGAGCTCAACCTGGCCTTCAACTTCCTGTTCGTCCACGCTGCGCTCGACGCGACCGCGATGCGCGAGATCGTCGAGGCCGTGGAGGCGAGGCTGCAGTCGTCGTCCTGGCCGGTGTGGACGGGCTCCAACCACGACGCCGGCCGGCTGGCGACGCGATGGGCCGACGGCGACCCCGCGCGCGCCCGGCTCGCCATGGTGATGCTGCTCACCCTTCGCGGCACCCCGTTCCTCTACTACGGCGACGAGATCGGCCTGGCCGACGTCCCGCTCGACCCCGACAAGGCGCTGGACCCGGTCCCGCGCCGCACCGGTGACCCCGACCGCAACCGCGACCCCTGCCGCACGCCGATGCAGTGGACGGGCGCACCGGGGGCCGGCTTCACCGACCCCGCCGCCAGCCCGTGGCTCCCGTTCGGCGACCCGGCGGCGTGCAACGTCGCCGACCAGCGCGAGGAGCCGGGCTCGCAACTGCACCTCGTGCGCGACCTCATCGCCCTGCGCCGCGCGCGCTCGGAGCTGCGCAGCGGGACCTACAGGACGCTGCCCGCGCCCGACGGCGCATGGGCGTTCCGGCGCGGCGACGCCTTCGCGGTGGCGCTCAACCTCGCCGACGGCGAGCGCTCGCTCGAGCGTGTGCAGGGGACGGTGGCCATCGCCACGGACCGATCGCGCGACGGCGAGTCGGTGGCGGGAACCCTGACGCTGGCGCCATGGCAGGCGGCGGTCGTCGACCTGCGCGCATGACCGTCGCCGCCCTCGACTCGCTGCTGTCACCGGAGGGCTGGCCCTACGCGTCGGCGCCTCCCGTGGAGCCCGGCGACCCCGGGCGCTTCCACGCCCTGTTCGGCCGCGACTCGCTGATCTGCGCCCTGCAGGTGCTCCCGGCCCGGCCGGAGGTGGCGGCCGCCACGCTGCGCGCCCTCGCCTCGCTCCAGGGCCGGGCCGACGACGCCGACACCGATGAGGAGCCGGGCAAGATCCCGCATGAGCACAGGCCGCAGGCGCCAGGGTGGCTGGTCGAGCGCGGCTGGCCGGTGCGCGACGGCGCGCTGCTCTACTACGGCTCGGCCGACTCGACCCTGTGGTTCCTCGTGGTGCTCGCCGCGCTCGGCGACGACTCGCTCACCGCGGAGCTCGAGCCCGCGTGGCGGGCCGCGGCCGGCTGGGTCGAGCGGGCGCTCGCCCGCGGTGGCGGCCTCATCCGCTACGGCCCCCGCGAGCGTCCCGGCGGCCTCGCCCAGCAGGGCTGGCGCGACGCCGCGGGATCGGAGGAGGGCCGGGCCCAGGGCAGCGGGATCCTGCGCCCCGACGGCAGCCCCCCGCGCGCGCCGCAGGCCGACGCCGACGTCCAGGCCGTGGCCTATGCCGCCCTGCGCGCGCTGCACGCGCTCGCGGGCGAGGAGGCCTGGACCCGGCGGGCCGAGGCGCTGGCGGCGCGGCTCGAGCGCGACTTCGGCCCGGGCGTGATGGCGCTGGAGGGCGACGATCTCGGCGTTCCCGGCCCGGGCTCCCAGCTCGGCTGGCTGCTGTGGTCGGGCGCGCTGTCGGACGCCAGCCGCGAGTCGGTCGCCGAGCGCCTGTGCGAGCCCGACGTCCTGACCCCCTTCGGCCTGCGCACGCTCGCGAGCACGAGCCCGGTGTTCGACCCGCAGGCCTACCACCGCGGCTCGGTCTGGCCGTTCGACTCGTGGCTGGGGTGGAGCGGCCTGCGTGCCGCCGGTCGGCCCGAGGCGGCCGAGCGGGTTCGCTCCGGAGTCCTCGCCGCGCTGGACCGCCTCGGCCTCGCCCCCGAGCTCTATGCGGTCACGAGGGCCGGAGAGCTCGAGCCCGCGCCGACCGCCAACCGCGTCCAGGCCTGGACGGTCGGTGCCCGCTGGGCGCTCGAGAACGACTGGGACGGGCGCCCGGGCTTCCTGTAGCGCGGCGCTCGCACCTGGGCGCTCCCGAGGCCCATCCAGATTGGTCCAGAGCGCCCAGGCGTGCGTCGGAGACCTAGCCCGAGCGCACCACCAGCGTGTGGGTGCCGGGCGTCGTCCGTACGGTGACCTCGCGGCCGCGGTTGGTGTCCCTGGTCGTGAAGGCGGTCGGCCTGCCGTCGAGGTCGGCGCTCGCGACGGCGGAGCCCGCGGGGAGGGTGTGGCCGAGGGTGAGCTCGGTCACCGGTGCGCCGGCTTTGACCCTGGTCGTATAGGTCCTGCCGTCCCGTGAGGCGGACACGTCGGCCTCCCCGTCGCCCAGGCGGATCGCCTCGCCGCCGATCTTCGACTGGCCGGCCGGGAGCTGCGGGACGACCTCCAGGCGCCCGCGGCCCAGGTCCGGGCGCACGCCGAGCTGCTGGTGAACGACGGGCCAGGCGGTGCCGTAGTTGCCCCATGCCTGCATCACCATCGCGCGCTCGGTGAACTTGCGGTCGATGGAGCGCCCGTAGTCCGGCGATGGCGCGATCTCGGGCATCGCACCGGGCTGCTCGTCGGGCGCCGGGAGCTGCAGGCGCCGGTTGGCGGTCGTGAAGCGCTGTTGCCGGCCGGGGCCGAGCCGGCCGTAGTTGCCCTCGCCGACGGCCATGATCGCCGTGTTCAGCGTGAACGTCGTCCGCTCCGGCGGGACGGCGGACACAGCCGGGTCGCAGCCCGCCGCGCCCGTGTGGTAGAGGCCGAAGTCGTCGCCGTAGCAGGATTTCTCGCGCAGCCCCAGCGCCGCCGTGCCGTGTTCGGCCGTCGTGAGGCCGGGCACCGCCCGCCCGTCGCGGACGGTCTCGATCTCCATCGGGGTGACGCCGATCCAGTGGCGCTGCTGGATCTTCTCGTTGCTCTCGCCGAGCGAGTCCGCGTGCTGCGGGATCTCGGGCATCCACCAGGCGCCCTCGAAGCGCGCCTCGAGGTCAGCGGCCTTGGTGCCCGCCCACGTTGCGGTGGCGGCGTCGCCCTTGGAGAGCGCCATGTCCTGAAGGTCGCGCAGGCCGCGCATGGTCGCGGTCGTGTTGTCGAGCTTCTCGGGGCCCATGCCCGGCCGCTCGACGTTGCCCAGCCCCTCCGGCCAGCCGTCGTTGTCCTTGTCGAGCTCGCGGTAGATGTACTCGAGGTTGGACTTCGCGAAGGCGTAGTTCTCGTCGCGGAAGGCGTTGTCGCCGGTCCAGCGCCAGATCAGCGCCACCGCGCTCGGGAACTTGGCCGTCTCGTCGGTGTTGCCGGGGTCGGCGTTGGCCCCGAAGTAGACCGAGCCGTCGGTCATCACCTCGTGGACGACCTTGCCGCTCGTCCCGTTGGTGATCAGCGAGGCCTCGCGGAGCGAGCGGAGGTGCTCCTCGATCGGCTCGAACTGGCCGAGCGCGACTGAGGCGAAGGCGGTGAACTCGCCGTCGGTGGCGAACAGCCACGGGTAGTCGGGAAAGCCGGCGGCGACGAAGCGCACGCGCTCGAGCTTGCCCTTCGGCGGCGGGTAGTTCGTGCCGGCGTTGGTCTCGCGGATCTCTAGGTCGCGTGCCTCCTGGACGGAGTCGGCGAGGTTCTGCTTGCTCCAGTCGATCCCGCGCGCGAGCAGCGGGTCGCCGGGCAGCGAGACCCTCGTGTGCCGGGCGAGCGCCTCGCGCTCGCGGACCTGGGCGCGCAGCGCGGCCTCGGGATCGGCGAGGATCCGGCGCAGCTCGTCGCGGGCGCCGGCGGGGCCGGACTCCGAGCCGGCCACACCGAACCACAGCGTGGTCTCACCGCTGCGCGGCAGCTTGACGCGGTATCGGAGCTCTCCGCCCTTGCCCTTTCCGTACGCGGTGTCGTCGCAGCGGGGCGGCTGCTCGGGCGCGCCCCCGGAGGCGGGACAGATGACGGGCGGTTCCTGCGGGCCGCGGAAGCCGCTGCCGGTCGCGTGACCGGTGGGCGTGAGCGCGCTGCCCACCGTGGCCGCCCAGTCGTGGGGCTCGGCGTTGGCGACCGGCGGGGTGCCCTTCTCGGTGAAGGTGAGCGCGCCGTCGCCGTAGCTCACGCCGTCGGCGAGGTTGAACTCCTTCTGGGTGAAGGGCTTCGTCTCGCCCCATGGGTAGATCGACATCAGCTCGGAGTGGGCGTCGAGTGCGAGGTTGACCGTCCGAGGGCCGTTGGCCCGCAGGGTCAGGCCGACCAGCACGCCGCGCGCGTCGCCGGGCACGAAGTCGGTGCGCTCGATGGCGAGCCCGCCGCTGCCGGGGAGCTGCATGCCGACATGGCCGTAGCCGCTCGTGAACGTCGTGGCGGGACCGATCCAGTTCTCGTCGATGCCGAACCAGATCCCGTCGACCAGCTTGATCGGCGGGCTCCAGATGCCGCCCATCTCCCCCCGGGTGTGGAAGCCCATGGCCGGGAAGCGGCCTGCCTCGGTTCCGACCACGTAGGCGCGCGGGCCGGCCGCGACGTACCGGCGGTCGTCGAGGCGGTCGGAGGTCGACAGCGTGTCGGCCGCCCTCGCGGCGACCGGCATGACGGACAGCAGTGCCGCGAACGCGACGACGACGATGGCGCGGGACATGCGACCCCCCCGTATGGACTCTCCCGTCTGACGAGTGCCCGCGCGGCCGACGCCGGAAACTACGCCGGGGGAAGCTCCGCCTCCGGGTTGACGACCTCGCCCCTGCGCAGGCGCGAGTGGCTGCGGCCGTAGAGGAGGTAGATGAGCAGGCCAAGGCCCATCCAGATGACGAAGCGCACCCAGGTGGTGCCGGGCAGGTCGGCCATCAGGTAGAGGCACAGCAGCGTGCCGATGATCGGGAAGATCGGCACCAGGGGCACGCGGTAGCCGCGCGGGAGGTCCGGGTTCGTGCGCCGCAGGATGATCACGCCGAGGTTCACCACGACGAAGGCGAACAGCGTGCCGATGTTGACCAGCTCGACGATCTGCTTGAGCGGCACGAAGGCGGCGAGGATCGCGAAGAGCACGCCGCAGATGCCGATGATCAGCACCGGGGTGCGCGTCCGCTCGTTCACGCGCGAGATTCGCCGCGGCATCAACCCGTCGCGGCTCATCGCGAAGAGGATGCGCGACTGGCCGTAGAGCAAGGTCAGAACCACGCTCGTGATCGCCACCAGGGCGCCGAACGAGATGATGTTGGCGGCCCAGTCCATGCCGGCGCCCTCGCTCAGGGCCTCGGCCAGCGGCGCGTCCTGACCCTTGAGCTTGTCGAACGGCAGGGCGGCCGTCGTCACCACCGCGACGGCGATGTAGAGCAGGGTGGCGATCAGCAGCGATCCGATGATGGCCCGCGGCAGGTCACGCTTGGGCTCGTTGACCTCCTCGCTGGAGGTCGAGACCGCGTCGAAGCCGATGTAGGCGAAGAAGATCAGCGTCGCCGCCGTGACTGTCCCGCCGATCCCCTCGCCCTCGACGAAAAAGGGCGAGAAGTTGTCGGCGCTGAAGGCGGTGACGCCGAGCGCGAGGAACAGCAGCAGCACGGCGAGCTTGAAGAACACCATGATCGTGTTCGTGCGCGCGGACTCGCGCACGCCGAGCATCAGCACGCCGGTCACGGCGAGCACGAGGAAGGCCGCCGGGACGTTCACCTTGCCGCCCTCCTCGCCGGGCGGGTTCGCGATCGAGTCGGGCAGCGACAGGCCTAGCAGCGAATCCAGCAGCTCGTTGAGATAGGCGCCCCAGCCGACGGCCACGGCGGCGATCGACACGCCGTACTCGAGGATCAGGTCCCAGCCGATGATCCACGCCGCCAGCTCGCCGAGGGTGGCGTAGGAATAGGTGTAGGCGCTGCCGGAGACGGGAATCGCCGAGGCCAGCTCGGCGAAGGCCAGCGCGGAGAAGATGCAGGTGACCCCCGCGAGGACGAAGGCGAGGATGATCGACGGCCCGGAGGTCGTGATCGCCTCCCCGATGATCACGAAGATGCCGGTCCCGATGATGGCGCCGAGGCCGAGCGCGGTCAGGTCGAGCGCGCCCATGGCGCGCTTGAGCTGGGTCTCCTTCTCCTCCGTCTCGGCGACGAGGACGTCGATCGGCTTGGTGGCGAACCGCGCCCCACTCATCCGGTTCACCTCTCCGATGGCGGCGTGATCACGAGGACGGGCCGGCGCGAGCGGCCGATGAGCTCCATCGGCACGCTGCCGAGCACCCGCCGGGCGACCCTGCCCTTGGTGGAGGCGCCGCAGACGATCACGTCGGCCTCCGGCTCCTCGGCGAACAGCAGGATTCCTCGCGTCACCGGACCCGAGCGGGCCTCGCCCTCGGCTTGGACGCCATCCTCCCGAAGCCGCGCGAGGAAGCCCTCCACCGCCTGCCGCGCTGCCTCCTGGAACTCCGAGCGCGGCGTGGGCGATAACGCCTCCACGTCCAGGCCGTCCATGCTGACCACGGCGACGCCGGCGCCCGTCTGCTGGGCGAGCTCGGCCGCGGCGTCGGCGAGCTACGGCTGCTCCGATCCCGCCTTGGCGGCAACGACAACGCGCTGCATGCGTCGGCGTTTCTCCAAAGCGCGCGTGGGCCAAACCACGAGCCCGCGACCGCCGCATTCCATACTGTGGGTCCGTCATGCCGCCCTTCAAGCTCGACAGCGTCTACTCGCCCACGGCCGACCAGCCGAAGGCCATCGACGGCATCGTCGAGAGCGTCGGCCGGGGGGAGCGCTTCACCACGCTGCTGGGGGCGACGGGCACCGGCAAGACCATGACCATGGCCGCGTCGATCGAGCGGCTGCAGAAGCCGGCCCTGGTCATCGCCCACAACAAGACGCTGGCGGCGCAGCTGTGCAACGAGTTCCGGACCTACTTCCCGACCAACTCCGTCGAGTACTTCGTCTCCTATTACGACTACTACCAGCCCGAGGCCTACGTCCCCTCCAAGGATCTCTACATCGAGAAGGACTCGGCCATCAACCAGGAGATCGACCGGCTGCGCCACGCCGCCACCGCGGCGCTGTTCGCGCGGCGCGACGTGGTGATCGTGGCCTCGGTGTCCTGCATCTTCGGCCTCGGGTCGCCCGAGACCTACAACGCCAACCTCCAGAACCTGGTCAAGGGTGCTTTCGTGGACCGCGACGAACTGCTGCGCAAGCTCGTCTCGCTGCAGTACAACCGCAACGACACCGCGCTCGGGCGCGGCACCTTCCGGGTGCGGGGGGACACGCTGGAGATCTTCCCGGCCTATGCGGAGACGGCCTTCCGGGCGATGCTCTTCGGCGACGAGGTCGAGCGCCTGCAGCACTTCGACCCGCTGACCGGCGAGCTGATCCTCGACGACCTCGAGCACGTGGCCATCTGGCCGGCCACGCACTACAACGTCAAGGAGGGCCGCCTCGAGGAGGCCGTGGCCGAGATCGGGCGCGAGCTCAGCGCCCGCGCCGCCGAGCTCGAGGCCGAGGGCAAGCTGCTGGAGTCCCACCGGCTGCGCCAGCGCACGCAGTACGACATGGAGATGCTGCGCGAGGTCGGCTTCTGCTCGGGGATCGAGAACTACTCGCGGATCCTCGACGCGCGCCCGCCCGGCGCGCGGCCCTACTGCCTGATCGACTACTTCCCCGAGGACTTCGTCTGCTTCATCGACGAGTCCCACCAGACCGTGCCGCAGATCGGCGGCATGTACGAGGGCGACCGCTCGCGCAAGCAGACGCTGGTGGACTACGGCTTCCGGCTGCCGAGCGCGCTGGACAACCGGCCCCAGACCTTCGAGGAGTTCCTCACCATCACGCCGCAGCTCGTGCTCGTCTCCGCGACCCCGGGCAGCTACGAGCGCGAGCACTCGTCGACCGTCGTCGAGCAGATCGTGCGCCCGACCGGGATCGTCGACCCCGAGGTCGAGGTGCGCGAGACGCGCAACCAGATCGACGACCTGATGACCGAGATCCGCAAGGTGGTCGACCGCGACGAGCGCACGCTCGTCACCACGCTCACGAAGAAGATGAGCGAGGACCTCACCGACTACCTGCTGGAGGTGGGCTTCCGCGTGCGCTACCTGCACTCGGAGATCGACACGCTGGAGCGGATCCAGATCATCCGCGAGCTGCGCCTCGGCGACTACGACGTGCTCGTCGGCGTCAACCTCCTGCGCGAGGGCCTGGACTTGCCCGAGGTCTCGCTGGTGGCGATCCTCGACGCCGACAAGGAGGGCTTCCTGCGCGGCGAGACCTCGCTGATCCAGACGATCGGGCGCGCGGCGCGCAACATCGGCGGCAAGGTCCTCATGTACGCCGACAAGGAGACCGCGGCGATGCGAACCGCGATCGGCGAGACCAACCGCCGGCGCGAGATCCAGGTCGCCTTCAACGCCGCGCACGGCATCACCGAGGAGACCATCGTCAAGGGCATCTCCGACATCTCGGAGTTCCTGATGTCGGACTCCAAGGTGCCGACCAAGGGCCGCCGTCGGCGCGAGCGCAAGGTCGATATGGAGCCGGCCGAGATCGAGTCGACGCTCGTCGAGCTCGAGGAGGAGATGCTCGCCGCCGCCGAGGAGCTGCGCTTCGAGTACGCCGCGCGCCTGCGCGACGAGATCCGCGACCTGCGCCGCGAGCTCGACGAAGCGGCGGCAAACAAGGCCGAGCTGCGCCGCTCGAAGTGAACGCCGCCCCGGGCTGGGGGCGGCCGTCGTGCACGTGATCGTGTCGGGCATCGTGGCCCCCGAGGCCGACCCGGCGCGCGAGCTCTACGAGCGCGCCGGGTTCGTCCAAGTCGAGCCCCTCGGCGGAGCGGGCTGGCAGGCGCTGCTGATGGAGCGCACGTGAGCTCCCCGCTGCTCGATCCGGCGGCTGCCGCGGCGGCGGGTGCGCCCCACGCCAGATGGCGAGCGGCCTGGTGGGGGACGGGCTGGCGATCTCCTGCCACAAGCTCGTCGAGGACGGCGCGCGCACGATGATCCTGCTGGCGCCGGGGCTGTTCCGGCTCGACGTGCGCCCCGTGGAGGACACGCTGCAGGTGATGACCCGCTCGCTGCACGCGGAGGAGGCGCGCTGGCGGACCGAGCAGGCGCCGGTGGCCGGCTACGGCAAGAAGGCGCAGGACACGCCCGAGCCCTATCGGCTCGAGTTCAGCTTCTACCTCGAGCTCGAGCCGTGCGCGATCATCGCGCGGATCCTGCTGAACTCGACGGTGGACAAGGACCGGGGGCTCACGCATCTCGTCGCGCAGGCCGTGGCGCGGGAGGTGAGCGCGGGGGGCGGTGCGGTTGCAGGAGCGCCCCGGCGCGTAGCATCCGCGCCGTGCCCGTGAGCCGCTCCTCGATCCAGCGCAGCGACTTCCCCACCGGCCGCCGCGGCTATGACCCGGCGGCCGTCGACGCGCACCTGCGCGCGGTCGCCGAGCAGGTGGAGGAGCTGAGCCGCCGCTCCTCGGGCCAGTCCGTCGCGGCCGCCGCGTCCGAGCAGGTGCAGCGGATCGTCGAGGCCGCCGAGCGCACCGCCGAGCAGCTGCGCAGCGAGGCCGGCGAGGAGGCGCGCGAACACGTCGCGCGGGTGTCGGCGGCGACGGGAGAGCTGCTCGAGCGCATCGGCGCGCTGCACGACGAGCTGGGCGGCGTCACGGAGCGCCTGCGCGAGAGCGCGAGCCGCCTCGCGATCGACCTCCGCTCGCTCGAGCGCGACGTGGCGGCGGTCGGAAGCCCGGCGGCCGAGCGGGCCGCGGTCGCGCCCGAGCCGGCCACTGTCGCGCCCGTGGTCGAGGAGCATGAGCCAAAGCACGAGCCATCCGGCGCCGAGGACGAGGAGGCCGCCCGCCTCGTGGCCCTCGACATGGCCCTCGGCGGCACCCCGCGCGAGGAGACCGAGCGCTACCTCGCCCAGCACTACGTGCTGCCTGAGGCCGACCGGCTGCTCGACGACGTCTACGCGCGCGCCGGGCAGTGAGGGCTGCTCCACCTGAGCTGCGGGCGCTCCGCGAGCGCATGGCCCAGCTCACCGACCTCGGCAGCATCCAGTCGCTGCTGTTCTGGGACCAGAACACGATGATGCCGCCGCACGGGGCGGCCGCCCGCGCCGACCACTCCTCGACGCTGGAGCTGATCACCCACGAGCGGCTCACCGACCCCGAGGTTGGCCGCCTGCTCGATGCGCTCGAGCCGTGGGCGGCGGGGGAGGACCCCGACTCCGACGACGTACGGCTGCTTGCCGCCGTCCGCCGCGACCACGAGAAGGCCGTGCGCGTGCCCGGCGCGCTCGCCGCCGAGATGAGCCACGCCGACGCGCTGGGCCAGCAGGCCTGGCAGGAGGCGCGGGCCGCCGCCGACTTCTCGCGCTTCCGCGACGCGCTGGCCCGCCACATCGACCTCCGCCATCGCTACGTAGCGTGCTTCGAGGCCTCCGAACACCCCTACGACCTGTTGCTCGACGACTTCGAGCCCGGGCTCACCACCGCCGAGCTGCGCCCCCTGTTCGCGACCCTGCGCGACAGGCTCGTCCCGCTGGTGGGTGCCGCCGGCGACCGCAGCCGGCCGCGCAACGAGGGCGTGTTCGCCGGCCCGTTCGAGGTCGAGGCCCAGCGGCGAGCCATCGTCGACGTGCTCGAGGTGGTCGGCTTCGACGAGGACGCCTGGCGCCTGGACCCCGCGCCGCACCCGTTCGCGCAGTCGCTGGCCACAGCCGACGTACGGATCACGACCCGTTATGACCTGCACGACTTCGGCGTCGCCCACTACTCTGCGCTGCACGAGTTCGGCCACGGCCTCTACGAGGCGGGGATCGCCACGGCGCTCGCGCGCACGCCGCTCGCACAGCCCGTGTCGCTGGGCCTGCACGAGTCCCAGAGCCGCCTGTGGGAGAACATCGTGGGACGCTCGCGCCCGTTCTGCGCCTGGGTGCTGCCGCGACTGCGCGAGCACCTGGGCAAGGCGCTGGGCGACGTCGACGCCGATCGCCTCTACCGGGCGGTCAACTCGGTCCAGCCCTCGCTGATCCGGGTCGACGCGGACGAGACGACCTACAACCTCCACATCGTCCTGCGCTTCGAGCTCGAGCTCGCCCTGGTCGAGGGCGCCCTGCGGGTCGGCGACGTCCCGGCAGCCTGGAACGCGGGCATGTCGCGCCTGCTGGGGGTCGAGGTGCCCGACGACGCCCAGGGCGTGCTCCAAGACGTCCACTGGGGAGCCGGGCTGTTCGGCTACTTCCCGACCTACACGCTCGGGAACCTGATCGCCGCGCAGCTGTGGTCGCGCCTGGTCGCCGACCTGCCCGACGTCGACGAGCGCATCGCGGCCGGCGACTTCGCCCCCTTGCGCGGGTGGCTGCGCGAGCAGATCCACCGCCACGGGCGCAAGTTCCCTCCGCGCGAGCTGCTGCGCCGCGTGACCGGCGAGGACCTGCGCACCGAGCCCTTCCTCGAGTACCTGCGCACCAAGCTCGCCGACGCCGCGGTGCTCGCGGCCTAGCCGCCCGCCACGATCCCGGCCGCGCGGCCCGCCGTCAGCGCCGCGCCGCGCGCGCCCATGTAGACAGCCCGTGACTGCTCGAAGGGCCCGAGGTGGGCCTCCTTGACCGCCCGCGCCGCCTCCCCCTCGGCCCAGCCGCCGGCCACGACGAGCCGGCGGCGCGGGCCCGCCACGCGATCCATGCGGTCGAGGATGTCCCGCGCCCCGCGCCCGGCCGACTCGAGCGCCGCGCGCCATACCAGGGCGGGGGAGGGATCCTGGCCGATGCCCACGAGCTCGACGCGGTCGTCGTTGAGGCCGCGCAGCTCCATCCCGCCCGCGTCCGCGGCCACCTCGAGCGCGGCGCGCTCGAGCTCGGCGCGACCCTCCGCTGCCACCCCGAGGAGGCGCAGGACGCGCTGGAGCGCCGCGCCCGAGCGCATCGCGCCGAGCAGGCACTGGCGCCCCGCGACCGCGTGCCAGCCCACATTGATGCCGTCGGCCACCGCGGCGCCCACACGCTCGGGGGGCAGCGGGGTGACCGCGCGCACGAACGCCTCGGCGGTTCCCCACGAGTCCAGGACGTCGCCCTCGCCGATCGCCCCCGCCCCGACCGCGGCGCTGAGGTGGTCGTGGCCGCCGACCGCAAGCACCGCGCCGCGCGCCTCGGGTAGGGCGTCGGCCACGGTGCCCGCCGGCGTTCCCGCCGGCGCTGGTTCCGGGAGGAGCCCAGCGGGCGCACCCGCCCAGGCCAGCGCCTCGTCCCACCAGTCGCGCGCGTGGAGGTCGAGCCAGCCGGTCCGCGACGCGAGCGAGAGCTCGGCGACCTGGTCGCCCCCCAGGCCGTGGACGACCCACTCGGCGACGCCGAGCCAGCGCACCCCCCGGGAGGCGCCCTCGCGGTGGTCGAGCATCCAGCGGTACTTCGCGACCGTGCAGAGCGGACGCGGCTCGAGGCCCGTGCGCTCGGAGAAGCGCCGGCGGCCGAGGTCCACCGCCAGCCGGGCCGCCTCGTCCTCGCCGCGCGAGTCGTGCCAGGCGATCGACGAGACGACGGGCGCGCCCGCGCCGTCGAGCAGCACGCCGGTCTCGGCCATGCTCGCCACGCCGAGGCCGGCGACGCGGCCCCCCGGGCCGGCGGCCAGGGCCTCGCGGGCGGCGGCCAGGGCGGCGTCGAGCAGCCCCTGCGGGGCGATCTCGGCCCCGGTCGCGACGAGCTCCCAGGCCACCTGCGCCCGCCCGTGCGCGAGCTCGTCGCCCTCGGGCGTCACGACCGCGGCCTTGCACGACGTCGTCCCGAGGTCGAGCCCGAGCAGCAGCTCCCCGCTCACCGGCGACACGCTACCGGTGGCTGCGGGGCATTCGCGCCCCGCAGCCACCGCTCACCTCAGCAGGACGGCTTGTAGAGCGCGTCCTGGTTCTCGGCCAGAGTGTCCTTGGTGATGGTGGTGGACTCCGTGCCGATCTTCTTCGTGGTCGGCTTGCCCGTCAGCGCGTTGAACGCCTGCTCGACGCCCTGGGAGCCGATGTCGGCCGGCTTCTGCGCGATCAGCGCCTGCACCGTGCCGTCCTCGAGGTCCTTGACCTGCTTCGGGCCGGCGTCGAAGCCGACGATCTTGACGTCCTTGGCACCCGCCTCGCGGACGCCGCTGGCGGCGCCTTCGGCCGAGAACAGGTTCGTCCCGAAGATGCCCTTGAGGTCGGAGTTCTTCTGCAGCGCGGCCTTGACCTTGGCGGCCGCCGTCTCCGGCTTGTCGTTGGAGTACTCGCGCCCGACGTAGTCCAGCCCGGCCGCCTTGGCGCCGTCCACGAAGCCCTTCTCGCGCGCGTCCGTGGTCGAGATGCCCGGCTTGACGTTGATCACGAAGACCTTGCCGCTGCCGCCGATCAGCTCGGCCAGCGCCTTGGCCGCCTCGGCCCCACCGGCCTCGTTGTCGGAGGCGATCTGGGACACGGCCATGTCCGGCTGCTCGAGCGTCGTGTCGACGAGCACGATCTTCGTCCCGTTGTCGGCCATCTGCTTGATCGGAGCGTAGAGCGCCTTCGTGTCCGTCGGGGCGATCAGCACCGCGTCGGGCTTCTTGGCGGCGACGGCGTTGACGATCGGGGTCTGCTGGGCGGCGTCGAACTCCTGCGGGCCCTGGAAGTCGAGCTGGACGCCGAGCTCCTTGGCCTTGGCCTGGGCCCCGCAGTTCATCGTGATGTAGAACTCGTCGCCCTTGACGCCGGCGATCAGCGTCATCTTGTAGGTCTTCTTCTCGGCGCCGCCCGACGCCGAGCCGCCGCTCTTCTCGTCGTCGCCGCAGGCGGCGACGATCAGTGCGAGCACCGTGCAGAGCATGGCGAGCGACAGAAGTGCCCGGGGCCTGCGTGGTCGTGCTGGGTGGGACATGAACTTCCTCCTCCTGGGTGGATGGACTACTGCCGCTGTCGCGAGCGCCGCATCTGGTCGAGGTAGACGGCGAGGATCAGCACGGCGCCGACGGCGACCTGCTGCCAGAACGCCTGCACCCCGACGATCACGAAGCCGTTCTGGAGCACCGCGGGGATGAAGACGCCGAAGACGGTGCCGAGGATCGAGCCGATCCCGCCGAACAGGCTCGTCCCCCCGATCACGACCGCGGCGATCGCGTTGAGGTTGTCCGTCGCGTGCCCACCGATCGTCGTAGTGCCGAAGCGCGCGAGGTTCATGAAGCCCGCAAGCCCCGAGAGGATGCCCGCGAGCGCATAGATCTTGATCAGGTGGCGGTCGACGTTGACGCCCGCCCGCCTGACTGCCTCCTCGTTGGAGCCGATCGCGTACGTGTAGCGCCCGAAGCGCGTCTGGGCGAGCACGATCCCGAGCACCCCCGCGACCGCCAGGGCGATCAGCACGAGGTAGGGGATGCCGAGCACACGTCCGATCCCGACCTCCGAGACGAGCCGGAACGGGACCTCGCGCTCGTCGACCCCGCCCGTGATCAGGTAGGCCGCGCCGAGCGACATGCCGAGCGAGCCGAGCGTGACGATGAAGGCCGGGAGCTTCGCCTTCGCCACCAGCACGCCGTTGAAGAGCCCCCAGGCGAGGCCGGCCGCCAATGAGGCGAAGAGTCCGAGCAGGATCACGCCCCAGCCGTTGCCCCCGACCTCGTTCATGAGCTTGGCGGCGACGACGCCCGAGAACACGAGCACGGAACCGACCGAGAGGTCGATGCCGGCGGTGACGATCACGTAGGTCGAGCCGACCGCGAGGACCAGCAGGACCGCGGCGTCGGTGGCGATGTTGCGGGCGTTCGCGACCGCGAAGAAGTCATCGAACGAGAGCAGGGAGAACGCGGCGATCAGCGCAACCAGGATCAGCCCGATCTGGGTGCTCGATCCGGCGGCGATCCGCTGCAGCGTCGAGGGCGGTTTCTCGTCGGGCGGGACGGCCACGGGCTCGTCGGCGGGTGCCGTCGGCGTGCTCATCGGCCCTCCTCCTCGTGGAACGTCAACGCGCCGGTCATGGCCGACACGACGTCTTCCATCGAGACCTCCGACGGCCGCAGCCGCGCGACGCGCTCGCCGAGCCGCAGGACCTCGATGCGGTCGGCGACCTCGAAGATCTCGGGCAGGTTGTGGCTGATCAGCACGACGGACAGGCCGTGCGCGCGCACCTTCTTGATCTGCTCGAGCACGTTGCGGGTCTGGACGACACCGAGTGCGGCCGTCGGCTCGTCCATGAAGACGACCTTGCTCGCCCACGTGACGGCCCGGGAGATCGCGATGCCCTGACGCTGGCCGCCGGACATGTTGGCGACCGGCGCCGTCGTGTCCTGGATCCGCACGCCGAGGTCGCGGAAGGCCTCCTCGCTGCGCTTGCGCATCGCCGCCTTGTCGAGGAAGCCGAGCCTGCCGAGCGGGCCGGCGCGCACGATCTCGCGCCCCAGGAACATGTTCGCGGCCGGGTCGATCTCGGCCGCCAGCGCGAGGTCCTGGTAGACCGTCTCGATCCCGATCTCGCGCGCCTGCTGGGGCGTGTGGATGTCGACGGCGCGTCCCTCGAAGAGGATCTCGCCGCTGTCGGGCAGGTGCACACCGACGAGCGTCTTGACCAGCGTGCTCTTGCCCGCGCCGTTGTCGCCGACCAGCGCGACGACCTCGTTCGGGTAGACCGTGAAGTTCGCGCCCGTCAGCGCCTGCACGCGCCCGAACGACTTGACGATCCCGCGCGCCTCCAGCAGCGGCTGGTCGCTCACCACATCCCCTCCCCTGTTGTCGGTGCGGGCGGCAGGCAGCGAACGGCCTCGACGTCCCCCGTCAGTGTGGTCGTTCCCGCCGAGAAGGGGACGAGCGCGGTGATGCCACGCTGCAGCGCCAGCTCGTCCCCCTCCTCGGAGCACAGCGTGCCCTCGCCGGCGATGCCGAGCAGGACCGCGAAGGACGGGCCGAGCTCGTCCCCGCCGCGCACCCGCTCGGCGCGGAAGTACGGATCGGCGGCCTCCGGCAGCCGCAGCTCGCCTCGCGACACGAGCTCACCGGGGTCCGCGGCGCCGCGGTCGAGCGCCTCGAGCGCCCGCTCCCAGCCGAGCCCGAGGTGCTCGGCACCCGATCCGACCCCGAAGCGCTTCCACTCGAGCAGCACGGAGAGGTCCGTGGGCTCCTGCAGCTCGAGCAGCAGGATGCCCACGCCGATGGCGTGCAGGGTCCCGGCCGGCACGAGCACGGCATCGCCGGCGGCGACCGGGACCCTGTGCATGGCGGCGAGCATCTCCTCGGCGTCCTGGGCCTGCACCCACGCGCGCGCCGTCTCGGCGTCGAGCGCCTCGCGCAGGCCGACGTGGACGGCGGCGCCGGGCTCGGCCTCGAGCATGATCCACGCCTCGGTCTTGCCGTAGCGCAGGCCGAGGTGCTCGCGGGCGAAGGCGCGGCCTGGATGGAAGTGGACCGGGAGGCGCTCGCCGGCGTCGAGGAGCTTGACCAGCAGCGCCGGGTCGGCGCCCCAGCGCTCGACGTGCTCGCGCCCGAGCAGCGCCTCGGGCTCGGCCTCGAGGAGGTCGCGCAGCAGGCGCCCGTCGGCGAGGCGGCTGAGGCCCTCGGAGTCCTCGCGCCAGGCCGTGGCGGTCGATCCCACCCAGTCCTCGGGCCGCCCGTCCTCGCCCGCGGGCGCGCCACGCAGCGCGTCGATACGCGCGCCGCCGCGGTAGAAGCGATGGAACTGGTTGGGCGGGAGCACCAGCGGCTTCACGGCGCCAGCTCCCCGGAGCCGCGCAGGACGAGCTCGGTGGCCACGGTGACCGTACGGGGCGGGCGGTCGTCGCCGTCGAGCCGCGCGAAGGCGATCGTGGCGGCCCGCTCGCCGAGCCGCCACGGGTCGGCCCGCACGACCGTGGTGCCGAGCAGGTCGGCGAGCTCGAAGTCGTCGAAGCCGACGAGCGCGACGCGCCCGCTTCGCTGTGCCAGCGCGTGCAGGGCGCCGACCGTGTTGCGGTTGTTGGCCGTGAAGACGGCGGTCGGCCGGCGCTTGTCCGGGAGCCCGAGAAGGTGCTCGACGGTCGCCTGCGCCTGGGTCGCGTCGCGATTGCCCGTTCGCACGAGCGACGGGTCCTCGGTGAGCCCGGCCGCGTGGAGGGCGTCCCGATAGCCGGCCAGCCGCTCTTGTGCCGTGTAGAGCCCGGCGGCGTCGGTCACGCACGCGATCCGCGTGTGCCCCATCTCGATCAGGTGCCTGACCGCCTCCCGCGCGCCGCCGCGGTTGTCGAGCAGGACGGTGTCGGCTGCGATGCCGCGCGGTGGGCGGTCCAGGAAGACGGTGCGGGTGGATCCGGCGATGTAGCGGTGGTCCGGCCCCGCGGGCACCATCAGCAGGGCGTCGACGCGCCGCCGCAGCAGCGCGGTGACGAGCTCGCGCTCGCGCTCGGCGTCCTCGCGCGCCGAGGCGGTGATGAGCAGGAAGCCGCGATTACGGGCGGCGAGCTCCACCGCCTGCGCGACGGCTGAGTAGAACGGGTTGGCCACGTCCTCGATCACCAGCCCGAGCGTCGCGGACGAGCGGCCGTGGCGCAGCGAGCGGGCGAGGTCGTTGCGCTCGAAGCCCAGCTCGGCGACGGCCTCGGTCACACGCGCCGCGGTGCCCGCGGTCACGCCTGCTTCCTCGTTGATCACTCGCGAGACGGTCTTCAGGCTCACGCCCGCCCTCTGGGCCACGTCTCTCATCGTGGGTCTTGACAACGTTGTCACCGGCGCTGCGGACGCTAATGTGCGAGTGGGGTGGATGTCAAGCGCATGTCCTGTCCAGCACGTTGGAGGAGTGAGACGCGTGCGAGCTGTGGCCTGAGGCTCTGCCCGGCTAGCCGCGCGCCATCGCGTCGGCGAGTGCGCGGGCGCGCTCGGGATCGAGCTCGCCCGCGGTCGCCGACTCGACGCTCGCCGAGGCCGCCGCGATCCCGGCACGCGCGGCGGCGGCCAGCGGCTCCCCGCGCTCGAGCGCGGCGGCGAGGGCTGAGGCGAGGACGTCGCCGGCGCCGATCGGGTTGCGGACCTCGGCCACCCGCGGAGCGCCGATCCACTCGGCCGGCTCGTCCGCCGCGAGCACCGCGGCGCCCTCCGCGTCCACGGTCACCACCGCCGACCGCGCTCCCTGCCGCACCAGCGCCTCGGCCGCCGCCAGCGCACGCGGGCGGGCGTCGTCCGCGCTCTGCACGGCCTGGCCGCCGCTCGCGAGCCCGAGCGCGGTCTCCGCCTCGGCGAGGTTCGGCGTGACCAGGTCGGGCGCGGCGTCGAGCGCGCGCAGCAGCGTCTCGCCCGCCGCATCGACGAGGCTGGTCACGCCGGCCGGCTGCGCGAGCGCCGCGAGCCGGCCGTAGGCGTCGGGCGGGCTGCCGGGCGGCACGCTGCCCGAGCAGACGAGCACGGCGTGAGCGCCCAGCCGCTCCTGGATCGCGCGCTCGTAGGCGGACCACTCGCGCTCGCCGACCGGCGGACCGGGCTCGTTGAGCACGGTGGTGCGGCCGTCGCGCTCGTGGATGATCGCCGAGGAGCGCAGCTCGCCGGGGCACGGGACGGCGTAGAGCTCGACGCCCTCGTCGGCGATCAGCGCTGCGGCGGCCTCGCCGGTGCGGCCCGGGAGCAGCGACACGAGCACGGCGGGATGGCCCAGCGCGCGGGCGGCGCGCGCCACGTTGAGGCCCTTGCCGCCCGGCGTCACCACCACGCGGTCGAAGCGCAGCACCTCGCCGGGCCGCAGCTCGCCGATGCCGAGCGTGCGGTCGATGGTGAGGTTGGGGCCGGCGATGAGCATGGCCTAGTGTCCCGCGGCGTGAAGCAATACCGCCTCAACCGACTCTTCCACGCCACCTCCGGCCGCTGCTTCGACGTCGCGGTCGACCACGGCATGCCCGGGGAGCCGGCGATGCTCACCGGGATCGAGGACATGGAGGCGGCGATCGACACGCTGGTCGACGCCGCCCCCGACGCGATCCAGCTCTCCGTCGGGCAGGCGGACCTGCTGCAGCGGCATTCCGGCCGCGACAAGCCCGCGCTGGTCCTGCGCACGGACACGCCGAACATCTACGCGCCCGAGCCGCCCGACCAGGCGTGGTCGTTCATGATCGACGACCCCCTCGGCCACGCGGTGCGCCTCGACGCCGCGTGCGTCGTGGTCAACCTGCTCGACGTCCCCGGCCAGGAGGGCCTGCGACGCGACTGCCTCGAGGCGATCAGCCGCCTGCGTGCGGAGTGCGATCGCGCCGCGATGCCGCTGATGGTCGAGCCGCTTGCGTTCGACCCGGGGGAGGGGGGCTACGCCGGCAGCGGCGACGCCGACCGCATCTGCGGCCTGGTCCGCCAGGCGGTGGAGCTCGGCGCCGACGTCATCAAGGCCGATCCAACCGACGACCTCGCCGACTACCACCGCGTGGTCACGGTGGCCCGGGTCCCGCTGCTCGTGCGCGGCGGCGGTCGGGTGAGCGACCGCGAGATCCTCGAGCGCACGCACGCGGTGCTCGAGCAGGGCGCCGCGGGGATCGTCTACGGGCGCAACGTCATCCAGCACGCAGACCCCGCCGGGATGACGCGGGCCCTCATGGCGGTCGTGCACGAGGGCGCGACCCCCGAGCAGGCGCTCGCCTCACTGATGTGAACGTCGTCAGGCTCGGGATCGTCGGCGGCGGCCTGATGGGCCGCGAGCTGGCGGTCGCAATCGGCCGCTGGGCGGCGCTCGAGGACCACCCTGTCACCCCGCGGCTGGAGGCCGTGTGCGACCCCAGCGAGGCGGCGCGTACGTGGTTCCGGCGCATCCCGAGCGTCCGGATGCACACGGACGACCGCCGGCGGCTGCTCGAGGACCCGAACCTCGACGTCCTCTACCTGGCGGTGCCGCACCACCTCCACGAGGAGCTCTACCTCGACGTCATCGCCGCCGGCAAGGACTTCATGGGGGAGAAGCCGTTCGGGATCGACCTCGCGGCCGCGCGGCGGATCGTGGCGGCGTTGCGGGCTCGCCCCGAGCTGTTCGCGCGCTGCTCGAGCGAGATGCCCTACTTCCCGGGCGCCCAGCTCGCCTACGAGACGATCCGCTCCGGGGCGCTCGGCCAGCTCATCGAGGCCGAGCACAGCTTCCTGCACTCGAGCGACCTCGACCGGTGCAAGCCGATCAACTGGAAGCGCCAGGCCGTCTTCTGCGGCGCGCTCGGGGTCATGGGGGACCTCGGGATGCACGTCGTCCACCTGCCCCTGCGCCTGGGGTGGCGCCCGCGGCGGGTCCACGCCGTCCTGCAGGACATCGTCAACGAACGCCCGGGCCCCGACGGGACGCCCGTCCGCTGCGACACGTGGGACAACGCGACGCTGCACGCCGAGTCCGGCGGCTTCCCCCTGACGCTGCAGATGAAGCGCATCGCGCCTGGGGAGACCAACACGTGGCGGCTGCGGGCGCTCGGGATGGACGCCGGGGTCGAGTTCTCCACCGCGAGCCCGAAGGCGGTGCGCCGCTTCGCCGTGCGCGACGGCCGGCAGGTCTGGGAGCGGCTGCAGACCGGCAGCCAGTCGGCCTTCCCGACCGTGACCGGCTCGATCTTCGAGTTCGGGTTCTCCGACGCCGTCCTGCAGATGTGGGCGGCCTTCCTGGCCGAGCGGGCGGGCGCGCTGGGGGACCGGCTCGGCTGCGCGACGCCCGAGGAGGCCCTGGTCGGCCACGAGCTGTTCGCCGCGGCGGAGCGCTCGCACGCCCGAGGTACCGTGGAGGCCGTCCCGGCTCCCTAGAGGGCCCGCCCAAAACGCGAGAAACCGTCGCCAAGCGCGCCGTGGCGGGACCTACACTGGAGTGGTCATGTCGCGCCAGGACTCCATCGTCGTCTCGGGCGCCCGCGAGCACAATCTCAAGGACGTCAGCGTGACCATGCCGCGCGACGCGCTGGTGGTGATCACGGGCCTGTCGGGCTCCGGGAAGTCCTCGCTCGCCTTCGACACGATCTACGCCGAGGGCCAGCGCCGCTATGTCGAGTCGCTGAGCGCGTACGCGCGCCAGTTCCTCGGCCAGATGGACAAGCCCGACGTGGACTCCATCGAGGGGCTCTCGCCGGCCATCTCCATCGACCAGAAGACCACATCGCGCAACCCGCGCTCGACGGTCGGCACGGTCACCGAGATCTACGACTACCTGCGCCTGCTGTGGGCCCGGATCGGCAAGCCCCACTGCTACAACTGCGGCCGCCCGATCGCCGCCCAGTCGGCCGAGCAGATCATCGACCAGATCATGGGCCTGGAGGAGGGCACGCGGTTCATGGTCCTCGCCCCGATCGTTCGTGGCCGCAAGGGCGAGTACGGCAAGCAGTTCGAGGAGCTGCGCGCCGAGGGCTTCACCCGGGTGAAGGTCGACGGCGAGCTGCGCCTCCTGGAGGAGGAGATCGTCCTCGACAAGAAGTTCAAGCACGACATCTCGGTCGTGGTGGACCGCCTGATCATGCGGCCCGAGCTGCGCAAGCGGCTGGCGGACTCCGTGGAGACCGCGGTGTCGCTGGCCGACGGGATCCTCGAGGTCGAGGTGCTCGGCGACGAGGACGCCAATCGGGTCCTCACCTTCTCCGAGCGCTTCGCCTGCCTGCACTGCGGGATCTCGATGCCCGAGCTCGAGCCGCGGATGTTCTCCTTCAACTCGCCGCACGGCGCCTGCCAGCGCTGCACCGGCCTGGGCTCGCAGATGGAGATCGACCCCGACCTCGTCGTCCCCGACCCGTCGCTGTCGCTCGGCGAGGGGGCGATCCTGCCGTGGTCCAGCGGGGCGACGAACTACTACGAGCAGATCACCCAGGCGATCGCCGAGCGCTACGAGATCGACCTCGAGACGCCGTGGGAGGACCTGTCCGAGGAGCAGCAGGACTTCTTCCTGAACGGCACCAACGGCGACCGCATCTACGTCTCCTACCGCAACCGAATGGGGCGCAAGCGCTCCTACATGACCTCGTTCGAGGGGATCATCCCCAACCTCGAGCGCCGCTACCGCGAGACCGACTCCGACTGGTCGCGCGAGCGGATCGAGGAGTACATGTCCGTGCGGCCCTGCCCGGACTGCAACGGGGCGCGGCTGCGGCCTGAGTCGCGCTCCGTGACGATCGCCGGGAAGGCCATCCACGAGTACACGGAGCTCTCCGCCCACCGCGCGCTCGAGTGGATCGGGGCGCTCGAGCTCTCCGATACCGACCGCGCGATCGCGCGGCTGATCCTGCGCGAGATCGAGGAGCGGCTGCGCTTCCTCGACAACGTCGGGGTCGGCTACCTCTCGATGGAGCGGCCGTCGGCGACGCTCAGCGGCGGCGAGGCGCAGCGCATCCGCCTGGCCACCCAGATCGGCTCGTCCCTGGTCGGCGTGCTCTACATCCTCGACGAGCCCTCGATCGGCCTGCACCAGCGCGACAATGCCCGCCTGATCGCGACGCTCGCGCGCCTGCGCGACCTCGGCAACACCGTGCTGGTCGTCGAGCACGACGAGGGCACGATGCGCTCGGCCGACCACGTGATCGACATGGGCCCCGGCGCCGGCGAGCACGGCGGGTGGGTGGTCGCCCAGGGCACCGCCGAGGAGGTCATGCGCGTCCCCGAGTCGCTCACCGGCCAGTTCCTCTCCGGGACGCGGACGATCGCGGTGCCCGCGAAGCGCCGCACGCCGTCGGGCTACGTGGACATCGAGGGCGCCACCCAGCACAACCTCAAGCTCCTCGACGTCCGGATCCCGCTCGGCGTGTTCTGCTGCGTGACGGGCGTGAGCGGGTCGGGCAAGTCCACGCTGGTCAACGAGGTGCTCTACAAGGCGGTGGCGAACCGGCTGCACCGCGCGAAGCTGCGGCCCGGAGCGCACCGGCGCGTGCGCGGGCTCGACCAGCTCGACAAGATCATCTCCGTCGACCAGTCCCCGATCGGGCGCACGCCACGCTCGAACCCGGCGACCTACATCGGGCTCTTCGACCAGATCCGCGAGCTGTTCTCAAAGACCCAGGAGGCGCGTGCGCGCGGTTACAAGCCCGGGCGCTTCTCGTTCAACGTCAAGGGCGGGCGCTGCGAGGTCTGCCGCGGCGACGGCCAGATCAAGATCGAGATGCACTTCCTGCCCGACGTCTACGTCCCGTGCGAGCAGTGCCACGGCAAGCGCTACAACCGCGAGACGCTGGACATCCGCTTCAAGGGGCGCACGATCGCCGACGTCCTCGACATGTCGATCGAGGAGGCGCTCGAGTACTTCGCCCACATCCCGAAGATCAGGCGCCGCGTCCAGATGCTCCACGACGTCGGCCTGGACTACATGCGCCTCGGCCAGCCCGCGACGACGCTGTCGGGCGGCGAGGCCCAGCGCGTCAAGCTCGCCTCCGAGTTGTGCAAGGTGGCCACGGGGCGCACGCTCTACATCCTCGACGAGCCGACCACGGGCCTGCACTTCGCCGACATCCAGCGCCTGCTCGAGGTGCTCCAGCGGCTCGTGGACCAGGGGAACTCCGTGGTGGTCATCGAGCACAACCTCGACGTCATCAAGACAGCCGACCGGCTGCTGGACATGGGCCCCGAGGGCGGCGAGGAGGGTGGGGAGTTGATGGCCGCGGGCACGCCCGAGGAGGTCGCTGCCGTACCCGGCTCCTACACGGGGCGCTTCCTGGCCGACATCGTCGCGCCGAAGTCCGCGCGCCGCCGCGCCCCGCGGCGGCGCCAGGTACCCGCCGCCGCGTAGACCGGGCCGGGCCGCCTAGCCGCCGAAGCTCGACCTCAGCGCCTGGACGTTGGCGACGTAGTGCTGCGTGTCGTCGAACATGCCGCGCGAGCGCACGGAGCCCAGACCCTGGTAGTAGCCGGCGATCGCGGTGGACTCGTCGCCGCCGCTCTCCCGCAGCAGCCGCTTGAGGTACAGCACCCCGGCGTGGACGTTGTCGACCGCCGAGCCGGGATCCAGCGGGCGCTGGGCCAGGTTGGCCTGCACGTAGTCCCACGTGCCCGGCATGACCTGCATGACGCCACGGGCGTTGGCACTCGAGACCATCGCGTTGTTGAAGCCGCTCTCCTGCCAGGCGATGGCCGTGGCCAGCGACGGCGGGACCCCGTGGGCGGCCGCCACCTGCTGGATGTCGGCCGCGCCCACGCGGGCCGGCGTGGGGGCCGGGTCCGCCGCGGGCACGACGCGCTGGGCGGGCGCGGGCTGCGCCGCACGCACGGGCGCGGGTGCGCCGGAGGGTAGCTTGAGCACGGTGCCGGCGAGCAGCGGCGCGCTCGGGTCCAGGCCGTTGGCCGCCGCGACCTGCGCGATGCGGATGCGGGCGCCGGCGGCGAGCCCCGACAGCGTGTCCCCCGGGCGGACGACGTAGGAGCCCATGGGCGGTGGCGCGGAGGGTGCGGCGGGCTGGGCCACCGCGGTGCCGGCGGGCGCCCCGGGCGCGGGCTGCGCGAGGCCGCCGGGCGTGGTCTGGAGCGCGCCGGCGCCCTCGACGGTCGACGGGACCCGAATCGTGGATCCGAGGACCACCTGGGCGTTGTCGGACAGCCCGTTGAAGGCGGCGACGGTCCGGGTCGTGAGGTTGCTCGCCGCGGCGATCGACCACAGCGTCTCGCCGGGCTGGACGGTATGCGGCACGGCGGCGCCGGCGGGCGCGGCGGCCAGCAGCGGGGCGATCAGGATCAGGGCGGGGGCGAAGCGGGCAAGGCGCACTGGGCGACCTCCTTGTCGGGCTGTTGCACGCCTTCATAGCTCGCCCGGCGCCGCATGACACGCTCGCGCGCGGGCTTACGGCGACCTGCAAGGCTTCGTGCGCCGGGCATACTGGCCGCGTGGACCGCGCCCGCGCCAAGCTCTGGACGCAGAAGTGGCGTTGGTACGAACGCAACGCGCTGCCCTGGAACCGCGCCCGCATCCACTGGGAGATGGCGCGGCGCCAGGCGTTCTGCCGCTGGCCCGTGCAAGGCAACGTGCTCGAGATGCTGCGCGAGGGCCGCCTCGAGCTCGGCCCTCACGTGCTGCTCGAGCCCCACGTCTGGCTCACCGCCATGGCCCCCGCCCGCATCCGCATCGGCGAGGGCACCTTCCTCAACATCGCGGTCCAGGTGGCGGCAGTCGACCTCGTCGAGATCGGCGCGCACTGCATGTTCGCCAACGGCTGCTTCGTGACGGACGCCAACCACCGCTTCGACGACCCGGTCAGGCCCGTCCCCTGGCAGGGCTTCACCTCCAAGGGCCCCACGCGCGTGGGCGACAACGTCTGGTGCGGCGCCAACGTCGTGATCACGAGCGGCGTGACGGTGGGGGAACGCTGCGTGATCGGCGCGAACTCGGTCGTCACGACCGACCTACCGCCGTTCGCGATCGCCGCCGGCGTCCCCGCGCAGGTGGCGCGGATCGTCGAGTACCCGGGCTGACGCCGGGGCCGGCTACTTGCGGAGCATGATCGTCACGCCGAAGGCCACCGCGGCGACGAAGACGAGCAGGGCCACGACGGCCAGGGCCATGAAGGCCGTCGCCTCGCCTCCCTGGCCGTCGCGGCGGGCCTCGGCCGCGCGGCTCCACCCGAGGATCACGAACGAGACAGGACGGTCACGCCGACTCCGGCCAGCAGGGAGGACCACAGGACGGTGAACAGGGCGTGGAAGTCGACGGCCGCCAGCGCTCAGCCCTCCGCCGTGAGCGTGCGCCCGCTGGCCACCCGCGGGCCTCCTCGAACAGGTCGAAGAACTCGCGTTCGCGCGGCGCGAACAGGCGGGAGAGGTTGGCCATGCGGCCAGTGTGTATTTGTGTGCCCGGCGCTACGTGGGTGACGGGTGACCTCGCCGGTTTCTGGCGTTCGCGGATGACCGTCTGGCGGCGTCCTCGGATCCCGCGATCGATTCCCCACTACGCGCGTGTGGGCGTCCGCAGCATGCTCTTGAGCCGCTCGACCTCCTCCGGGGCGATGCCGTAGGAGTGCTCGGGGCCGGGGAAGCGGCGCGTGCGGACCTCCTCGGCGAAGCTGCCGAACGCGTCGACCATCTCCTGGCGCAGCTCGGCGTAGCGCTTCACGAACTTGGGCTTGAAGCCGTCGTTGAGCCCGAGCAGGTCGTGGTAGACGAGGACCTGGCCGTCCGTGTTGGGCCCGGCGCCGATGCCGATGACCGGGATCTCCATGTGCTCCATGATCAGGTCGGTGACCTCGGCGGGGATCGCCTCGAAGACGATCGAGAAGCAGCCCGCCTCCTGGAGGGCCACGGCGTCGTCGAGCACCTGGCGCGCACGCTCCGCGGTGCGCCCCTGGGCCCGGTAGCCGCCCAGCGCGGTGGCGGTCTGGGGGGTGAGCCCGACGTGGCCCATGACCGGGACCCCGGCCCCGACGATGGCGCCAGCGCGCTGGGCCATCTGGCCGCCGCCCTCGAGCTTCACGGCGTCGCAGCCGGCCTCCTTGACGAAGCGGTGGGCCGTCGCGATGGCCTGCGCGTCGGAAGCCTCGTAGGAGCCGAAGGGGAGGTCGCCGATCAGCATCGGTGTGCGCAGGCCGCGGCGCACGGCTTGGGCGAGCATGAGCATCTCGTCGGTGGTGATCGGCACGGTGTCGCTGTAGCCGAGCACGTTGTTGGCGGCCGAGTCGCCCACGAGGACGAGGTCGACGCCCGCGTCCTCCACGATCAGCGCGCTCGGGTGGTCGTAGGCGGTGACCATGACGATCGGCTCCCCGAGTGCGCGCTTCTCGGCGAGCTTGAGCAAGGTCACGGGCTTGCGCTCGGCGGCCTGGGAGGTGGTCTCACGGGGTGGGGAGGACACGAGCGTCTCCTGTGTCGATGAGGGCGTTGTCGATGAGGCGCGTCCCGCCGACCCGCGCGGCGACGGCCACGAGGGCGCGGCCGTTGACGCTCGGGAGCGGCTGGAAGCTGTCGGGGTCGACGAGCGCGAGGTACTCCGGCGCGACGTCGTGGCGGGACATGGCGGCGAGCGCGGCGGCCCGCACGTGGGCGGGGTCGCGCTCGCCGGCGGCGAGCGACGCCTCGGCGGCGCGCAGCGCGCTCGCCAGCGCGACCGCGCGCCGGCGCTCGCCGGGGGAAAGGCGGCCGTTGCGGCTCGACATGGCGAGGCCGTCGGCCTCGCGCACGGTGGGCAGCGCCTCGATGCGCACCGGGAAGTCGAGGTCGCTCGCCATCCGCCGCAGCACGGCGACCTGTTGGGCGTCCTTCTGGCCGAAGAACGCCACGTCGGGGGCCACGACGTTGAACAGCTTGGCGACGACGGTGCACACGCCGGCGAAGTGCCCCGGGCCGCGCTGGGCGCCCTCGAGTACGTCGGCGAGGCCGGGCACGGTTATCGAGGTGACGAAGCCGTCGGGGTAGATCTCCTCGGCGGGCGGGGCGAAGAGCACGTCGACCCCGAGCTGGGCGGCGACCGCCGCGTCGGCGCGCTCGTCGCGCGGGTAGGCGGCGAGGTCGCCGGAGTCCTCGAACTGGGTCGGGTTGACGAACAGCGAGACGATCACCTCGTCGCACGCCTGCCGCGCCGCGCGCATGAGCGACTCGTGGCCCGCGTGGTAGGCGCCCATGGTCGGCACGAGACCGATCGAGCGTCCCGTCCCGCGCGCCCGGATGACGTGGGCGCGGACCTCAGCGATGGTCCGGATGGTCCTCACGCCGGCACCAGCACCCGGCTCGCGCCCACCAGCGCGTCGAAGACCTC
>DASQFQ010000014.1:0-1900 GCA_035633075.1 Solirubrobacteraceae bacterium | reverse complement strand
GGTCCACCAGCCGGTCGAAGGTCTCCCGGCGCAGCAGCCGACCGTTGACGATCCGCACAGCCCCGATCGAGATGATCTCGTCACCTCCCGACGGGCTCAGGCCTGTCGTCTCGGTGTCGAACACCGTGTATGCGAGCCCGTCCAGCCGGCGCTCGTCCCACCCCGCGGCCTCCTCGGCGGGCTGGAAGAGGTCGAAGTCGTAGAACTCCGGCCGCCGCTCGACGGCCTCGCCGCGCGGGGTGACCGGCGTCGGTCGCGCCCCGGGTGTAACAGCGGCGAGCGGCAGCAGCAGTCGCACCCAGGCACCGCCGGCCTCGGAGTCGGGCTCGCACCACAGCTCGCCTCCGTGGTCCTCGACAACGTCGCGCAGCGTCGGCGCGATCCCGCCGCCGGCGCGCCGCAGTGGCTCCGACGCCCAGGCGCGCAGCGTCTCCTCGCGCAAGGGCTGCCCCTCCCAGCCCAGGCCGAGTCGTGCGTGGCGGCCCACCGGCCGCAGCTCCAGGCGCAGGTGCTCGACACCCGCATCCGCTCGCAGCCGCTCAGCCAGGTGACCGGCTGCCTGGACGACCGCGTAGCTGTCGACCTCCAGCCACAGGTCTTCGGGCGGCTCCACCGCCGTCACGCTGAGCCCGCCCTCGAGGCTGCGCCGCAGCGCGGCGAGCAGGTCGCCCCCCAACATCTCTTCCAGCGACCACTGAGCCCGTAGGTCGCCGGCGTGCTCGCGCACGGCCGCCTCGACGAGCTCGCCCAATCCGACCGCCTCGTGGCGGATGACCTTCTCGAAACGCTCACGCTCTGCCCCGACCAGCTCGGGGTAGTCGAGCATGCTCTCCACGGCGGCGCGGATGGTCGCCACCGACGCGCGGGTCCCCTCCGTCAGCGACTGCAGCAGCGCGTCGCGGTCGCCGCTGAGCTCGGCGGCCCGGGTGACGTCCTCGAGGCTCAGCACGAAGCCGGTCAGCTCGTCGCCGGCGTCCCGGACCGACGCCACCCCCACGCGCAGGAGCTGGCCGCCGGCGGCCGCTGCGGTCAGGCGCACGCTCGCGGCCGCGCTGTCGGCCGCCCCACAGCTCAGACGCTCGAGCGCGTGGGCCAGCAGCGAGCGATCGAGGATCCCGAAGACCGAGCGCCCCAGCCCGACCAGCCCCGACGTGCCCTCGTCGGGGTCCAAGAGCTGGCTGGCGGCGTCGTTGTAGAGCAGGATTCGGCCGTCGAGGTTGCAGACCAGCACGGCCAGGCGCAGCTCCGCCATCAGCGCCGCCAGCCGGTTGCGCTCCTGCGCGAGATCGGCGTGCGCAGCGTCGATCTGCGCGGCGACGTCCTCCTCGGCGCCCTGCAGGCGCTCGGCGAGCTCATTGATCGCGGCGGCCAGCCGGCGCAGCTCCGCCGGGCGGCGCGCGGTCACCCGATGGCGCGGGTTCGCGCTGGCGATCAGCCGGGTTTCCTCCGCCAGCCGCCGCGGGGCGATCACGTACAGCCTGAACGCCGACGCGACCACCACACCGAGCCCGATCCCGAACAGAACGGCGGCGCTCGCCGCGAACGCCGCCTCCTCGCGCAGGATGCGGTCGAGCACCGAACGGTCGCCGGCCTCCAGGTCCGAGCGCACACCGGCGATCAGCGCCGCCAGCGCGGCGGCGCCGTAGGCCAGCAGCGCCGCGAGCGCGAGCGCGAACTTCAGCCGCACGCTCACGCGCCGTCTCCGAGCAGGGCCGCGACCCGCGCCACCAGCTCGCGGGTCGAGAACGGCTTGGTCACATAGGCGTCGGCGCCGAGGGCGAGCCCCTTCTCGATCTCGATGTCGCGACCCTTCGCGGTGAGCATGACGATCTTCAGCTCGGTCCAGCCGTCCGCGCGGAGCTTCTGGCAGACCTCGAAGCCGTCGCGGCGCGGCATGTTC
>DASQFQ010000013.1:0-35472 GCA_035633075.1 Solirubrobacteraceae bacterium | reverse complement strand
CATCAGCACCCAGGCGAGCATGACGACCAGCGAGCCGAAGCTGACCCAGCGCAGCGGCTGGTCGCGGTCGGGGCCGTAGCGCGCGAGCAGGCCTCGTGAGGAGGTCGTGCTCGACGTAGGCGGCGACGATTGCCCGCAGCCTGGGGCGTTGCCGGATCTGGTTGCGGAGGCTCACGGGTGCAGTGTTCCCCTGAAGCCCGGCTCCGGTAGGTCCCTCCGCGCCAACCACGAGGAAAGGAGCTCCCACCATGGGCAAGACCGCTCGGGACATCATGAGCCGAGGCGATCTCGGCGGGCTAGTGGAGCAGACCGGCAACGTTCGCCGGTCTTCCGCTAGACCAGGGCCTGGGCGACGAGCTGGTGCAGCTGCGAACGGATCGGGTGGGTGCTCGACGGCAGCAGCTGGGTGAAGAACAACGCGGTCAGCTGCTCGGCGGGATCCACCCAGAAGGCTGTGCTGGCCGCGCCGCCCCAGGCGAACTCGCCCGGTGAGGACGGGAAGCGGCCGGCTACCGGGTCGGCGACCACCGAGAAGCCGAGGCCGAACCCGACCCCGTCGAACGTGGTCTCGGCGAACAGGGGCCGCCCGAACGCCTCGAGGTCCGCGCCGCCCGGGAGGTGGTTGCAGGCCATGAACCGCACGGTCCGGCTCCCCAGGAGCCTGACCTCGCCCAGCTCCCCCTCGCCGAGCAGCAGCTGGGCGAAGCGGTGATAGTCGGCGGCCGTGGAGATCAGCCCTCCGCCGCCCGAGAAGGCATCCGGGGGCTGCAGCGCCCGCGAGCCCATGGCGTCGTTGCGCGTGGCCAGCCCCGTGGCGGGGTCGGGGGAGTAGAGGGCGGCCAGGCGTCGCGCGTCCGGCGCCTCGACCGAGAAGGCGGTGTCGGTCATCTCCAGCGGCACGAAGATCCGTTCGGAGAGGAACGCGTCGAGCGGCTGACCCGAGAGGACCTCGACAACGCGGCCGAGGACGTCGGTGGCCACGGAGTAGTTCCATTCGCTGCCCGGCTGGAAGAGCAGCGGGAGCCGGGCCCACACGTCGCAGCATGCCGCGAGGTCCCGCCCCGGCGGCGTTCCCCACTCGAAGCCCGCCTCGCGGTACATCGCGTCGACGGGATGGGCGTGGTGGAACCCGTAGGTCAGCCCGGCGGTGTGGGTCAGCAGGTGCCACATGCGGACCGGCTCCACGATCGGGTCGGTCACCGGCTTGAGCGCCGTGCCGCCCCGGAACACGCGTGTGCCGGCGAACGACGGGAGGAAGCGCGAGATTGGGTCCTTGAGCTCGAAGGCGCCCTCCTCCCAGAGCATCATCGCGGCCACCGAGGTGACGGGCTTGGTCATGGAGTAGATGCGCCAGAGGGTGTCGAGCTCGACGGGCAGCGCGGCCTCGACGTCACGGTGCCCTGACGCGCCGAGGTAGGCCACCTTCCCCGCCCGGGACACCACGACCTGCCAGCCCGGCAGGCGGCCGTCCTGCACATAGCGGTCGAAGTGACGGTCGATCCGGGCCAGCCGGCCGGCGTCGAGGCCCACGTCCTCGGGATCGACTTCGACCGTCAGCTCAGCCATGCCGTGGCGAATGCTGCCAGCTACAGCGAGACGACGCACACGCTCTCGTCGCCGACAGTGCCGACGTCGCCGGGGTGCAGCTGGCGTCCGCGGCGCGTTTCGGGCTCGGCGTTGACGCTCACGGCACTCTCGTCGAGCAGCGACCGGGCTTCGGCGCCCGAGCCCGCCAGCCCCGACAGCTTCAGCAGCTGGCCGAGCCGGATCATGTCCCCACGGATCGCGACATCGCGCACGCGATCGATGATGACGGGTACCTCCTGGGTGATCTCAAGCGAAGGGGGAGAGGCATGCAGGCGGTCGTGGTGACCCGGAACGGTGCAGCGGACGTGCTCGAGGTGCGCGACGAGCCGGCCCCGGAGGCGGGCGCCGGCGAGCTGCTCGTCGACGTGGAGGCAGCCGGTGTGAACTACCGTGACGTCTACGAGCGCGAGGGCCAGGGGCACTACGGCGCAGAGCCGCCGGTGATCGCAGGCGTCGAGGGCGCCGGCACGGTCGCCGCGGTGGGGGCGGACGTGCGCGAGTTCTCGGTCGGGGACCGCGTGGCGTGGACTGCCGCCCAGGGAAGCTACGCGCAGCAGGTGGTGGTCGACGCCGAGCGGGCGGTCCCCGTTCCCGACGGCATCTCGAGCGAGCTCGCGGCCGCTGTGCTGCTGCAGGGGATGACCGCGCAGTACCTGGCCACGAGCACGTATCCGGTGGGGCCTGGCGACAGCGTCGTCGTCCATGCCGCCGCGGGCGGCGTGGGCCTGCTCCTCACCCAGATCGTGAAGATGCGCGGAGGCCGTGTGATCGCGACGACGTCGAACGAGGAGAAGGCCGAGCTCGCGCGGGGCGCGGGCGCCGACGAGCTGATCGGCTACGACGGGTTCGGAGACCGCGTGCGCGAGCTCACCGGACGCACGGGGGCAGCCGCCGTCTACGACGGCATCGGCGCGGCGACGTTCGATGAGAGCCTGGGCTCGCTGCGTCCGCGCGGCGTCATGGTGCTCTACGGCGCGGCGAGCGGCTCGCCCGCGCCGGTCGATCCCGCGCGGCTCGCGTCGTCGTCGCTGTTCCTCACCCGCCCTTCCCTGCAGCATCACACCGCGAGGCGCGACGAGCTGCTCGAGCGGGCGGCCGAGGTCTTCGCGTGGGTGGCGGCCGGCCGGCTCGACGTGCGGATCGGCGGTCGCTATCCGCTCGCGCAGGCACGCACCGCCCAGGAGGACCTCGAGAGCCGCCGGACGACCGGCAAGCTGCTTCTGCTGCCCCGGTAGTAGACAGCGGGTCGAGCCCGCACGCGCAAATCCTGGCCCGCCGGTCGGAGAGACGCCGCCCGGCGCAGCGTAGCCTCGCGAGGATGGCCCAACTGAACGACGAGGTCCGCGAGCTCGCGCTTCGCGGCACAATCCTCGCCATCTACGTGAGCGCGCGCGGAACAGCGATTGCGATCGCCGCGGTGCAGCGCTTGGTCATCTGAGCGCTTTTGTACCCAAGTCACAATAATCAGCCAGTAAAACCAGAGGCAACATCGCAAGACGGTGGCTGCTATAGCGTCTAGCCTCAAGGCATGACTAGACTCGAGCGCAACGTCAATATCACCGCTGTCGTACTTCCCTTCCTGGTGGTCGCGGCCGCGATCCCCCTGCTGTGGGGACACCTCGTCGGCCCATCTGACCTCCTCGTGTTCGGCGTCATGTACGTCATCTGCGGGCTGGGCGTGACGGTCGGCTATCACCGGATGCTCACCCACCGCGCCTTCGCGACGCACCCGGCGACCCGCTACATCTTCGCTGTGCTGGGCTCGATGGCCATCCAGGGACCCGTGATCGACTGGGTCGCCGATCACCGCAAGCACCATGCCCATACCGACAAGGAGGGCGATCCGCACTCGCCCCACGTGGGCTACGGGGCGGGCGTCCGCGGCGCGCTGCGCGGCCTGTGGCATGCCCACGTTGGCTGGCTGTGGCGCACCAACGGCCAGGCGCGCGCCCACAAGTACGCGAAGGAGCTCGTCGAGGACCGCGGCATGCGGCGCATCAACCGGATGTTCCCCCAGCTGATGCTGCTGAGCCTCGGCCTGCCGACCATGCTCGGCTTCGCCCTCACGGGCACACTGCACGGAGCGCTCACTGCGCTGTTGTGGGGCGGCTTCGCGCGCATCTTCATCCAGCACCACGTGACGTGGTCGGTCAACTCGATCTGCCACTTCTTCGGGACGCGGCGCTTCGAGGTCGACGACGAATCGACCAACGTCTTCTGGCTGGCGCTGCCCTCGTTCGGCGAGTCATGGCACCACAACCACCACGCCTTCCCGCGCTCGGCCGCGCACGGTCTGCGCTGGTGGGAGATCGACCCCTCCGAGCTGGTGATCCGGCTGATGCGCCGCCTCGGGCTCGCCTGGGACGTGGTGTTGATCGCGCCCGAGCGCCAGCATCAGAAGCTGGCCGGCAGGCCTGCGGCCGCGGCCTAGGAGGGCAGCATTGGCGCTCGCCCCGCGCGGTCGGCAGCGCCCGTGCGCGTAGGCTGTCGGCGTGGCGGAGGCCTGCGATCAGGCGCTGTTCCGGGAGGTCATCGGTCACTTCGCAACCGGCGTGGCGGTCATCACCGCACGGCACGACGGCGTCGACTACGGCATGACGGCCAGCGCCGTGGCGTCGCTCTCGCTCGAGCCGCCGACCCTGCTCGTCTGTCTCAGCCGCGAGTCGGTGACGCACAGGGCGATCCAGTCCGCGGGCGCCTTCGGCGTCAACGTGCTGACCGAGGCGCAGGGTGCGATCGCCACGCGCTTTGCGGGCACCGATCGCGCGCAGAAGTTCCACGAGCTCCGGGTGCGCCACGGCGAGCTCGGCCAGCCCTTGCTGCTCGACGCGCTGGCCAGGCTCGAGTGCCGGGTGGAGGAGCCGGTGACCGGGGGCACGCACACCATCTTCCTCGGCACGGTCAAGACCGCCGAGGCCGGCGAGGGAGCGCCCCTGACCTACTTCCGCGGCAGGTTCGGGCGCTTCCTGGACGCGCCCGAGCCGTTCAAGCCTGCCTGAGCCAGGATGCTGGACGAGGGTGCCGTGGCCGCCCGTCGCGCCTCCAAGCGGCGCAACTCGGCCGCCAGGCGCCGGCCGGGGGTCGGCGACCGCCGGAACACTGCATCAGCGCCGGCGCATGAAGGCGGGGTCGTCCTCGTGGGCGCGGAAGAACTCGACCACCGGCCCGATGTAGTCGACGAAGCGGGGCGGGCGCAGTCCCAGCGGCGAGAGCAGGTCGACCGCCCGGCGCGTGTCGAAGGTCACGCGATGGTTCAGGTAGGCGATCGACTCGTGGGGCGTCCCGCCGAACGCGTCGCGCACGGGGCCGGCGCGCAGGGCGGCGGTGACCAGCCAGGCAGGGATTCGCCCGCTGGGGGACCGGCCGGCGTAGTGCTGTGAGAGCAGTCTCAGCAGCTCGCGGCTCGACAGTGGGTCCGGGTCGACGAGGTGCAGCGTCTCCCCGACGGTCTCGGATGCGCTGCCGGCCG
The DNA here is from genome assembly GCA_035633075.1 of Solirubrobacteraceae bacterium. GTDB lineage: Bacteria > Actinomycetota > Thermoleophilia > Solirubrobacterales > Solirubrobacteraceae > DASQFQ01. The sequence goes on along the minus strand of DASQFQ010000013.1, from coordinate 30,416 downwards.
CCGCGATGGCGGCCACCACGTAGTCGACGGGCACGACGTTGAACGAGGCCTCCGAGGCGCCGAACTGGATCACGGATCGGCCCAGCCGGTGCATCCGCGAGATCGCGCGCAGCAGGTAGTAGGGCCCGTCGAACTTCTCGGTCTCGCCGCTGAAGGCGTCGCCGACGACGATCGCCGGGCGCAGGATCGTCGTCGGAACGCGATCCATGAGCCTGCGAACCCAGACCTCGGCCTGGAACTTCGTCGACTCGTAGTGGTTCTTGAACCCCTGCCCCATGACGAGCTCGTGCTCGTAGACGACGTCGGTGCGCCGGCCCGCGACGTACGCGGTGCTGACGTGGGCGAGCCGCTGCAGGCGCTCGGCGGCGAGGCACAGCTCGAGCACGTTGCCGGTGCCGTCGACGTTCAGGCGCTGCGCGACGTGGACCGGTACCGCGAGGTCGTAGATCGCGGCGAGGTGGAAGACGTGGGTCACCTCGCTGCGCAGGCGTTCCCAGTCGTCGTCGCCGAGGCCGAGGCGGCGCTCGGTTATGTCTCCCGCAAGGATCTCGACGCGCTCCCCGAAGCTGCCGGCCAGCTCCCGTGCAGGCGCCACCATGCGGTCCTCCACGAGCGCCACGACCCGACGGGCCGGGTCCTCGGCGAGCAGGCGGGGGACCAGGCGGCGACCGATGAACCCGGGGAAGCCGGTGACGAAGGCTGTCGTGCTCATGGGCGACCCAAGCCGCCGAGCAGCCAGCGAGCGAGGGCCACCTGCCGCTCGGCGGGATAGCGGGCGGGGTCGGAGAGCAGGAGCCGCACGCCCTCGTCGGCGATCGTCGAGAGCATCCGCGCCGTGAGCTCGGGGTCCGGCGGCTCGCGGCCCGGCACCAGGCCGGGACTGACCGCCTCGGCGAGCAGGGCGACCATCGCGCCGCGGCCACGGGCGATGTGCTCGCGCAGGAGGGCGGGCGCGCCCTCGGGCGGCATGAGGACGAGTCGCCAGGTGCCGGGATCGGACTGCGCCGCCTGCAGATAGGCCTGCAGCGCAGCGAGCAGCAGCTCGCGGCGATCCCCCGGGGGCGGCTCGACCGGCAGGATCGTCGTGAGCTGGTGCAGCGCTCGAGCAGCCTCGCGCTCCACGAGCGCCTCCAGGAGCCCGTTGAGGTCCTGGAAGTGCCCGTAGACGATGGGCCGCGTGATGCCGGCGTCGCGCGCCACCCGCTCGATCGACACCGCGTGGAAGCCGCGATCGACCGCGATCGCCTTGGTGACGTCGAGCAGCTGCTCACGGCGTTGCGCGCCGCTCATCCGGGTCGGAGTGCCGCTGCGAAGGGGCATCGCGACAAGGAGATTACGACACCGTAAGTTACGCGCCCTCGCGCCCACCGGCGCACCGCGCGCTTCGACGCCGACACCTACGCGGTCACGGCCTGAGCTCGGAGAGCCGGGGTGGCGAGGCGCCAGCACGCTCGCAGGTCCGGGCGGCCACCAGGCAGGCGAAGCGCGTCGCGTCCAGCACGACGTCGGTCGTGCCCAGGTCGGCCGTCCCCAGCCCCCGCCCGCGCCACCAGGCGAGGAAGGCGCCTCCGAACGCGTCACCCGCGCCGATGGTGTCCACCACCTGGACCCTGGGCGCCGGCACCTCGGCGTCGTGCTCGCCGGCGACGACGACCGCTCCCTCGGCGCCGCGCGTGACGAGCACCAGGCGGGGCCCGTGCTCGAGCAGGGCGCGCGCCGCCTGGAGCGTGGGGCAACCGGGATCGAGCCACGCGAGGTCGTCGTCGCTCGCCTTCACGAGATGGCAGCGCGGCAGCATCCTCCCGAGCCGCGCCCGATAGGCGTCGGGCTCGCGAATGGCCGCCGGCCGGCAGTTGAGGTCGAGGGCGACCAGCGCGGTGCCGGAGAGTCTCTCGACGACCGCCTCCAGCGCCTCGGCCATCGGTTCGAACACCAGGCCCAGCGTGCCCACGTGGAGCGTCGCCACGCGCTCGGGCAGCGCGCCGAGTGCATCCGCGATCGTGAGGCCTGGCGCCGCGGTCCCCTCGACGTAGAAGCGATACCTCGCGGCGCCGCGATCGCCGATCTCGGCGAGCGCGAGCGTCGTCGGGTCCTCGGTGGGGACGACCGCGTCGAGGGCCACGCCGTCGATTCGCAGCTCCTCGCGAAGCCGCGCACCGAAGCGGTCGGTCGAGATGCGCCCGAGGTAGGCCACGGGTTGCTCCAGCCGCCCGACGGTCCGGGCGGTGTTGAACGGGCCGCCGCCCGTATGGGCGCTGAGCTCGCCGGCCCCACTGAGCACGAGGTCCACCAGCGCCTCGCCGGCGACCAGGATGACGCCCCCCTCCGCCGCTGGCACGCAGGGAGTCTAGGGAATTGTGCCCTCACGGCCATTGACGGCGCAGGGCGGCGGTGAGAAGAATGGGGCGACCGGCGACCCGCTCGAGAAGGAGACGGCATGGCTTGGAAGCTCGAGGGCACCTACTTCGAGACTTGCTCCTGCGAGGTGGTGTGCCCGTGCACCGCGTCCCTCGCGCTCGGCGCCGACTACGACCGCTGCCGCGTGACGCTCGTCTTCCACGTCACCGACGGCGAGGTCGAGGGCACCGACGTGAGCGGGCTGACCGTCGCCGCCGTCGGGGACACCCCGAGGATCATGAGCGAAGGCAACTGGCGCCTCGGCGTTTTCTTGGACGACACGGCTTCCGACGAGCAGGCCGACAAGCTCGGCGCCGTCTTCGCCGGACAGCTCGGCGGCCCGATGGAGGCGCTGGGGCCGCTCGTATCGGAGAACCTGGGCGTCGAGCGCGCCTCCATCGAGGTCCGCGAGGACGGGCTGCGCCACAGCGTCAAGATCGGGGACGCCGTCGACTTCGAGATCGAGGACGTCGTCCCGTTCGGGGTGGAGTCGGGCGAGCCGGCGCGGCTCACCGGCATCTTCCATCCGGCCGGGTCGGAGCTGACCATCTCCAAGGCGACGCGCTCGAGCATCAACGCGTTCGGCATCGCATACGAGGGCAAGGCAGGCTTCTCGTCATCCCACTTCGCCTGGTCTGCGTGAGATGAACGCGGCCGGCTCGCCGCTGGCCTCCCGGCCGGGCGCGATGGGACGCGGCGGGCTTGCGCCCGCGTTCGCCGCCGCCCGCGCCCGCCTGGGCCTCATTGCGCTCCTGTTTGCGCTCTCGGCGGTCGCCTGGTGGTCGACTGCCGACCGCATGGGCGGGATGGACGAGGGCCCGGGCACGGACCTCGGCGCGCTGGGCTGGTTTCTCGGAGTCTGGGTCGTGATGATGGCCGCGATGATGCTCCCGTCGGTGTCGCCGACGGTTGCGCTGTATGCGCGCATGACCCGCCGCCGCGCGCCGGCCGCGCCGGTCCTCTTTGCGGCCGGGTATCTCGTGACATGGACGGCCGCGGGCCTGCTCGCCTACGGGGTCTTCGCCCTCGGCCGGGCGCTGCTCGGCGGTGAGCTGGCGTGGGACGGCGCCGGCCGCTGGCTGGCGGGGGGCACGCTCCTGGCGGCCGCCGCCTATGAGCTCACAGCGTTGAAGGACGTCTGCCTGAGCAAGTGCCGGAGCCCGCTCGGATTCCTCATGGGCTCATGGCGCGACGGCCTTTCGGGCGCCTTGAACATGGGCGCCCGGCACGGAGCGTGGTGCGTCGGCTGCTGCTGGGCGCTCATGGCGTCGCTGTTCGCGCTCGGCGTGATGAGCCTCGCCTGGATGGCCGTCGTCGCGGCGCTGATCGCGCTCGAGAAGACCGTGGCCTGGGGCCGCGCCGTTACGTACGCGACCGTCGCCTTCCTTCTCGTTCTCGGCGTGGCGCTCATTGCGGCCCCGGATGCCGTTCCGGGCTTGACGATGCCCGGTGACGGCGGGGCGATGGACGGCATGGCGCCAGGCCCGGAAGCCATGCCGATGCGCTGAATCGCCGATGTAGGTTGGCGGAGTGGAAGCCTCGTCGCCGGTGAGCGTCGTCCCCCCGGAGGAGCTCGGCCGCATGGCGGACCCGTTGCCGAGCGAGTTCGCCCCATCCAGCCTGCGCCGGCACGCTCTCGTCGTGGCCGGGATCCTCGCCGCGGTCGCCGCGGTGGTCGTCCTGGTGCCCGGGCTCGGCGAGGTGAGAGACAGCCTCTCGGGCGCGCGGCCCGGCTGGCTCGTCGCCGCAGCGATCCTGCAGCTGGGATCGTGCCTGTCCTACGTGATCGCTTTCCGGGCGGTCTTCTGCAGGCACATGAGCTGGCGCACCAGCTACGAGATCGGGACGTCGGAGCTGGCGGCGAACTCGCTGCTGTCGGTCGGCGGCGCCGGCGGGCTCGCGCTGGGCGCGTGGATACTCCGGCGCGGTGGCAACCCGCCGGGGCAGATCGCGCGTCGCACGGTCGCCTTCTTCCTCCTGACGAGCCTGGCGAACGTCACCGCCCTCATCCTGGCCGGCGCCGGGCTGGCATCCGGCGTGCTGTCCGGCTCGCCGAGTCCGGCCCTCGCGCTCGTGCCCGCGGTGGTCGGCGTCGCGATCGTCGCTCTCGCTCTGGTGCTGCGCGTGGCGGCCGGCTCCCTCGCTCGGCGCCTGCACAGGCCCCGGCTGAGCCGGGCGCTGGCGGCGCTGTCGGAGGGCGTCGACGAGGCGCTCTCGCTCCTGCGCGGTCGCGATGGCGCCCTGCTGGTCGGGGCCTGCGGGTACATGCTGTTCGATGTCGCGATGCTGGGCGCCTGCTTTGCCGCGTTCGGTCACGACGTGCCCCCTGTCGGCGTGCTGCTGCTCGCGTACCTCATCGGCCAGCTCGGGAACCTGGTGCCGGTGCCGGGCGGGATCGGCGGGGTCGACGCGGGCCTGATCGGCACCCTCGTCGTCTATGGGGTCGATCCCGTGCCCGCGGCCGTGGCCGTGCTCGCCTACCGCGCGTTCCTCCTGTGGGTGCCCGCGGCGCTCGGCTTGCCTGCGCTCGCGTCGCTGCGACGCCGGCTGCGCCACGAGGCGCACGACATCGCGGCCTGCGCGCCGGGCCAGGAGGTCGAAGTGCTGGGCGCCGGAACCGTGCGGACCGAGGTCCCCACGATCCGGATCCCGGCACGCAACGTCACTCGGCCTGGAGGCGGAACATGACCTCCTCCTCGTAGCACCAGCTCCAGTCCTCGCCCGGCTCGGCGGACCGTATGATCGGATGGCCGGTGGCGGCGTGGTGCGCTGTCGCGTGACGCCCGGGCGAGTTGTCGCAGCAGCCGATGTGCCCGCAGCTCTGGCACATGCGCAGGTGCAACCACCGCCCGCCGCGGGCCAGGCAGTCCTCGCACCCGGCGACGGACGCCGGCACGTCAAGGAGCCGGACCGCGTCCAGATGGGTGCAGGCCGCCATCCGGCGCAGGATAGGCGTCGAACCCTTGGCGCTGCGATTGCGTAGGTCCCAGCAGGAATTCCAACTCGGGGAGGAGAGGGAGATGAGGAGAGCGTTCGTGCTCCTGCTGGGGCTGCTGGCGGTCGGTGCCGTGGTCGTCCAGTCGACCGCGGCCGACTCGTCTGACGGGGACTCGAGCGGCACGGACGTGCTCGAGTTCGAGGTCATGGCCCCCGTGGTCGCACCCTTCACGGGGACCGCCCACCCGATACGCGGCGTGAACGGCGGCGGCGTGCCCTGGAAGATCGACCGGGGCCGCGGAGAGCTGGGCTCGGACGGGCGGCTGGAGATCGGGGTGAAGGGCCTGGTGCTGGAGTCGACCGGGCAGAACCCGGTCGCCCAGTTCCGCGGCGTCGTGAACTGCCTGACCAAGGAGTCGCCTGACGTCGGCGTCAACCTCGCGACCGCCCCGGTACCGGCCACCACCGGCGGGGACGCGAGGATCCGGGCGACGGTCGAGCTTCCCGATCCCTGCGTCGCTCCGATCGTGTTCGTCACGTCGGGCACCGGTCCGGCCCCGGGCAACTGGTTCGCCACCACGGGCCGGTAGCCGGGCTCGACCGAGGCGCCGCATGGACGGCGGCGCCCTCGGTCACCCCGCCGCGACCTGACGGCCTTCCTGGAGGCATAGTGCCCGTCACCTGGGACGACGAGACCGACGCCGACCTCGCTAGATTCGGGCGGACGGCGTTGTCCATGACAGCAGAAGACACTGACAAGGGGGAGTCATGAAGCAGGGAAGGCGCATCCTCGTAGCGCTGCTGACGATCGCCGCCGTGGCGGTCGGCGGAACTCTGGCCTTCGCCGACCGGCACGGGGGCGGCGGCAGGGACGACCACGGCGCGAAGCGGGCCGGGGAGCGCGTGTTCACGCTTCAGCCGGATCCCGCGGCCAACCCTGAGGGCATCGAGTTCGACAAGCGCTCACGTGCGTTCTTCGTCTCGATCACCGGCGACGGCGCGATCTACCGCGGGACGTTGGCGAGCGACACCGTCACGCCCTTCATCCCGGGCGCGGCGGGCAAGTCCGCGGTGGGCATCGAGATCCGCGGCGGCAAGCTGTACGTGGCCGGTGGCATGACCGGCGCGATCACCGTCTACGACCTCGCCACCAAGCAGGCGGTGGCGACGTTCCAGACCCCCGGCACCGGCGGATTCCTCAACGACCTCGTCGTGACCGGTCGCGGCGACGTATTCGTGACGGACTCCTTCCGGCCCACGCTGTGGCACGTCACCGCGGCCCAGGTCCAGAATGGCGGCGGGACGCCGCAGGCACTCGACGTCTCGTCCGGGATCGCGTTCCAGGCCAACTTCAACCTCAACGGGATCGTGGCCAAGGGCAGCCGCCGGCTGATCGTCGTGCAGTCCAACACCGGGAAGCTGTTCCGGATCGACCTGAGCCACGACGCGTCCGCGATCGACGCGATCGACGAGATCGACGGCGTCTCGGTGCCAGGCGGCGACGGGATGATCCTCGACCGTGGGCAGCTCGTCGTCGTCCAGGGCGGACCGCCCGCGCAGCTGTCGTTCGTCAAGCTCAAGAACGGAGCACGGCGCGGCAAGGTCCGCGACACGCTGACCTCCACCAGGCTCAAGGGCCCCGCAACGGTGGCGCGGGCGCGGAAGCTGTACCTGGTGGTCAACGCCGATTTCGCGAACAGCGCCAAGCCGTTCACGGTGGCCGGCCTGCCGCGGCGCGACGGGGGCGATCACCACCGCTAGCCGCCGCGCACAGTTGGCGATGTGACCCCCCGTCGGCTTGTGCTCGCCGGGCGCGTCCCCATCCTCGAGTAGGCAGCCTCACCGCCGAACATGCCGGGGCATGACTCGCGTCGCGGTTGGGGGGTCGTTGCGGCCGCGTTCATTGCGATGTCCATCGCGTTCGGGATCGCCTACAGCTACGGGGTCTTCCTGGAGGAGATGCGTGCCGACTTCGGTGCGGGCCGTGCGACGGGGGCGGTGTTCTTCTCGCTCACGTCACTCTTGTACTTCGCCCTCGGCGGGGTGAGTGGTGTGGCGTCCGACCGCTTCGGTCCCCGACGGGTGCTGCTGGTCGGCGCCGCCGCGCTCGGGCTCGGGCTGGTCGCGACGGCGCGCGCGGGTTCGCTCGGCATCGCGCTGGTCACCTACGGGCTGGGGGTCGGGATCGGAGTCGCCTGCGCGTACGTGCCGATGGTCGCGCTCGTGGGCGCGTGGTTCGAGCGCCGCCGGACCCTCGCGCTCGGGGTGGCGGTGGCGGGCATCGGCGTCGGCACGTTGGCGATCCCGCCGGCTGCCGCGGCGCTCATCGAGGCGATCGGCTGGCGCGACACCTACCTCGTGCTCGCCGCTGTCGGGACGGCGGGCCTGGCCCTGTGCGCACTGGCGGCGGCGCCGGCGCCGCGCTGGGAGGACCGGCGCGGCGCGCCGCTGGGGGAGGTGCTTGGCGCTGCGGACTACCGCTGGCTGTACCTGTCGCTCATGCTCATGTCGGTCGCGTTGTTCGTCCCGTTCGTGCACCTTCCGGCCTACGCCGAAGGCCACGGCATCGACCCGGTCCTCGCCGCGGGCCTCATCGGGGCGATTGGCAGCGCGAGCGTCGTCGGCCGGCTCGCTCTCGGCGCGCTCGCGGGCACCGTCGGGCTGCTGCGCATCTACCAGGGCTGCTTTCTCGCGATCGGGCTGAGCTTCGGGCTCTGGTGGGGTGCCGGGTCCAGCTACGTCGTGATGCTCATCTTCGCGATCGCTCTGGGTGTCGGCTACGGCGGCTTCGTCGCGCTGGGCCCCGCGGTCATCGCGGCGCGCTTCGGCGTCGAGCGCCTCGGCGCCCTGCTCGGCGTGCTCTACACCGCTGCGGGGGTGGGGTCGGCGGTCGGTCCGCCGGCGGCGGGCGCCGCGATCGACGCTTTCGGCTACGCACCGGCGATCGCCGGATCGCTCGTCATGGGGCTGGCCTCCTTCTGCGCGCTGCTGCCGCTCACCCGCCGCTGACGCGTACAGTGGGCCGCATGAGCCCTCGTCGCGCCTGCCTCGTCGTCCCGGCGGCGCCGGCCGCGAAGCTGGGCAAGGGTCAGACGCTGGTCGCCGACGAGGTGGTCCTCGATCTGGAGGACGCGGTCGTCCCGGCGCTCAAGGACGAGGCGCGGGGAGCGGTCGCCGCGGCCCTCGCGGGGGAGTGGGCGTCCGGGGCGGTCGCCGTCAGGGTCAACGCGATCGGGTCGCCGTGGTGCCACGACGACCTGATCGCGCTCGCCGCGAGCGAGCGCGATGAGGTCGCGGCGGTGCTGCCAAAGGTCGAGCACCCGCACGATCTCGCGTTCGCCGACCGGCTGCTGGACGGCGCCGAGCGCGCGGCCGGCCGCGTGACGCCGGTGCGGTTGCTGGCTCTGATCGAGACCGCGCAGGGCCTCTCCTGCGTGGGCGAGATCGCTCGCGCCTCCGCCCGGCTCGACGCCCTCGTCCTCGGCTACGCCGACCTCGCGGCGTCCCTCGGCCGACCCGGCGCCGGCGGCCCGCAGGACTGGCGCTTCGCTCAGGACGCGGTGATGGTCGCGGCGCGGGCCGTGGACATCCAGGCGATCGACGGTCCGCACCTGGGCGTGCGCGACGACGACGCCTTCCGCGCGGGGGTCGCGCACGCCCGCGGGCTCGGCTTCGACGGCAAGTGGGCCATCCACCCCGTGCAGCTGTCCGCGCTGCTCGAGGCGTTCACCCCGACCGCGGACGAGGTGGCCGAGGCGCGCGGGACGCTCGACGCGCTCGCCGAAGCGGCGGCCTCCGGCGCCGGTGCCGTTGCGGTCGGCGACCAGATGGTCGACGAGGCGCTCGCGCTGGCGGCCCGGCGGGTGCTCGTGCGCGCCGGTGCGGATCGATGAGCCTGACCGTGGCCCCCGCGCCCGCTCCGCCCTGGTTCGAGGACCTGCTCGTCGGCACCGTCGTGGAGTCGGCACCGGCCGTCACCCTCACCGAGGGGCATGCCGCGCTGCATCAGGCGATCACCGGTGACCGCCTGCGGCTGGCCCTGGATCGGACGCTGGCGAGCGCGGTCCTGGGCACCGGACCGCCCGCCGCGCATCCGGCGCTCGTGTGGGACACGGCGATCGGCCAGTCGACGGTGGCGACCGGCAGGGTCGTCGCCAATCTGTTCTATCGCGGGCTGCTGCTGCATCGGACCGTTCGGCTGCAGGACACGCTGCGAACGACGACCGAGGTCGTTGCCCGGCGCGAGAACCGCGGTCGGGAGGGGCGCAGGCCGACCGGCCTCGTGGTCCTGCGCATCCGCACCGTCGACCAGGACGAGCGTCCGGTGCTCGACTTCATCCGCTGTGCCATGCTCCCGCTTCGCGACGCGCCGACGGGCGTGCGGGGCGACGTCGGCGAGGGCGCGGCGGACCTCGATCCCGGCCGGCTGCTCTCGGTCGCCGCCGCCCTGGACCTCGACGCCTACCGCGCGGCGGTCCCCGGGCCGCACTTCGCCGATGTGCCCGACGGCTGGGCCTGGGAGATCGAGGGCGGCGACGTCGTCGACGGAGCGCCCGCGCTGGCCAGGCTCACGCTCAACGTCGCGATGGCGCACCTGGACGCGGGCGGCTCGCGCAAGGCGGCCCGCCGGCTCGTGTACGGGGGCCACACGATCGGCCTGGCCGCCGGGCAGGCGACCCGGGCGCTGCCCTCCCTGGTGACCATCTTGGGCTGGCACGCCGCGGACCACAGCGCGCCGGTGTTCGAGGGCGACACGCTGCGCTCGCGCATCGAGTTGCAACGGCGCGAGGCGCTCCCCGGAGGCGGCGGGCTGGTGCACCTCCGCTCCGTGGTCACGGCGGCGCGCGCTGCGGGCGGCGATGACCAAGAGGTGCTCGACTGGCGCTTCGTGGGGCTGCTCGCATGAGCGCCGCCGACCAGCCGCTCGCCGACCTGCGGGTGATCGAGGGCTCGGCCTTCGTCGCCGCGCCGCTCGGCGGGATGACGCTGGCCCAGCTCGGCGCCGACGTCATCCGCTTCGACCAGATCGGCGGCGGCCTGGACGTCAACCGCTGGCCGCTGGCGCCGTCGGGCCGGTCGCTGTTCTGGGCCGGATTGAACAAGGGCAAGCGCTCGATCCAGGTCGACCTGCACTCGCCCGAGGGCCGCGAACTCGTCGGCGCTCTCATCGGCGCGCCCGGGAACGGCGGGATCTTCCTCACGAACTTCCCCGCCCGCGGCTGGCTCGCCTACGAGGCGCTGGGCGAGCGCCGCGCCGATCTCATCATGTGCGCGATGACCGGGAACCCGGACGGCACGTCGGAGGTGGACTACACGGTCAACCCGGCGACGGGCTTCCCGTGGGCGACCGGGCCGCGCGACCTCGCCGGCCCGCTCAACTCGGTCCTGCCCGCCTGGGACGCCGTCATGGGTGGCCTCGCTGCGACGGGGATCCTCGCGGCGGAGCGCCACCGCACCCGCACCGGCGAAGGCCAGCTCGTCCGGCTCGCGCTTTCCGACGTCGCGTTCGCGATGGTCGGCAACCTCGGCCGTATCGCCGAGGCCCAGCTGGAGGGTCAGGACGCCGCGCGCGACGGCAACTACCTGTACGGCGCCTTCGGCCACGACTTCGGCACCAGCGACGGGCGCCGGGTGATGGTCGTCGCGCTCACGGGCCGCCAGTGGCGCGCGCTCGTCGAGGTCACCGGGACCGCTGAGACGTTCCACAGCCTCGCGAGCGTCACCGGGCACGACCTCTCCTCAGAGGACGGCCGTTTCGGCGCCCGCGACCTGATCGCCGCGGTGCTTCGCCCATGGTTCGAAGCGCGCACGCTGGGCGCGGTTCGAGCGGCCTTCACCGACACCGGCGTCTCCTGGGGCCCCTACCAGACGTTTCGCCAGCTCGTGGAGGAGGACCCCCGCTGCTCGGAGGAGAACACGCTGTTCTCCACGATCGAGCAGCCCGGCATCGGCGCCTACCTCGTCCCCGCCTCGCCGCTCGAGCTCACCGCGGCCGGCCGCCTGCCCCCCCGCCGCGCGCCGCTGCTCGGCGAGAACACGGAGGAGATCCTGGCCGACGTGCTGGGGCTCGGCCCCACGGAGATCGGCCGGCTGTTCGACGCGGGCACGGTCGCCGGCGCGACGGTCCCAGCCTGAGCGCGTGAGCGCGCGGCCGGTCATCACACTCGACGGCCGGACCGTCACGCCCGCCGCGGTGGTGAGCATCGCCCGCGGCTGGGCCGATGCGCGGATCGGGAGCGCGGCGCGCGAGCGCAACGCCGCCGCCGAGCGCCTCGTCGGCAACCTGCTCGCCCGGGGCGAGCTGCTCTACGGGGTAACCACCGGCGTCGGCGTGCTGCGGTCGGCGCCTTCTGCACTCGAGGACCCGGGCGAGTATCAGTGGCGGCTGCTGCGCAGCCACGCCGGCGGCGGCGGCGCCCCACTCACCGTGGAGGTGGTGCGGGCGGCCATGGCCGTGCGCGCCAACCAGCTCGGCGCGGGCGGGGCAGGGGTTGGCGACGGCCTCCTCGACGCGCTGCTGGGCGCCCTGCGCGCCGGCGTGACGCCGTTCGCCCGCGAGCTCGGCTCGCTCTGCACCGGGGACCTGACCGTGCTGGCGGAGATCGGTCTCGCTCTGGGCGGCGAGGGCGAGTGCTGGGTGGGCGACGAGGTCGTGCCCGCCGGCGAGGCGCTCGCCGCCCACGGGCTCACGCCGGTCCACTACGGCTCCCGCGACGGCATCGGCTTCATGAGCTCGAACGCCGTGAGCATCGGCCAGGCCGCGCTCGTCTTCCACGACGCGAGCCGCCTCCTGGACTCCGTGCTCGGGGTGGCCGCGCTCTCCTACGAGGCCACCGGCGCCGATCTCGCGGTGCTCGACCCCCGCGTGCACGCCGCGCGTCCGCACCGCGGGCAGGTCGAGGTCGCGCGCCGACTGCGCGAGCTGCTCGGCGACCGTGAGCCGGGTGGCCTCGCAGCCGGCCACTCGATTCACGACGCCTTCGTTTTCCGCTGCGTGCCCCAGGTGGAGGGCACGCTGCTCGACGCCCTCGAGCGCCTCGCCGCGGTGCTCGAGATCGAGCTCAACGTCGCGGGTGAGAACGCCCTCATGCTGCCCGGGGACGGCGTGGCGCTGCCCAACGGCAACTTCCATGCGGGCGTCCTGACCCTGGCGCTGGACTCGCTGCGGGGGGCGATGGCCCAGTCGGCCTCGCTCGTGGCCGCACGGGTGAGCGCGCTGCTCGACCCGGAGGTGACGGGCCTGGCGCCACAGCTCGCGCAGGACCCGGGGCCTGACTCCGGGGCGATGATCCTCGAGTACACCGCCCACGCGGCGGCGGCAGAGGTCCGCTCGCTCGCGGCCACGGCGGCGTCGCAGACCACGTCGGTGCAATCGGGCGTCGAGTCGCACGCGAACTTCGCCGGGCACTCGGCCCGCCGGACCTCCGACGCGCTGTCGCGCATGTCGGTCGCCGTCTCGGCCGAGCTCGTGCTCGCCGTGCGAGCGCTGCGCCTGCGCGGCCACTCACCCGCGGGCCTCGACCTGAGCGGGCTCTACGACGCCGCGGCCGCGCGCCTGGACCCTGAGATGGCCGACCGTCCGTTGTCCGGCGACCTCGAGGCGGCCCGGCGGCTGCTCTTCGACGATGCGCTGTGGATGCAGGCGGAGCGCGGCGAGTAGCCGCGCACTCGGCTCACGATCCGCCGGTCAACCGCCGCCGTAGACGACCACGAGGTCGGTGAGCACGCCCGCGGTGAAGCCGGTGGCGAGCAGGACGAGGCCGAGCTCCCGGTGGCCGTAACGGCGCATGCCGTGCCAGATCTCGCCGATCACGTAGAGGATGGCACCGCCGGCGACGGCGTAGAAGACCAGCTCGAGGGGTTCGCTGGTGACGTTGTAGCCGACCATCGAGCCCAGGAACGTGGGGCCTCCCCCGATCAGGCCGGCGAGGGCGAGCCAGCGCCACGACGGCCTGACGTCACCGAGCGGCCCGACGATCCCGAAGCCCTCGGTGGCGTTGTGCAGCGCGAACCCGATGATCAGCACCGTCGCCAGCCCGATCTCCCCGGAGCGCGCCGAGACGCCGATCGCCAGGCCCTCGGCGAAATTGTGCATGCCGATGGCGACGGCGATGACGAGGCCGGTCTGAAGCGCCTGGGCCCTGGCCGCGGTTGCCTGCGCCATCAGGCGCTGGTGGTCCCCGGCGGCCAGCGCCTCCCCGGCGCCGCCGGCCAGCGGGGGGGACGCCGGGGCGCCCGGCCGGAGGCGGCGTTCGAGGATGCCCAGCCCGGCGCTGCCGAGGGCGAACCCTCCGACGAGCAACAGCGTGAGTGCGGCGGCGTGGCCGAAGCTGCCCTCGCCCTCGCCGAACGCCTCCACCGCGTGCTCGGTGATCTCGAAGCCGTGCAGCAGCACATCGACGAGCAGGAAGACGAGGATGCCGACCGAGAACATCGCCAGCGCGACGCGGGCGCGGGAACTCAGCAGTTGCAGGCGCCCGACCGGCAGGCCGAGGTAGATCGTGAATCCTGCCAGCGCTCCGAGGACCACGGTCTCCGTAAATGACATCGCCACGCCTCCGCGTCAGGTTAGGGCGCCCTAAGAACGGGCGGAACAGTAGCACCTGAAACGGTCTCGGTAGCGAGCGGGCGGTCACGCTCCTGACCGACGCCCCGTGAGCGCCGCCACGACCCCCGCGCCCGCGTGCAGGGCGGCGACGGCTCCCGCGAGCACGCTCCTAGCCCGCTCGCTGGGGCTCGAGCGCCGCGCGGATCCACTGCTCGGGCGGCAGTGGCGACTGGCGCTGGCCGGACCGGTAGATGCGGCACTTCAAGCCGAAGTCGGTGCGCTGTCCGGCTTGGGGCTCGACGTCGGCACCGTCGACCCGGACGGTCGGCGACCCGAGGAAGCGGTCGGCCTGCGCGGCTTCCGGGGTCTCGACGCGACGCAGTCGCAGCTCCGCGCCCGCCTGGTCGGCCAGGCGCTGCAGCGTCGGCAACAGCCGCTCGTGGCTCGGGCAGCCGTCGAAGTACAAGAGCTCGATGGTGTGCTGATCGCTCATGCTCGGGCGTAAGGCTACGCCGAGCACACGGCGATCGGCGAACGCGAGGAGCCCGTCCGAGCGACATCACACGTCCCGCACGACGAGCGCGCGCGCAACCGCGCTCGGCGCAGGCGCGACCTCGCCGCCGAGCCCTCTGCCCGTCGTGCGAAGTGGGCGCTGTTGGGTCCGACGGTGAGCGAGGAGGGTTCATCGCTTCTCCTCGGGTTGTGTGACAGCCGGTTCGCCGCCGGGCTGGGTGGTCCGAGCGGCAGGGCCCGGTGGCGGCGGTCCTGTCGTGTAGGGCATCGGCTTCGGAGCAGGAGCTCGACCAGTTCAATCGCAAGGCGATCGCGCTCATGGAGGAGCTCCGCGAGGAATACGAGTTCGACGGCGCGCCGGTCGTCATCAGCGGCTGCGTGGGGCCTCACGACGACGGCTACCAGCCGGCTGAGACGCTGTCAGCCGACGCGGCGCACTCGGCGAGGCGATCGAGCAGGTCGATGACGCGACGAGCGCCGCGCCCGCGTACTACATGATCAACTGCGCTCACCCGAGCCACTTCGAGGACGCGATTGCGGAGGGCGAACCGTGGGTGGAGCGGATCCGCGGCCTCCGCGCCAACGCCTCCACGAAGAGTCACGCCGAGCTCGACGAGGCGACGGAGCTCGATGAGGGGGATCCCGCCGACCTCGGCGCGCGCTACGCGGACCTGAGGGCGAGGCTTCCGCGTCTCAACGTGCTCGGCGGCTGCTGCGGCACGGATCATCGCCACATCGCGGCCATATCTGCGGCGCCTGGCTCGCCGATCCGGCGGCCTAGCCCGTGTGACGGCGGGACGCTCCCTCGCCGGGCTCGACCGTAGGCGAGCACGACCACTTGGACGCGGTCGCGGAGGTCGAGCCTGGGTCGGCGTCGGGCTCGCCGCCGGTGGACGGAGGGCCGCTGGCTCGCACGAATCAAGCACCGCCCGGGAGAGACCACGTCGAGTCCAGTCGCTGCGGACGAACATGGCTCGCACGCGCGGTTCGGTTTGGGGGGCTGCACGTCAAGACGAGCGATGTGCGCCGCGGCACTGGCGGTCTGCCGCTGGTCATAGAAATGCGGGAACAGCTCCAGCACCGCGGCCCGCATCAACTCCGAGATACGCGGCGCATCTGCTGCCACCGCAAGCCGCTGTGGCGGCAACCGGAGGGCGCTCATCGGCCGAGCCTGGTGTCCTTCGCGTCTCGTGCTCGTCACGATCGTCGCTCCCGGCGTGCGAAATCATCCCGTGGCGTAGGTGAGGACGAGGACGCCCGACGGGCCCACCGGATTCGCGTCCGCCAGCCGCAGGCTCGTGGTCGGGCTGCCCTCTGCGAAGAGGCGCTTTCCCCTCCCCAGAACGACCGGGAAGACCATGAGCCGGTACTCGTCGACCAGGTCGTGCTCCATCAGCGTCTGTACGAGCTGGGCGCTGCCGTTGACCAGGACGTCACCGCCGGGCCGCTCCTTGAGCTCAGCGATTTCCTCGGCGACGTTGTCGGAGATCAGCGTCGAGTTATTCCAGCCGGCCTCCTCCATGGTCGTCGAGACTACGAACTTGGCCATGGTGTTGAACTTGTCCGCGAACTCCCCCTCCCTCGAAGGCCAGGCCTCCGCGAAGCCCTCGTAGGTCCGTCGGCCCAGCAGGAGCGCGTCGCTCGCCATCACCTCGTCGAGCTTGAACTTGTCCCCGTCTGGCCCGCGATCGAACCCGAAGGACCACGGGCCCAGGCCCGATCCTTCGTTTCCGGCCGGATCCTCCATCACGCCGTCCAGGGACACGAACTGCGATACGACCACCTTGCTCATCTCTCGCTCCTGTTGGCGTGGGTGTGTCCATTAGGACAGCCGGCAGTCGCGCGATTCATCGCTACGTGGCCTGCGCCGGCCGGAAGCCGGCCACGCGCCTACGCCGGGAGCTCGTTCGGCAAGCCGAACCGCTCGAAGACCCTGTCCTCGAGAAACCTTGTGAACCCGGGTCCATCGACGCCGCGCCGAGTGACGTCGAGAAACGAGATGACCTCAGCGATCTTCGGTCCGCGCAGGGTGAGCACGTTGAGCGAGTGGGCGACATAGCTCCCTCGCTCCTCGGCCCAGGAGTAGCTGCCCACTGCCGGCTGGCCGTTCGCCCCTGTGGGCATGTGGCGCCAACGGAAGTACTTGAACGGGTTCTCGGTGAGGAAGCCGACGATGTCCTCGTGGCCGCGAAACCAGGCCGGCTGCGGAGGCATCGACCAGCTGGCGTCCTCGCTGAGCATCGTGACCAACGCACCGACGTCCGCCCGGTCCATCGCCTGCATGTAGCCCTCGACGACCGCGTTCAGGCGCTCGTCGCCGAGTGCGCGCAGCGTGGCTTGCTGGCTCTGCTCGGGCAGGCGCTCGTCGACGAGCTTGCGAGCACGCTGCAGGGCGCTGTTCACCGAGGCAGTAGAGGTCTCGAGCGAGTCGGCGACCTCGCGGGCGGAGAAGCCGAGGACCTCGCTCATGATCAACGCGGCACGCTGGTTCGCCGGCAGGTGCTGAAGCGCCGCGACGAAGGCCAGCTCCAGGCTCTCGCGCTGCTCGTAGCGGGCCGCAGGGCCCTCGGCTCGGTCGTCGGAAGCGAGCAGCTCGTCCGGATAGGGCTCGATCCAGACCGATTCGACGAGCGGCTCGGCCGCCGCGTCGTGGGGGTCGGCGGAGCGATGTCCGTAGTCGATCGGAAGCACGCGCTTGGGCCGCTTCTTGATCGCGTTCAGGCAGGCGTTCGTGGCGATCCGGTAGAGCCACGAGCTGAGCGCGCTTCGGCCGTCGAACCATGGAAGCCCGCGCCAGGCGCGCAGAAGGGTCTCCTGCAACGCATCGTCGGCGTCGTGGACGGAGCCGAGCATCCGGTAGCAGTGGGCGTGGAGCTTGCCGCGGTGGGACTGAACGAGTCGACCGAAGGCGTCCTCGTCGCCGCCGCGAGCCGCCCCCAGCAGCGCTTGTTCGCCGCTTCCCCAGCTCCCTTGGCGATTCATACGCCCACCCCTTTCATCCATCCCCGTCACGACGTGATTCCCTCCATCCGGCCTCATGCCCGCGAGCGACCCAGGCGCCGGCGCGTTGGGGGACGCAGCTTCGCCGCGACCCATGGAGCTTCGGCGGCGAGGAGCTCGGCCAGCTGCACGCGCACGTCCTTGACGTCGGCGCCGAGCTCGCTGACGATCTGCTCGGCTACTCCCTCGGATTCGCTGACCGCGAGCAGCACGTGCTCTGTCTCGGCGCACCGGTGGCCGAGCCGCCGGGCTTCCTTGCGTGCTGCCTCGAGCACTCGTTTCGTGCGCGGCGCGACGCCGAGTGTGGCCGTATCGGTCGAGTGCCCCGGCCCGATGATGCGGCGAATCTGCTCTGCTACACCCTCCGGCGAGACGCCGAGGCGCGCGAGCGTCGCACCCGCGAGGCCTTCATCGGCAGCGAGCGCCAGGAGCAGATGCTCGGTCCCGAGGTAGCGGTGACCGAAGCTCCGGGCGTGTTCTACCGCGCGCGTCAGCACGGCTGACGCCGCTTCGCTGAGGCCCGGCCAGAGGTGAGTCTCCGCCGGCGGAGCAACGAAGCGCTGCTGCGCAGCTTGCTTTGACACGCCGAGCGCGTCGCCGATCTGAGACCACGACAGTTCCTCAGCGCGCGCCGCCTGTACATAGCGGTCCAAGAGGAGATCGCCGAGCTCCCGAAGCTCGCCCGCGACCGCCGAGGCAGCGCCGAGTCGCTCGAGGGGCGAGCCGGCCGGCGTCTGGGCCTCGATCATCGCCGCGAGCCCATCCACATCCGGAAGGGGGCGCACGCAGTCAGCTTAGGCTTGGTGGGACCCCACCGTCAAGATGAAGTTGACGTGCGGTCCTCGATGTCGCGGGCTGCGCCCGCTGACTCGTAGCGGACTCGAGGGATGACGCCCCGGCAGGGGCGATTCTCATCCCCGTATCACTCCCCCCGCTCGCTTTCACGGCCGTCTCACCGGTCGGCCGTACGGTCCGGATCGTCCGCTCCCCGACCACAAAGGAGAAACGATGTTCGAGCGGTTCACACGAAAGTCCCTGACAGCCACAGCGGCGGCCCTCCTGGCCGCGCTAGGCGTCGGCGGCGCGGCGATCGCGCAGACCTCGAGCTCGGGGCCAACGCAGTCACCGCCTGCCGCCTCCCAGCCGAGCCAGTCAAGCGAGGTCCCGGGCCGGGAGAGCAACGCGCCCGAGAACTCGGCCACAGACCCGGACAGCGTCCAGGCCGGTGACCAGACCGCCCCCGAGAAGGCCGACGGCGCCAAGGAGGCCGGCACAGTGCCCAAGGAGTCCGGCACAGAGCAGGAGTCCAGCTCTGAGAAGGCCAACGACGACGGCCCCGGCGGGCACGCCGACGAGCCCGGCAACCCCAACGCCGACCATCAGTTCGAGGGCAAGGAGTAGACCGGACTGACTGCGAGGCAGCAGGCACGATGGACCGACGGCCCCCGGCCCCCGGGGGCCGTCGGCTTGCGCGAGCGGGCGTCCCGCTTGGCGACTGCGGCACGATGGACGGGCCTCCCACCTGGGCCCCCCGAGGATCGCTGGAAGCGGTCTTCCGCGACGCTCTCATGGTGGGCTCATCCGGTAGGCGTAGGCCTCTGAGCTCGTGCCCTCGCGACGCCACACTGCGCCATGACCCGAATTCCGATCCGCCTGCGCCTCACGCTCGCCTTCACCGCGGTGATGGCCGTCCTCTTGTGCGCGACCGGATTGTTCTTGCACCTGCGCCTGGGAGCGGAGCTGGACGCCACGATCGATCGTGGGCTGCGGTCACGGGCGGGGGACGTGACGGCCCTCGTCGAGCAGGCCGACTCCGGCCTGGCGGAATCGGGCCGGAGCCCGCTGACCGAGCAGGGCCAGAACCTGGCGCAGATCCTCGACGCGTTCGGGCGGGTGGTCGACGCGCCTCCGGCGCTGCGCGGCCGGCCGCTGCTCACCTCGAGCGATATCGCGCGTGCGCTGCGAGGGACCATCACCGTCTCGCACTCGCGACCGGGGGATGAAGACAACGCGAGCCGGCTGCTCGCCACTCCCGTTCGTGCCCAGGGCCAGAGGTTGCTCGTCGTGGTCGGCGCCTCGCTGGAGGACCGGAACGAGGCCGTGAGCAACCTGGGCGCCCTACTGCTCATAGGCGGTCCCGCCGCGCTGCTGCTGGCCTCGCTGGCCGGGTATGGATTGGCCGCCGCCGCGCTGCGGCCGGTCGAGTCGATGCGGCGGCGAGCCTCCGAGATCCAGTCCACCGAGCCGGGACGGCGCCTACCGGTCTCCCCGGCGCCTGACGAGATCTCACGGCTCGGCGACACGCTCAACGAGATGCTCGCCCGCCTGGAGGTGGCGCTGACGCGGGAGCGGACCTTCGTCTCCGACGCAAGCCACGAGCTGAGGACGCCGCTGGCCATCCTCAAGACCGAGCTCGAGCTCGCCCGGCGGGGCGAGCGCTCCAAAGCCGAGCTGCAGGACGCGCTCGGCTCCGCGGCCGAGGAGACCGAACGCCTCGCCCAGCTCGCCGAGGACCTGCTCGTGATCGCCCGATCCGATCAGGGCCGCCTGCCGATCCGGCTCGAGAAGCTCGAGGTCGCGGCCGTGCTCGCGGAGGTCCGCGAGCGCTACGCGCGGCGCGCAGCCGAGCGCAACGCCGAGCTCGTCGTGGAGGTGCCCGGACGCCTGTGCGTGACCGCCGACCCGCTGCGCCTGGAGCAGGCGCTCGGCAATCTCGTCGACAACGCGCTGCGACACGGCGACGGCGGCCGCATCGTCCTGAACGCGCGTGAGCGCAACGGTTGCATCGAGTTACATGTCCGCGATCGCGGACGCGGGTTCCCGGAGCCGTTCATCGTGAGCGCCTTCGAGCGCTTCACCCGCGGCGATCAGGCGCGGGTGCGGGGAGGGGCGGGCCTCGGCCTGGCGATCGTCGCGGCGATCGCAGCCGCGCACCACGGCGAGGTCGGCGCGAGCAATCAGCCCGATGGCGGCGCCGACGTCTGGATGGCGATCCCGGGGTAGGAACGCGATGGAGTCCGAAGCCGAATCAGGCCGGAGCTCCCGCGGCCGGTCGGTGACGACGCCGCAGCCATGCGCGCACGCCGGCGACGACCGCGCCGCCAACCGCGGCCGCGATGCCCGCGCCGTAGACGATGGCGGCGCCGACCGCGCCGGTGAGTGCCGCGATGCCGGCGACGGTCGCCGACCACGCAAGGGCGCCTAGGGCGTTGTAGAGCAGGAAGGTCCGCCGGCGCATAGCCCCGGCGCCGGCCAGGACGGCGGCGGCGATTCGGACCCCGCTCACCCAGCGGCCGAGGAACACGGCCTTTCCGCCGTGGCGCTCGAAGAACTCGTCACCCTTGGCCACCGCCTTGCGACGATGCCGCGCCAGGCGACCGTCACGCAGCAGCATGGCACGGCCGCCGCGTCGTCCCAGCCAGTAGCCGAGGTTGTCGCCGAGGATCGCGGCGCCGGCCCCGACGGCGATGACAGCGGGCAGCGCGAGCTGCCCGCTGCCGGCCAGCAGCCCGGCAGCGATCAGGGCGGTCTCCCCGGGGAGGGGGACGCCGGCGGACTCTGCGAACACGAACCCGAACAGCGCGCCGTAGCCGATCTGAGACGGGATGGTGATGAGCACGCGGCGACGCTAACCGGGCGCGATGAGAACGCCGTGAGGGCGCAGCCTCGCTCCTCATGCCTTCCTCTTGTCGGGGGGGGGGCGCGCCCGCGCCGCCCGTGGTCCTAGAGGTCGCGGCAGCTCCTCTATTGCCGGACCGTGACGGCGGCGCAGCGCACCGGGAGATGAGAACTCGGTGAGCCGGTTCCTCATGGATCTCTCATCTCTCTGCCCCATAGTGGGCGACATGCGTGTCCTGATCGTCGAAGACGAAGTCAAGATGGCCAGCCTGATCCGGCGCGGGCTGCGCGAGGACGGGATGTATGCCGACGTCGCCATCAAGGGCGAGGACGCCGTGTGGATGGCGGGCTCCACGGACTACGACGCGATCATCCTCGACGTGATGCTCCCCGGCATCGACGGCTTCGAGACCTGCCGGCGGCTACGCAAGGACGGCGTGTGGTCACCGGTGATCATGCTCACGGCACGCGACTCCGTCCACGACCGCGTCGCCGGGCTCGACGGCGGCGCCGACGACTACCTCGTCAAGCCGTTTTCCTTCGCCGAGCTCCTCGCGCGCCTCCGGGCGATGGGACGGCGGGGACCGGTCGAGCGCCCGATCGTGCTGCAGGTCGGCGATCTGCACCTCGATCCCGCTTCGCGTCGCGTTTGGCGAGGAGACACCGACATCAACCTCTCGACCAAGGAGTTCGCGCTGCTGGAGACGTTCATGCGGCGCCCCGGCGAGGTGCTCGATCGCTACCAGCTTCTCGAGCACGCGTGGGACTACGAGTACGAGAACCGCTCCAACGTCGTCGACGTCTACGTGCGCTACCTGCGCGAGAAGATCGACCGTCCATTCGCCGTCGCGAGTCTCGAGACGGTGCGCGGCTCGGGCTACCGGCTGAGGGTGGACGGGGGGATTCGGGAGGCTGCTGTGGAGGCCGACGTCTGAGCCTGGCCGGCCCTGCGCAGCTTGCTCGGTGTCGCCGGGGCAGCTCGATGGCCCGGGAGACGTGGCCGTTGCCATCGCCCGCCGCGGGTACCATTCCGGCTCCGCGAATGGTCGAGTTTGCCCGCCATATACCGATCCCGGGCGCGGTCGAGCATGCCGTCTTCGATCCGGCTCCTGAGCCCGCGCCGTCGCCCTCCCGGCGCTGGTGGGGGCGCCACCTGCAGGAGTTCCGCTGGCAGGCGGAGCTCGGGCGGCTCGTCGTCGATCCGGTCTTCCAGGGACGCGGGGTGCGGCGCGGCGACGGCATGCCGGTGGTCGCGATCCCGGGCTTCCTGGCCGGCGACGCTTCGCTAGCGGTCATGCGCGGCTGGCTCGGGCGGATGGGGTACGAGGCGAGGCCGTCGGCGATCAACTGCAACGTCGACTGCTCCGACCTCGCCGTCGACCGCCTCGAACGGCGGATCGAGCGCATCCACGACCTGGCCGGCCGGCGCGTCGCGCTGCTCGGCCACAGCCGCGGCGGGCACTTCGCGAAAGCGCTCGCGTGCCGGCGCCCCGATCTCGTGTGCGCGATGGTCTCGATGGGGGCCGGGCTCGACACGCCGTTCGACGTCAGCCTGCCGACGAAGGCCGCGATCGCCGCCGTGCGCGCGACGCATGTGCGCTACGGCGACCGCGTCGCCCACAGCGGCTGCTTCACCGAGACCTGCTCCTGCCGCTTCGTGCGCGACTACTCCGCCGACTTCCCGGCGGACTTACCGCTTACGTCGATCTACACGCGCGGCGATGGCGTCGTGTGGTGGGAGGCGTGCGTGGTGCCCTACGCGCGCAACGTCGAGGTGCAGGGCAGCCATATCGGCCTCGCGTTCAACCGCAAGGCCTACCGCGCGATTGCCGACGCGCTCGCGGACGCGTGCGAGAACGAGGCAAAGCAGCGCGCGGCCGCGAGGCGCCACGCCGCGGCCGCCGCTCTCTAGCGCTGCTGCGTTCGCCCGGGCCCGCTCCCGGGTACGTGGAAGCGATGATCGTTTCTGCTCTGGGGACCGGATGGCTACGCAGGTAAGCGAGCAGCAGGCGCGCCAAGTCGCCGAGGAGGCGCGCGAAAGCGAGTGGAAGCTGCCGAGCTTCTGCAAGGAGTTGTTCCTCGGTGCGCTGCGGCTCGACCTGATCCATCCGCAGCCCAAGCTCGACGACGCGCTGGCGGAGAAGGGCGAGGCGTTCCTGGGCAAGCTGCGCGGCTTCCTCGAGAGCGACGTCGACCCGCTCCGGATCGAGCGCGACGCGAGGATCCCGGACGAGGCCCTGGACGGGCTGAAGGAGCTCGGCGCGCTCGGCATGAAGGTGCCCGCGGAGTACGGCGGCCTCGGGCTCTCGCAGGTCCACTACAACCGAGCGCTGATGCTCGCCGGCGGCTGCCACTCTGCGCTGTCCACGTTCCTGTCCGCGCACCAGTCGATCGGCGTGGCGCAGCCGCTGATGCTGGCGGGCAGCGAGGAGCAGAAGCGCGAGTGGCTGCCGAAGGTCGCGAAGGACCACGTGTCGGCCTTCTACCTGACCGAGCCTGACGTCGGCTCGGACCCGGCGCGGCTCGCGACGCTCGCGACTCCGACCAAGGACGGCTCGGGCTACATGATCAACGGCCGTAAGCTGTGGGCGACGAACGGCGCGATCGCGGACGTCGCGGTGGTGATGGCGCGGGTCCCGGAGGGCGACGGGCACAGGGGCGGGATCACGACCTTCATCGTCCCCTGCGACAACGAGCGCGTCGTCGTCGAGAACCGCAACCAGTTCATGGGACTGCGCGGGATCGAGAACTCGGTCACCCGCTTCGACGACGTCTTCGTGCCGAACCAGCACCGGATCGGCGACGAGGGCAAGGGCCTGAAGATCGCGCTCGAGACGCTCAACACGGGCCGGCTCGCGCTGCCCGCGATCTGCCTCGGGGTCGCGAAGTTCGCGACCAAGGTCGCGCGCGAGTTCTCGAACGAGCGCGTGCAGTGGGGCAAGAAGATCGGCGAGCACGAGGCGGTGGCCGAGAAGCTCTCGTTCATTGCCGCCACGAGCTTCGGCCTCGAGGCGATGCTCGACGTCGCGAGCCGGCTCGCCGACGACAAGAAGAACGACATCCGCATCGAGGCGGGGATCGCAAAGCTTTGGGCGTCGGAGATGGGCTGGCGGATCGTCGACGACCTCGTCCAGGTGCGCGGCGGGCGCGGCTACGAGACGGCCGAGTCGCTGCGCGCGCGCGGCGAGAGGCCGGTGCCGGTCGAGCAGGCGCTGCGGGACATGCGGATCAACCGCATCTTCGAGGGCTCGAGCGAGATCATGCACCTGCTGATCGCGCGCGAGGCGGTCGATCAGCACCTGAAGGTCGCGGGCGACCTGCTCGACCCGGACGTCGACCTGAAGGGCAAGGCGAAGTCGGCGGTGCAGGCGGCCGGTTTCTACGGCAAGTGGCTGCCGCAGCTCGCCGTCAGGAGGGGCCAGGCGCCCGAGACGTTCGGCGAGTTCGGCGAGCTCGCCGAGCACCTGCGGTTCGCCGAGCGCCGCGCCCGCAAGCTCGCGCGCTCGATCTTCTACGGGATGAGCCGCTGGCAGGCGAGGATGGAGCGCAAGCAGGTGTTCCTCGGCCGTATCGTCGACATCGGCGCGGAACTGTTCGCGATCGCCGCCACGGTCGTCTACGCGAAGACGATCGAGTCGGAGCAGCAGGGCGAGCAGGCGAAGGCCGCCGCCGAGCTCGCGGCCCTGTTCTGCATCCAGTCGCGCCGGCGCATCGAGGTGCTGTTCGAGGCGCTGTGGCACAACGACGACGACGAGAACTACAGGGGCGCCAAGCGGGTGCTCGAAGGCCGCTACGCGTGGGTCGAGGGGGGCATCGTCGACCCTTCGGGCTCGGGCCCGCTGGTCGCCGGGCAGACCGACGCGGTCGAGCAGGCGGTGGCCGCGCAGTAGCGCGGCGACTCGCTCAGGCCGGCTCGCGCACGTAGGTCCCGGGCGCCTCGCCGAGGATCGAGAACGCGCCCCCGCCCGGCTGTTTCGGCGCGTCCTTCTCCTCGCCCGAGCGCTCGCCGAGCCAGTCGGTCCAGTCGGGCCACCAGCTCCCGCTCTGTGTCGACGCGCACTCGAGCCACTCGTCCGGGTCGGGCGGGTTGGCGTCGTTCGTCCGGAGCTTCGCCTTCTCGTTGTTGGGCGGGTTGACGATCGCGACGATGTGCCCGCTCGTCGAGAGGACGAAGCGAGGCTCCGAGCCGAGCAGCTGGGTAGTCCGGTAGGCGCTGCGCCACGGCGCGATGTGGTCCGAGATCGCCGCGACGAGGTAGCTGTCGACGGTCACCTGCGAGAGGTCGATCGGCGTTCCGAGGACGCTCATCTCGCCCGGTCTCGCGAGCGAGTTCTCGAGCCCGAGCTGGAGGAAGTCGCGGTGCAGCGCGGCCGGCATGTTGGTCTGGTCGGCATTCCAGTAGAGGACATCGAACGGCGGCGGCGGCTTGCCGAGCAGGTAGTTGTTGACGACGTATCCCCAGACCATGTCGTTCGGCCGCATCCAGGCGAACACCCCGGCGAGCGTCCGGCCGCTGAGGTAGCCGCGGCGGGCCGACTCGGCCACGGCCGCGGCGGCGGTCGAGTCGTCCATGAACGCGCCCGCCACGCCGGCGCGGCTCCAGTCGAGCACCGTCACGGGGAGCGTCAGGCCGGCGATGCGGTCCTGCTGCCCGGTCGCGGCGAGGTGGCCGGCGACCATCGCGGCGATGTTGCCGCCCGCGCAAAGGCCCATCAGATGGGTCTGCTCGCTATCTGTGATCTTCTCCACCGCCTCGAGCGCCTCGAGCACCGCAATGCAGTACGTGTCGAAGTTCCAGTCCGTGTGGCGCTCGTCGGGGTTGCGCCACGACATCACGAACACCTGCTGGCCGTGGCGCACGGCGTGCTCGAACAGGCTGCGCCCTGGTGCGAGGTCGGCGATGTAGTACTTGTTGATCATCTGCGGCGCGACGAGCAGCGGCTTCTCGCGCACCTTCTTCGTCTGCGGCTCGTACTGGATCAATTCGAACGCCTTGGTGCGCAGGACCACGGCGCCCGGCGTGACCGCGAGGTCGCGCCCGACCTCGAACTTGCTCTCGTCGACCGACGACGGCAGCAGTTGCCGGCGGCGCAGGTCCCGCGCGAGCTGGCGCGCGCCCTGGACGAAGTTGAGGCCGCCGGAGTCGATCGCCGCCTTGAGGACGGTCGGATTCGTCTGGGGGAAGTTCGTCGGTGCGATCGCGTCGAGCACGTTCATCGCCGCGAACCGCACGCGCTGCTCCGCGCGCCAGTCGAGGGACGCCGCATCGATCGCCCCGTCGACGGCCTGCCCGAGCGCTAGGTAGCTCTGGCACAGCCGTCGGAACGCGGGGTTCTGCTTCCACGCCGGGTCCTTGAAGCGACGGTCGCCCCTGTCGGGCTCGAGCTCCGAGCGGCCGATGACGATCTTTCCGAGCTCCGCCCCGAGCCCGAGCGACTGCCGCACCGGGATCTGCGGACGCGTCGCCAGCTTCGCGGCGAGCTTGATCCCCGCGAGCCCGGGGAATAAGCGCTGCCCGTGGCCGAGCGCGACGTCGGCGAATATCGTCTCGAGCGCCGGGGGCTCGCCGCCGCTCCGGCGGCGGCTCGCCTGCCGCTGCTTGGTGGCTCCCGCTCGCTGCGCCATCGCTCCCCCTGACGGCCTCGCCCTCCTGGTTTGCGTCCCCGGGCGTGGCGGAAATTACACCCAGCCTTCACTGCCTCGCCCTGCTCGCGTTGCTATCGAGCGCAGCTCTCGCATAGGTTGGGGCGGCTCTAACCGCGATCGCCGCTAACGCGGCGAGTGAGGAGGAGATGGTGACCACGCACGGGAAGATGGCGGCGGTCCGCCTGAGCGAGCTCGACATGATCGAGGCGTGGGTCGAGGGCAGTCCGACCCTGCGGGCGCGCTTTGACTTTCCGCTCACGGCGGCGACTGGATGCGCCAGCAGTTCGGTCATCTACTACGAGGTCGACCCCGGGAACCGGACCCCACGCCATATCCACAGTGCCGAGGAGATCCAGATGATCGTCGAGGGAACCGCCGACGTCGAGGTCGGCGAGGAAGTCGCCCGCTTCTCGGCGGAGGCGCTCGCGGTGGTCCCAGCCCTCGTCCCGCATGCCCTCGCGAACGTGGGAGAGACCACGCTGCGAGTGGTGGGCTTCTTCTCAAGCGCGGCCGCGATTCACACCTACGAAGACACGATCATGCCGCTGGGGACGAATGTGCTCGTCACGCCGCCGCCCGAACTCATGGGGTCCGCACTCGTGTAAACCGCTCGGGCCCAGGAGCAGCGAGCACGGCGGATCACCGCGGGACTGCCGGTCCGGTCCTGAACCAGCAGCGGCCGGCCTCACCCGCTCCAGGTCGGCGGCGCTGCTGCTGTTCGCCTCTCTGGAGCAGTGCGAACCGTGAACTCTAGCCCGGGATGAGCACCAGCTTGCCGCGGACGTGGCCGTCCTGGCTGATTCGGTGGGCCTCAGGGGCCTGCTCGAAGGAGAAGGTCTGCGCGACGGGCATCGTGAGCTTTCCCGCCTGGTGGAGCTGCGCGGCCTGGCCGAGCGCTTCCCAGGAACGCTTGCCCGCGCCGGGCGTGACGCGCTCGCCGTGCTCGACGGCACTGAAGTCGGCGATGGTGACGACGTGGTCTGGGCTGCCGGTGATCTCGATCAGCTCGGGCAGCGCGCCCCGCCCGGCGGTGTCAAGCGCACGGTCGACGCCGTCGGGGGCGAGCTCGCGGACGCGGTCGACGAGGCCGTCGCCATAGGTCGTCGGCTCGGCGCCGAGCGTGCGCAGGAACTCGTGATTGCTCTCGCTGGCCGTGCCGATGACGCGCGCGCCGCGGGCGCCAGCGAACTGCACCGCCGCGATGCCGACCCCGCCGGCGGCACCATTGACGAGGAGCGTCCGGCCGGACTCCACGCCGAGCAGGTCAAGCGTCCGGACGGCGGTCTCCACCGCCACGGGCAGCGCGGCGGCCTCGGCCCACGAGACGTCGGCCGGCTTGGTCGCGTAGTGCTCCAACACAGCCTCCTGCGCAGCGCCGCCGCCCACCGCGAACCCGAACACCTCATCGCCGACGGCCACGTCGGTCACGCCGTCGCCGACCTCATCGACGACGCCGGCAACATCGCTGCCCGGAATGCTCGGCAGTTCGAGCGGCATCGCCCGCTGCATAAGCCCGCTGCGGATCTTCCAGTCGACCGGGTTGACACCCGCGCCCTTGACCGCGATGCGGATCTGGCCCGCGGCAGCGTGAGGCTCCTCGACATCAGCGACGCGCAACACGTCGGGACCGCCGTACTCGCTGAACTGAACAGCCCTCATCTCACGCGTCCTTCGGGATCGGACTCACGGTCCTCACCACACTAGGCGGTATGCGCCCGGACAACGCCAGAATCCGATCCCCGGCTCGCGGACGGGGAGCGCGCTGCCCCTCGGCGCTCGCCGCGCGACGACGGTCGGGCACCCCAGGCGCGCAGCGTCGGCCGTGGCGGCGGCCTGCGCTGGATCGATCGCGAACTCATACGGCGCCCGGAAGAGCGCAAAGGGAACGAGCGGCAAGGGTGTCAGCCTGGGGCCGCAGCGCTTGCGGGAGGGGAGTGAGCCGCCAGGCCCTCGTGGTGCTGCCCTTCGACGGCCCGCATCCCGGGCAGCAGCAGTGCGGCGAGCGTCACGACGCCGCCGAGAGCGCCGGCGGCGATCAGGGTGGCCTGGGCGCCGATGGCCGCGCTCACGGGCCCGGTGAGCGCGAACGACAGGGGCAGCAGCCCGATCGAGATCAGCCAGTCGAGGCTCGAGACCCGGCCGAGCAGCTCGGGTGGGACGTGTCGTTGCTTGGCGGTGGCCCAGACGATCGTGCCGGCCGTTTCCAGCGCGTTGAAGGCGAGGCAGGCGAGCATCAGCTGCCAGACGGTGGCGGCGAGCCCGTACCCGGCGACCGCCAGGGTCGCCAGCGTCCACACGGCGTACATGAAGGTGATATCGCGCCGTGGGAGCCCACGCTGCCCCATGACCGCGGCGCAGCCGACCGAGCCGACGCCGCCGGCGGCGAAGACCATGCCCAGGTCCGCGGCACTGCCGTGGAGGGCGTTCTTGACGAGGAACGGCAACAGCACCTCCACCGGACCCATGAACAAGAGGTAGGCCACCGCGGCGCTCGCGAACGTGCCCCACAGCCACACGTGCCGGCGGACGTAGGCGAAGCCGGCGCGGATGTCGCCGCCCACCGAGCCAATTGCGCCGCGGGCGGTGCGCGCAGCCGGTGCCATCGCGAGCAGCGCGAAGGCCGAGACGGCGAAGGTTGCCGCGTTCAGCGCGAAGGCCCAGCCGACGCCGACGCCGTCGATGAGCAGGCCGCCGACCGCGGGGCCCGCGAGCCGCAGCGCGATCGGCCGGACGAACTGGTCCAGCGAGTTGGCCTGCGCGAGCAGCGAGGCCGGCAGAACGTCGGGCACGATCGCGTCGAACGCCGGGCCGAAGAAAGCCGTTCCCGCGCCGAAGACGGCCACGAGCATGAGCATGTGCCAGAGCTGGAGGGCTCCGGTGAGCGACAGGACGGCGATCGCGCCGATCGCGAGCCCCCGTGCCACATCCGCGGCGAGCATCACGCGGCGGCGGTCCAAGCGATCGCTCATGACACCGCCCAAGAGCAGGAAGGCGATCGTCGGCACGGTCATGGCGATGCCGACCATGGCGAGCGCCGTGGGTGTGTTGGAGAGCGCGTAGACCTGCCACGCCATCGCCACGATGAAGACCCCGTCTCCCAGCAGCGAGACGCACATCCCGCTCCACAGCAGTCGGAAATCTCTCAGGCGTAGGGGGGCGAGCAGGCGCGCGCGGCTGAAGCCGCCGGCGCGGTCGAGTCCCTCGTAGCTATGGAGCATCCGCTCGGCTGGGCTCCGGCCGACCCGCCGCGCCGGCGCGCAGGTACTCCAGCGTGGCGTCGGCGTCCATGGGTGGGGCGAACAGGAAGCCCTGGCCGAGGCCACAACCGAGCTCGCGCAGCCCGAGCAATTGCTGGGGATACTCGATCCCCTCGGCGACCACCTCGAGCTGCAGCGTCTCGCCCAGCGCGATGACCGATGCCACGAGGGCCGAGGTCTGCGGCGACGCGCCGTCGCGCAGGAAAGAGCGGTCCATCTTGAGGATGTCGACAGGGAAGCGGCTCAGGTAGCTGAGCGACGAGTAGCCGGTCCCGAAGTCGTCCATGGCGAGCCGGACGCCGAGCTGCTTGAGCTCACCAAGCCGCTGCACCGCGAGATCCGTGTCGGTCATTATCACTGTCTCGGTGATCTCGAGCGTGAGCGAGCCGGCGGCGAGCCCGGACTCGGCGAGCGCGTCGCGCACGTCGGCGGCGATGTCCGAGTGTTGGAGCTGCTTGACCGAGAGGTTGACGCTCATCGAAAGCGGTGGATCGGCCGGC
>DASQFQ010000012.1:0-2757 GCA_035633075.1 Solirubrobacteraceae bacterium | reverse complement strand
CGCTCGTCCTGGCCCATCTGGCCGGGAAGCAATTCGACGAACTCCACGAGCGCCCTCCGATAATCCTGGAGAGACCGGATCGAAACCCACTCCTCGGGCCCGTGGTGGCCGTCACCCACCGGGCCGCACTCGACAGCGGGCACCCCCGCCTCGATGAAGGAGATGGCGTCCGAGGCCCCGTCGCGCCCCACCGAAATCTGCTCGCCGCGGGGCGGCGCGATGCGCGAGATCGCTTTGCCCAGCGCCTGGACGAAGGGGTCCTCGCGCTCGACGATGGCCGGCTGGCGGTGGAAGACCTTGATCACGCTGGCGTCGACGAGCTCGTTCACCGCGGCCTTGATCTTGTCCGGCTCCTGGCCCGGCAGGTAGCGCACGTCCACGTCGATAACGCAGACGTCGGGCACCTTGTTGAGCGCGTCCCCACCCAGGATCCGGCTGAGGTTGACCGAGGGCCGGTCGAACATGTCCGACGACTCGCGCGCGAAGGGCAGCGTCTCGATCTGGCGGAAGATGTCGATAGCCTTGAGCACGGCGTTGTCGCCCACCCACGGGGTGGATCCGTGGGCGGCCTTGCCGCTCACTTCGATGCGCATGGCGAGAACGCCTTTGGCCTGAATGCCGATGTGCATGTTGGTGGGCTCGCCGGTAATGGCGAAGTCGCCGATGTAGCCCTGCTCGACCAGGTAGTCCGAGCCGCGCTGCTCGAGGTCCTCGGACTCCTCGTCGGAGACGCACACGAAGTGCACCCGCACGCCATCCTGCTTGGTCAGGTCGTGCAGCGCGCACATCATGGCCGCCAGGCCGCCCTTCATGTCGTAGGCGCCGCGGCCGTAGAGGCGGTCGCCCTCGATCAGGGGGGCGAACTGCTCGGGGCGGCCGGGAACCACGTCGAGGTGGCCGTGCAGGACGATGGTCTGCGCCGCGCCGGCCGGTCCGACGGTGGCGGCCAGCAGGGGCCGGCCGTTGTGCACGCTGCCCTTCACCTCCACGTCACGCGCCTCGAGCCAGCCCTTGACGAAGCCGGCGGCGCTCTGCATGCCCTCGAGGCTGGACGTGTCGTAGGTGAGCAGGCGCTCGGTGAGCGCTCGTTCATCCATCCCGGACCGAGGATAGTGCTTCAAACTGCGCTCGGTCCCAGCGCCCGTAGCGTGAACGTTGACGAGCACGCAGGCGCTGCATCGCAGGGGTGGGCGGTGGCGGGACCTGCCCCAACCAGCAGCGTCCGCGGCCGCGGAAGAGCGAGGTCATGCCCCGAGGACGCTATACCCTCGCCGCCGTGTCCACGAACCGGGCGAAGCAGTGGCCGAGGGGCTGCCGCTATGGCGTTCGCTGGCCGGTTCGGACACCGGGCGCGCGGCCGGGATGGCTGCAGCTCAGATCACCTCCAACGTGATCGCGCTCGCGTTCACGGTGATCTTCGCGCGCATCCTCGGGGCATCGGGCTACGGGTCGCTGGCAGTACTGGTGTCCGCGTTCATCATCCTGATGGTTCCGGGGTCGGCACTTCAAATCGCCGTCGCCCGGGAGGTCTCGCGGGCCTTCGCGGGCCACGGCACGGACGCTGGGGCGGGCGTGCGGCAATGGCTCAAGCGTCTGGCGCTCGGCACGCTCATCGTCGCGGTCCTCGCGATCCCCCTTCGCGACCTGATCGCGGGCATCGTCAACGTGGACGAGGTTTGGGGCGTGGCCGCCGTCCCCGTGACCGGCATGTTGTGGGCAATGCTCTCGGTGGAGCGCGGCGCGCTGCAGGGCTTCGCGTCGTACCGCGTGGTCGGGCTCACGGGCGCCTTCCTCGGCAACGCGCTGGCGCTCGTGGCCGTCGGCGCGGCACTCGCCGTCCCGCTGCACCGGCGGCTACCGCCGTCAGTGGGCGGCGTGGGCGTGAGGCGACTTCGCGACCTGCTCTCTCAGGCGCGCGTGCCGGTGGTGGGACTCACGCTTCTCTTCGCCCTGCAGGAGGGGCACATCATCGTCGTCAAGCACGAGGCCCCGAGCGACGCCGCCGGTTCCTACGCCGTCTCGGCGGTCGCCGCCAAGGCGATCATCTGGGTCGCCATCGGGCTCGGCCTCTACCTGCTCCCCGAGGCGGCAAGGCGGGCGAACGAGGGGGTGGACGCGCGCCCCATCCTGTCGAGGACGCTGGGGCTGATCGTCCTCTGCGGCGTGCCCGCGCTGCTCATCTTCGTGTTCGGCGGGGAGCCGCTGCTGGCGGCCGTGTTCGGTCACGACCTGACCGAGTCCGCGGAGGCCCTTCCCTGGCTCGGGCCGGCGATGGCGCTGCTGGCCTCCACGTACCTGTCGGTGCAGTACCTGCTGGCGCTCGGCCGCCCTACCTTCGTCTGGCTGCTCGCGGGCGCCGCCCTGACCGAGGTTGTACTCCTGGCGCGCATCGGAGCCGACCTCGAACGGGTGGCGTTCTCGCTGTTCGCGGTGCAGCTGGCGTGCGCCGCGGCCGTGGTCTCGCTCGCCTATCGCACGCGAGCGGGCGAGTAGGGGACGACGACGCTCAGTGCGCCGCGACCGCCGAGACGCGGCGCGTGCCCGGCATCCGGCTGCGCGCGACCACGCCGCGCTCGCGGCCGGCTTCGTCGTCGTCGGCAGCCGACTGGATCGCCAGGTCGGTCTCGCGCGCCAGCCCACGGCGGAACGTCTGGGGTCCAAAGCGCCCGGCGTTCTCCACGCACGCTGCCGGGTCAACCGCGTCGGTGTCGAAGGAGCGCACCGCCTCGGCGAGCTCATCCACGGCTCCCGACCAAT
>DASQFQ010000011.1:0-11000 GCA_035633075.1 Solirubrobacteraceae bacterium | reverse complement strand
GCTCCCGCGCATCGAGCCTCGCGGTACCGCCTGACGCTAGCCTGGGGGCCCCGTGCTCCCCGCCGCTTCACTGACGGACCCCATCGTGCAGTTCGCGGTCGACGTGATCGACGCGCTCGGGCTCCCGGGGATCTTCGTGCTGATGGTCGCCGAGAGCGCCTGCATCCCGATCCCCTCCGAGACCACATTCCTGTTCGCCGGCTTCAACGCCTCGCGCGGCGAGTACTCCATGTTCGCGGTGGTCGCCGTCGGCACCGTCGCGAACGTCGTCGGGTCCTGGCTGGCCTACGCGGTGGGCTACTACGGCCGCGTCGACCTGCTGGAGAAGCACGGGAGCAAGCTGCACATCAAGCCCTCGCACCTGCGCTGGGCCGACGACTGGTTCACGCGCTACGGCTCGGCGACGGTGTTCTTCTCGCGCATGCTGCCGATCATCCGCACCTTCATCTCGCTGCCGGCGGGCGTGGCGCGGATGCCGTTCTGGCGTTTCACGATGCTCACCACCCTCGGCTGCATCCCGTGGATCTTCATGCTCACCTACGTCGGCTACCAGGTCGGCGACCGCTGGGAGAGCTGGAAGGACTGGCTGCACTACGTGGACTACGCGGTCCTCGCCGCGATCGTCATCGGCGTGGTGTTCCTGCTGCTGCGGCGCCGGCGCGGCCGCGGTGAGCCCTCGGCGTCCGGGGAGCCGGCCGCCGATGCGCCGCGCTGAGGTCGTCGCCCTAGGGCTCCTGCAGGGGCCGGCGGAGCTGCTGCCGGTATCCTCGTCGGGCCATCTGGCGGCGATCCCCTGGCTGCTCGGGTGGGAGCACGCGCGCCTGCACGGCGAGCGGCGCAAGGAGGTCGAGGTGGCGCTCCACGGCGGCGCGGCGCTCGCGCTGCTGATTGGCCTGCGTAACGACGTGCTGGCCCAGCGGCCGCACGTGCTTGCGCTCTCGCTGGCCCCGCCGGTGGCCGCGGGCCTCGCGGCGGAGCGCTGGATCGAGCGCCGCCTCGGTGGCCCGTGCTCGCTCGTCGCGGGCCTGCTCGCCGGCTCCGTGACGCTAGTGCTTGCCGACCGCGCGCCGCAACGCCGCCGATTCGGCGAGGCCGACTGGCGCGACGGCCTCGCACTGGGCATCGCCCAGGCGTGCGCCCTCGTCCCCGGCGTGTCGCGCTCGGCCGCGACGCTGGCCGCCGCCCGGTCGCGGGGGTTTCACCGGGCGGACTCCGCGCGGCTGTCGCGCGGGGTAGGCGTTCCCGTGCTCGCCGGCGCCGCGGCGCTGAAGGGCCTGCGGCTGGCCCGGCGACCCAGGGACCGCGAGGTCGCCACCCTGGCCGCAGGGGCCGCTACCGCCTTCGCCGCCACGCTCGTTTCGCTGCCGCTCGCCCGGGTGCTCGAGCGCGATCGCCCGCTCGCGCCGTGGGCGGCCTACCGAACAGCGCTCGCGGCGATGCTGCTCGCCGCGCGCCGGGACGTGCGCGAGAATCCGCACAGATGAGCGGTGCCTACGCGCAGTCGGGGGTCGACACCGGAGCGGCGGATCACGCCGTCTCCGCGCTCGTGGCGGTGCTCAGGACGATCGACCCGGGTCGCGCCTCGCGCGCCGTCCTCACCTCCGGCCACTACGCCGCGGTGCTGGAGGTGGCGCCGAACCTCGGCATCGCCGTGGGAACCGACGGCGTGGGCTCCAAGCTGATCGTGGCCGAACAGGCCGGGCGCTACGACACCGTGGGCATCGACTGCGTGGCGATGAACGTCAACGACGTCGTCTGCGTCGGCGCCGAGCCGATCGCGCTGCTCGATTACATCGCCGTCGAGCGCGCCGACCCCGACGTCATGCGGGCAATCGGGGCCGGCCTGAAGGTGGGTGCGGAGGACGCGGGCGTCGAGATCCCCGGTGGGGAGGTGGCGGTCCTGCCGGAGCTGATCCGCGGACACCCCTCGCCGACGGGGTTCGACCTCACGGCGGCTTGCTTCGGGACCGTGGCGCTCGACCGGATTGTCACTGGCTCGGCCTGCGCACCCGGCGACGCGGTGATCGGGCTCCCCTCCTCGGGGCTCCACTCCAACGGCTACTCGCTCGCGCGCTCGGCGCTCTCGGGGCTCGCGCTCGACGACCGCCCCGAGGCGCTTGATGGCTCCAGCGTCGCCCACGCGCTGCTCGAGCCGACCGTCATCTACGTTCGTGCGGTGCTCGAGCTGCTGCGCTCGGACATCCCCGTGCGCGGTCTCGCGCACATCACCGGCGGAGGAGTGCGCAACCTGCTGCGCCTGCGCGCCGCGATCGGGTTCGAGATCGACGCACCGCTGCCCGTCCCGCCCGTGCTTGAGCTCGTGCGTGAGCTCGGCGCGGTGCCCGACGCCGAGATGTGGGAGGTCTTCAACATGGGCTGCGGGTTCTGTGCGGTGGTCCCAGAAGCCCACGCCGAGGGGGCCACCGCCCTGTTACGCCGTCGTCACCCGGGCACGGCCCGGATCGGCACCGTCACCGCCGACGTTGACCGCGTCTCGCTGCCGGGCCTCGCCTTGGGTCCGGGGGCCTGAGGAAGCTCGTTCGTCTGCTTGAATGCCTTTCCAGGCGATGGAACGGTATTCCAGATCCGGCCGGGGCAGGACGCGCCAGCAGATCGCGGCCCAGGAGACCAAGCGGGCAATCGTCGAGGGGGCGACGCGCCTCTTCGGCACGCGCGGCTACCACGCGACCTCGCTCGGTCTGATCGCCTCCGAGGCCGGCGTCGCGGTGCAGACGATCTACAACTCGGTCGGCTCAAAGCGCGACGTCCTCTCGGCTGTGCTCGACCTCGCCGCGGCCGGCGAGGGGGCGCCGGTCTTCAGCGAGCCCGATCCGCGCCGGATCATCGCCCGGCTCGTCGAGTTCTGGCGCGGTTCGCTTCCCCGCACGGCAAGGCTGCTCCGGGTGGTCGGCGAGGCCGCCGCGGCCGACCCGGAGGGCGCCGCGCTCGAGCGCGCGCGCAACGGGCGGGAGCTGCGCGGCTGCGCGGACGTCGCGCGGCTGCTCGCCGACCGCGGGGCTCTGCGAACCGGGCTGTCGGTCGACCACGGCGCCGCCGCGATTTTCGCGATCGGTCACCCCGAGACCTACCGCACGCTCGTGCTCGAAGGCACCTGGGAGGGCGAGCGCTGGTCGGCATGGGCGCGAGCGGCGCTCGAGGCCGCGCTGCTGCAGTCCTGAGCGGGCTATTCCTCCTCGGATTTGGGCTGCGGGTCCGCGCCCTCGTCGCCTGCTTCGGCAGGCTCGCCCTCATCGGACGCTCCGGACACCGAGGAGTCCCGCTTCTTGTGCTCCCAGTCCTCGCGCGCGCCCTCGATGGCGTCACCGAGTCGCTCGGACTGGCGCTCCATGTCATCGAGTTCGCGCTCGAGCCGGTCCGCAGGCTCGTCGTGACCCACGGTCAGCCCTCCTTCGCGGCCGCGTCCTCGGCGGCCGCGCGCTCCGCGAGCTTCTCCTTGAGATAGCCCGCCCGCTCCGCCCGCCGCTCGTGCTGGGCGGTCTCGGTGTCGTCGCCGGCCGACTTCGCGCGCTCATGCTCGCTGCGCTCGCGCTCGAGCTGCTCGATGCGCATTCCCTCCGTCGTGGGATCAGGCATGCCGGCGAGCGTAGCGCTCCTGCGGCCCTCCAGGCGCAACTCGTTGACCACCGCGCCGCACAAGATGATGATCGCCAGCACGTAGAACCAGACCAGCACGATGAGGATGAACACGAGCGTCGTTCCGATGCCCGCCAGGGTCGAGATGTTGGAGAGGTAGAGCGGGAACCCGTAGTCGACGACGCCGATCGCGAGTGTGGCCCCGACGGCCCCGGGCCACACGCTGTGCCATCCGACGGGGCGGTTGGGCACCGTCCGGTAGATGGCGGCGAGCGCCACGAAGGTGACGAGCAGGCCGACGGCGAGCGTGAGGACGAACAGCGCCCTCCCGTCGGCGAGGCCGAACGGCAGCTCCTCCGCATTGGCGGCCAGCAGCGACTGCCCGGCCGGTACCGCGACAGTGGCCGCGAAGAACACGAGGACGAGACCGAGCATCTTGATCCCGAAGAGCTTCTGTCGCACCCAGCTGCGGCACGGCATCGCGTAGATGCGGCAGAACGCGGTGTCGAGCGCACCCCAGAAGGACGCCCCGATCCAAAGGCTGGCCACCAGGGCGAAGATGCCCACGGTGGTCGAGGAGTCGCGCAGCTGGCGCAGGGCGGAGGTGAGCGCCACGCTCGTGGCGTTGGGGAAGAGGTCCTTGAGATCGGTCAGCACCGAGCTCTCGAGCTCAGGCGAGCTGAGCACCCGCCCCGCGACGAACAGCGCGATCAGCGCCACCGGGAAGATCGAGAGCAGCAGGTTGTAGGCGACCATCGCTGCGAGGCCGGTGAGGTTGTCCTCGTAGGCCTTGCGCCAGAAGTCGGCCAGGGCATGACGGACACCGTGCATCGACATCGAGTATGGCCCTCCGTGCTCCTGTTACCTCCTCGGCTTGACGGGTACGGTCCCGTCAGCACGCAGGCAGCCCAAGGAGCGACTGAACACATGTCCCCGAATCTCCTCCGCCGGCGCGGAAAGCTGGCGTCCGCCGCGAAGACCGCGCGCACTGTCGCGATCGCCGACGCCGCGTGGGCGCTTGCCCGCGATCGCCTCGCCATCAGGGTCCCGGGCGTCGAGTCGCGGCGCGGCGGGCAAAGCCGGAAGGTCCTTCTGGTGGGCGGGGCGGCGGCCATCGTCGCAGCCGGCGCGCTGCTCAACCGTTACCGGGCCCGTGCGCGGCTGCCGGGTGGCTCTCGCGACACCTACTCGCCCCCGGGCGCGCCGCAGCCCTCCAACTACGATGCGCCTGGGCCGGTGGCCAACACGTCGACGCCGATCCCCGCCCCGGATCCGGTCGTCACGCCGGACCCCGTGGACGACTCGCTGGCCGAGGCGGGCGCCGCCGACCC
The DNA here is from genome assembly GCA_035633075.1 of Solirubrobacteraceae bacterium. GTDB lineage: Bacteria > Actinomycetota > Thermoleophilia > Solirubrobacterales > Solirubrobacteraceae > DASQFQ01. The sequence goes on along the minus strand of DASQFQ010000011.1, from coordinate 6,075 downwards.
CCTGGCGGCTCGGGCCGCTGCCCAGGACGCGCTGTCCACCGGGGACGCGGTCATCCACGATCCGCTCGCCGCCGGGCCGACCCCCCGTGAAGACCCGCCCGTGAGCGCTCCCGCCTCCGTCGACGAGGTCGCCGAGGAGGAGGCCGCCGCGGCCGAGGCGGGCGCCATCGGCGGGCGGCACTCGGACTATGCCGGCAGGGAGGCTGACCTCCCGGCGTCCGAGGCGGAGCGGCCGCTGGCCGAGGCCGGCGAGGGCGAGGGCGAGGGCGAAGAGCAGGCGGAGGCGGGCCTCGTCGAGAACGTGACTCCGCGGGACGCGGGACTCACCGACGCAGAGCGTCAGATCGAGGACACCATCGAGCAGGCCGGCCGGCCGGCAGAGGGCGAGACGCCCGAGTCGCTGATCTCGAGCGACGCAACGTCCAAGGACGACGACGACGATGGCGGCTCCAGCGAATGGCAGACCTGGTCGGGCGGAGCCGTCAAGCCGTAACGCGGGACTCAAGGGCCGCGCTCCGCGGCCGATGCTATGGGTACCGGTCGATCGGCCGGCAAGTCAACCTGAGCAGCACGCGACCGCCGAAGGAGCGCCACAGCATGTCCCGCCGCCTGATCCGCATCATCTTCCTGTTGGTCGGCGCGGTCACCGTGGCCGCCGTCGTCCGCCGCCGCCTCCGCCCCGCGGCGTCCACCCTGCCCTTCGTGGTCAGGGAAACCAAGATCCGGGAGACGCCCGCGCCAGTGGCGCGCGTCGTGGCCGCCGAGCCCACAGAGGAGCCTGTCGCCGAGCAGCCCTACGCCGACGGGCCCGTTGCCCAGCTGGCGTGGCCCGTAACGGTGCCTGCGCCAGTCGCCGTCGAGCCTTTCGAGGAGCCTGTCGCCGCCGAGCCCCACGCCGAACCCGTCGTAGAGCCCGTCGCCGCCGAGGCCTACGCCCAGGAGCTTGTCGTCGAGCAGCCTGTCGCCCCCGAGGCCTACGCCCAGGAGCCTGTCGCCGCCGAACCCGTCGAGGAGCCCGTCGCCGCCGAGCCCCACGCCGAACCCATCGAGGAGCCCGTCGGGCCCCAGCTGGCGTGGCCCGTTACGGTGCCCGCGCCCGTCGCCGCCGAGCCTGTCGCCGAGCCCCTCGAGGAGCCCGTCGCCGAGGAGCCCGTCGCCGAGGAGACCGTTGTACCCCGGCTTGCCTGGCCCGCACCCGTGGCGGCCGAGCCTGTCGAGCCGGCCGTCGCCGAGGAGCCTCTCGAGGCCGAGGAGCCGCTCGAGGAGCCTGTCGCCCTCGCCGAGGAGCCCGTCGCCGCACCGCCCGTTCGGATCCGGCCGGCCTGGCCGGCCCCAATGGCGGAGCCGATGCAGCACGAGCCGCTTGCGGTTGAGCCCGCCGAGCCCGAGCCCGCCGCGGCCGAGGAGGCCACGCTCGCCGAGGTCAATCCGCAGCAGGAGTCCTGGTTCGTGGCCGGCGTACAGGAACCCGCTCCGGAGGAGCCCGCTCCGGACTCCCCCGCCACGGACACGTGGTCCGGACGGGTGATCGGCTCCTAGCGTCGTGGGTCGGGCGCCGGCGAGGAGGCTGAGCCCTCCTCAGGCCGGTGCCCACAGCTCTGCCGCCGCCCGCAGGCCCGGGAGCTCGCACACCGATGCGACCTTGGGCGTGGCGAGGGCACCGAAGCGCTCCAGCGCGGCCACGGGGTCGGGCGGCGCGGCGCCCTGCGCCTCGGCGCCGACGGCCAGCGCGGCCTGGCGCCAGGCCTCGTAGCCGTAGACGCCCCGCACCTCCCGTCCTCGCCCCGGAACTCGACCGTCGGGATCTCGACGCGGCCGGCGCCCGGTTCGTGTCGCGCCATGTCGACCGCGCGCGCCCGCTCGATCGGGGCGCCGAACGCCTCGAGCACCGCGTTGGAGCCGAACGCGAGGCGGAGGCGCTCGACGTCAAGGCCGCCCGCCTCACGGGCCGCGTCCAACAGCCCGTCAGGTGAGTCCGTGTGCCGCCGCTCGAGCAGGATCGCCTCGCGCAGCCGGCGCAGGTAGGGGGCCGGATCGCCCTGCTCGGCCGCCGCCGTCACCGCGATCCCGTGCGTCGAGCGGGGAGGTTGGCGCAGGAACACCCTGGGGTCGACCGGCATCCCGCTCGCCTCGCCCGCGTCGAGGGCCGCCAGCGCCAGGGAGCCAGCACGGCCGGACTCCTGCACGTTAGCGGCCAGCCCCTCGATGACGGAGGTCAGGCGGACCTGCTCGCCGAACTCAATTCGCAGGCGCCGCAGATGCGGCTTCACAGCCCAGGACCACGGGCAGAAGGGATCAGTGAAGTACGTGGCCGAGACAGCGCCCACGTAGTCCACAATGCGTTTCACGCCCCATGAGCACCCTCGTCGGCATGCAACTGAACGGCCGCTATCGGCTGGACGCCCAAATCGGTTCCGGCGGCATGTCGACGGTCTACCGAGCCTCCGACGCGGTGCTCGAGCGCAGGGTCGCCGTCAAGCTCATGCACGGCGAGATAGCGGCCGACTCCGACCAGCTCGAGCGCTTCCGCCGCGAGGCCCGGGCCGTCGCGCAGCTGTCCCATCCCCACGTCGTGGGCGTCATCGACGCCGGCGAGGACGAGGGCCACCCCTACATCGTCTTCGAGTACGTCGAGGGAGAGACGCTCAAGGACCGCATCCGCCGGATGGTCCGGCTCCCGGTCGACGAGGCGATCGCCTACTCGATCGAGATCGCGCGCGCCCTGGGCGCGGCGCACGCGCGGCACATCGTGCATCGCGACGTCAAGCCGCAGAACGTCCTCATCGACGAGGAGGGCTCCGCGAAGGTCACGGACTTCGGGATCGCTCGCTCGCTCGACGAGGAGGGGCTGACCGCCGACGGCCGCGTGCTGGGAACCACCGACTACGTGTCACCCGAGCAGGCGCTGGGGCGCGACGTCAACGGCCAATGCGACATCTACTCGCTGGGCGTCGTGCTGTTCGAGATGCTCACCGGCGACGTGCCGTTCCATGGCGAGAACCCGGTCGCCGTGGCCATGAAGCACGTCCGCGAGGATCTGCCGGACGTCCAGCTCCGGCGCCCGGAGGTGTCGGCCAGCCTCGCCTCCGTGCTCGACCGGATGACCGACAAGGATCTCGACCGCCGCTACCCGGACGCCCACAGCTTGGTCGCCGACCTGGAGGACGCGCTGGCCATCGAAGCCGCGCGCTCGGGCAAGTCCACCGGCGAGGCGACGGCCGTGTTGGCCACGCTGCCCGACAGCACCAAGCGCCGCCTGCCGCTGCGGATGCGCCGACGGATGCCCGTTCTCGCCGTCGTCGGCCTGCTCCTGCTGGCGGCCGTCGCCGTCGCCGTCCTGTTCGTGCAGGGCCTCGACCGCACCCAGCGCGGCACCGGGCAGGGCAAGGTCAAGCCGGCGCCGGGCACCAAGGTGGTCTCCGTGAAGCGCAACTCCGCCCAGGACTTCGACCCGCTGGGCGACGACGACGAGCACGCCGACCAGGCGCGGCTCGCCGTCGATAAGGACCCGGGCACCGCCTGGACGACCGAGAGCTACAGCAACGGCAGCCTCGGCAACAAGGCCGGCGTGGGCCTCTACGTCGACGCCGCCCCGAGCGTGGCGGCCACCTTGGTGGAGATCGACTCGCCCAAGACCGGCTGGATCGCCGAGCTCTTCGTCGCGCCCGACGGCCCTGCGCCCAGGGGGATGCCCGACCCCCTCTGGTCGCGGGTGGGGGGTGGGACCGTCCGCCGCCGCAAGCAGCGCTTGACCCTGCGCACGGGTGGCAAGCCCTATCGCTACTACCTGGTCTGGATCACGAAGCTGCCGCCGCAGGAGAGCCGGGTCGAGATCTCCGACGTCTCGCTGTTCGCCAAGCAGCCGGGCTGAAGCCTCAGAACGCGTGACCCGCCCGCTCGGCGCGGAAGCGCTCGTGCGCGTAGCCCAGCAGGCGGTTGCACAGCTCGGGGAACGCCACGCCGCTGGCCTCCCACAACTTGGGGAACACGCTGGTGGCGGTGAAGCCGGGCAGCGTGTTGAGCTCGTTGACCAGCACCTGCTCGCCCTCGACGAAGAAGTCCACCCGCGCCAGGCCAGCGCAGCCCACGCGCAGGAACGTGTCACGCGCAAGCCGGCGCACCTCCTCGCCCACCGCCTCGGGAAGCCGCGCGGGCGCGACGAGCTCCATCCCGCCCGGGTTGTACTTGGCCTCGTAGTCGTACCAGTCGGCGCTCTGAAGGACGATCTCGCCCGGGACGGAGGCCTCGGGCTCGCCGAGGCCCATCACGGAGCACTCCACCTCCATGCCGGCCGAGAAGGCCTCCACGATCACGAGACCGTCGTGGCCGAAGGCGACGTCGAGCGCCACGGACAGCGCGCCGGCTTCGCTCACCTTGACGATCCCCACCGAGGACCCGAGCCGCGCGGGCTTGACGAACACAGGCAGGCCGAGCTCGGCGAGCTCCGTCCGCACCGCGTCGGGCTCGGACCGCCAACGCGGCTCGCGCACCGCCGCGTAGCTGACCTGGGGGACGCCCGCGGCGGCGAGCACCTCCTTGAAGACGACCTTGTCCATGCACAGCGAGGAGGCGAGCACGCCGGCGCCCACGTAGGGCACGTCGAGCAGCTCGAGCAGGCCCTGGATCGTCCCGTCCTCGCCGAACGGCCCGTGCAGGACAGGGAAGACGGCATCGGCTCCGAGCAGTCCCCCGCCGGGATGCAGCGCCAGCGCGCTGCCTTCGGGGTCGCGCCAGGTCCCGTCGCGCTCGAGGCGGACTGCCAGGGTCTCGTGCCCGGCGACGCGCACCCCCTCCGTGACTGCGGCGGCCGAGCTCAGCGAGACTTCGTGCTCGGAGGACCGCCCGCCCGAGAGGATGGCGACCCTCACCCGGGCGCGGGGGTCGGGGTTGGGGTTGGGGTCGCGCCGGGGCTCGGGTCCAGGTTCGCGGGTTCGAAGCGCCCGACGGTGAGGAACACCCGCGAGGCCTTGTCGCGCCGCTCGTCGGCCGGCGGGTTCTGCTCGAGCACGACGTTGTCGTCGTCGGGCGTGTCGACACTCCTGGGCCGCTGGCGCACGCGGAACCCTGCCTCCTCGAGTGTCGCAATCGCGTCGTTGACGTCCTGGTCTACGACGTCGGGGACCACCACCTGGGCCGGTTCCTTCGCCACGGTGAGGGTGACCGTCGAGCCCTTGGAGACCTCCCGTCCCGCGGCGGGATCCTGCTCGAGCACCGTGCCGGGGTCCTTGTCCTCGTCCTCGCGGTCGCGGAAGGACACCTGCAGGCCACGCGACTCGAGCATGCGCTCGGCCTCGTCGCGGTCGCGGTCGAGGACTTCGGGGACCTCGACCTTCTGCGGCCCCCGGGAGACCACGAGGGTGACCGTCCGGCCTCGCTCGAGGCGAGAGCGCTCGGGCGGCGATGTCTCGATTACGCGCCCGCGGGGCACGCTGTCGGAGAACTCCTGGCGCACGTCGACCTTGAAGCCGGCTGCCTCCAGGCGGCGCTTGGCGGCGGCGCGCCGTGACCCGCGGACGAACGGCAGCGTCGCCTCGCCCGGCCCGCTGGAGACGATGATGGACACGGTGGAGCCCTCCCTCGCGCGCTCCCGTGGCTGCGGGCGCTGAGTGGCCACCCGGTCGGCCTTCACGGAGTCCGAGCGCACGTTCTCCACGTTGACCTCGAAGCCCCGGTTCTGGAGGATCTGGGCGGCGGTGGCGGACTTGCGGCCGACCACGTCGGGCACCTCCACCTGCTTGGGCGCCAGGAGCAGCCATGCGCCGACCGCCAGCCCCGCAAGCGCGAGCACGGCCAGCACGACGACCAGCCAGCGCAGGTTGCGGCGGTCGTGCTCCTCGAGGATCTCCTCCGATCCCACGCCGGGATAGCCGCCGGTCACGGGAGCCACGCGCCTATGGTCGACCGGGCCCGGCGGCAGGTCGCGGACGCGCTCCAGGGCGAGGATGAACTCCTCGGCGTCCACGAAGCGGTTGGCCGGGTCCTTCTGCAGGGCGCGCATCACGACGTCCTCGAGCTCTGGGGACACCGCGGGGTTGAGCTGGGCGGGGGGTACCGGCTCGGCGGAGACCTGCTTGA
>DASQFQ010000010.1:0-4258 GCA_035633075.1 Solirubrobacteraceae bacterium | reverse complement strand
CGACGGCATCTGCACGCACGCCGACAGGATCAGCGCGTCACATCCCGTCAGGTCCAGGCGCCGCCAGTGCTCGAGCAGGCCCGCCGGGTCGAGCGCGGCGACCTCGAGGTTGTCGGCGACCTCGAGGCTGAGCGCGTCGTGGACGTCGATGCCGCTGGCCTCGATGTACTCCGCGACGAGCTTGGTCAGCTCTGGCTCATACGGCGTGACCATCGCCACCCGGCGCGCGCCGAGCGCCCTCACCCCGTCGATCAGCGCGCCCGCCGAGGACACGACCGGGACCGGGGCTCCCTCCTCGCGCAGGACCTCGCTGATCTGGTCCTCGGCGGTGCAGTGAAAGCCCGGGCCCTGCGCCATCAGCGCGACGAGGCACGCGGTGGCCACGACGTCGCAGCGGGCGTCGGCCAGCTCGGCCGCGGCGCGGCCCACCTGCGCGTTCATGGCCCGCAGCTCCTCCGGGGTCACGCGCTTCATGCGCATCCGGCTCGAGTGGAAGGTGAACCGCTCCTCGGGCGCCTCGCGCTCGCGCGCGCGCAGCAGGGCGGGAATCTCGGTCTCCATCGTCACGTTCGAGCTCGGGACGATGAGCCCGAGGCGGTAGCGGGCAGGCTCGGTCATCGGTCTCCTCCGACGCTCGCGGCGTTCAGCTCGCTCTTGCGGATCTTGCCCATGTCGTTGCGCGGCAGCTCGTCCAGGAAGTGGACCTCGCGCGGGCGCTTGTGCGCAGAGAGCAGCTCGGCGACGTGGGCCACCAGCTCTTCGGCCGTCGCGCCGGCCTGCGGCCGCAGGACGACCCACGCGACGATGCGCTCGCCGAGGTCCGCGTCGGGCTCGGCGGTCACCGCCGCCTCCGCCACCGCCTCGTGCTCGAGCAGCGCGCCCTCGATCTCGCCGGCGCCGATCTTGAAGCCACCGCTCTTGATGAGGTCGGTGGAGCGCCGCCCGACGACCCTGATGTAGCCGTCGGCCGCGCGCGTCGCGAGGTCTCCGGTGAGGAACCAGCCGTCCTTCATGGCGGCGGCCGTGGCCTCGGGCTGGTTGAGGTACTCGCTGAACAGGCTCGGACCGCGCAGCGTGACCTCCCCGATCGTGTCGTCGTCGGCGACGTCGAGCCGCTCGCCGTCGTCGTCGAGCAGCGCGACCTCGACTCCGTCGAGCGGCGGGCCGACGTAGCCCGCCCGGCGGTCCCCGTCGACGCGGATCGAGCAGATCATGAGCGTCTCGGTCATGCCGTAGCGCTCGACCACCCGCTGGCCGCAGAGACCCTCGATGCGCTGGTGCTCGACCGCCGGGAGGGGGGCCGAGCCGGACACCAGCAGCCGAGCCCGGCGCAGCGCCTCGGCGATGCCGGCGTCCTCCTCGGCCTCGATCGCGATGCGGTGGTACATCGTCGGAACGCCGAAGAGCATCGTGGCGCCGTCGTTCAGCGCCTCGGCCACCGCGGGCACGGAGAACCGCTGGAGGTGGCGGACCTGCCCGCCGAGCCGGACCGGGCCGAGCAGCCCGAGGGCGAGGCCATGGACGTGGAAGAGCGGCAGCGCGTGGACGAGCTGGTCCTCGGCGGTCCACGCCCACGCCGCCGCGAGGGCGTCGAGGTTGGCCGCGATGGCGCGGCGGGACAACACGACCCCCTTCGGGAGGCCGGTCGTCCCGGAGGTGTAGATGATGAGCGCCGGCGCCTCCTCGGAGGGCTCGGGGGGCAGCGAGTGGCCGGCGGCCTCGAACGCGACGGTGGCGCGGGCGATGCCCTGCAGCGCCGCCGGGAGCTCGGCGCCGGACTCGGCGAAGAGCAGGTCGGGAGCCGCGTCGGCGGCGATGTGCTCCAGCTCGCGGGTGCCCGCCTTGGGGCTGATCGGGACGACCGGCACGCCGGCCGCCAGGGCCCCGAAGACCACCGCGCACGTGTGCAGCGTCGACGTCGCCCAGACGGCGACGCGGCGGGCGTCGCCGATCTCGGCCCCCACGTTCGCGGCGACGTCCGCCAGCTCGCGGTGGCTCAGGGCGTCGTCACCGAAGCGAACGGCCGGAGCCGCGCTCGCCTGTGCGAGGGAAGGGAACAGCATCGAACCCTCGGGTACCCGTTTTCGGGAGCGTCAACGTCAAGGCCAGGGCGGCGAGCGGCAGGACCGCGACGATCGCCATCACGGTGTCCAGCGAGAAGCGGTCGGCGACGATGCCGAGGATGGAGGCCCCGACGCCGCCCATCCCGATCGCGAGGCCGAGCGTCACGCCGGAGGCGACCCCGACCCGGTTGGGGAGGTACTCCTGGCCCATCACCACGGTCACGGTGTAGCTGGCGACGACCATGGCGCCGACCAGCGCCAGAAGCAGCACGAGAACCGGGCCGCGCTGCACCTGGAGCAGGATGAAGATGAGCGGCGGGAGCAGCCCCATCGATCCGATCAGGATCGGCTTGCGCCCGACCCGGTCGGCCAGGCGGCCGCCGATCAGCGTGCCGGCGATCCCGCCGCCCAGCAGCACGGTGAGCGCGCTGCTGCCCTCCGCATCCGACGTGCCCAGCGAGGCGACGAAGTACAGCGGGACGAAGGTCAGCAGGCCGTAGAAGGTGAAGGAGCGCAGGGTCGCGATTCCGGCGAGGGTGAGGAACGGGCCCCAGGCGTCGGGGGCGGGCGCCCCCCGCTCCGCGCCGGCGGTCTCGTCGGCCGTGCGCGCGCGGGCCAGGCGCGGGAGCTCCCGGACGAGCAGGAGGGCCACGGCCCCGGCGGGCACGAGGAGGAACACCGTGCCGTTGAGGCCGAAGGCCAGCACGAGTGCGGTCACGAGGGCCGGCCCGAGCGCGAAGCCGGCGGTGCCGCCCACCGAGAAGACGCTCATGGCCGTGGCGCGACGGTCACCCGAGACGTGCCGCACCAGCCGCGCCCCCTCCGGATGGAACGCCGCGACGCCCACGCCGCTGGCGAGGATGGCCAGCACCAGCAGGGGATAGCTGGGGGTGAGCCCGGCCAGCGCCACGCCCGCGCCGCCCAGCGCCACCCCCGCGGGCATGAGCCAGGGTCGCGGGCGCCGGTCGGAGTAGTAGCCGAAGAGCGGCTGGATGACGGAGGAGCTGACCGTGCTCGCGAGGACGAGGGCGGAGGCCGCGGCGTAGGACAGCCCGCGCTCGCTGATCAGAAAGGGCAGCAGGGCGGGAACGACCCCCTGCGTCGCGTCGGCCAGGAGGTGGCCGCTGGCGAGCGTGGCCAGGGCGCGCCGGTCGAGGCCCGCGCGCACGGCGCCGGCGGTGGCGGTCAGCTCTTCCATCCCGAGGCGGCGGTGACGGCGCCGGCGGCGAACAGCACCGCCAGGATCAGCCGGCGGAACAGCCGCTCGGGAAGCCGGGGGCCGATGGTGGTTCCGAGCAGGTTGCCCGCCAGCGCCCCGGGGAGCCACAGGAGCACGGCGGGATAGAGGGCGTCGGGTTCCAGCGCTCGCTCGAGCGCCAGCAGCAAGAGCCCGACCGTCGACGTGAACACGAAGTACACGGCGAGGTCGGCGAGGAAGGTGGTCGGCGCCACCTTGTCGCGGGTCAGCAGCACGATCGGCCCGATGCCGACGAGCGACGTGGACCCACCCAGGAAACCGCCCACGAAGCCGGCGGCGAGCGGCGCCCCCGGGATCGGCTCGGGGGGAGGCCGGTCGAGCGAGCGGGCCAGCAGCACGACGGTCACCATGACCGCGCAGCCGGCCAGCAGCTTGACCGTCGACTCCGGCACGTCCGACAGGACACGGGCGCCGAGGTAAAGCCCGGGCACGCTGGCCGCGCCCATGGCCAGGCTCCGGCGCCGGGAGATCTGGCGGCGAAAGCGGTACACGATCGACAGCCGCGTCAGCCCACTGACGGCCAGGTTGGCCGTGACCACGTAGCGCAACGGAAAGCCCGTGAGGAGGAGAAGCGGCGCGGCGGCGAGCGCGTATCCGAAGCCGGTGAGACCGCCGAGGAAGGCCGCCGCGAACACGATCAGCGCTCCGAGCGCCATGTCGCCCGCGTCGGGCACGCGCCGGACCCTACTGGACGATGCTACGGATGTTGGGGCGGTATGGCCGCGTCCGAATCGGGTACCACCGGGCAAGGGCGGGGCACCTGGGGAGCGGAGAAATGACGCGTGAGGGAGCGACCGGCGGGGAGACGACCGACCCGCCGACGGGAGCCGGCGAGCCGGAAACACGCTCGCCCGAGCCGTCGGTCGAGGTCATCGAGCGGCAAAGCTCGCCGGCAAGCCTGGCTCGCGAGCTCCTCCCCGAGATCGGGATCCTGCTC
>DASQFQ010000009.1:0-15798 GCA_035633075.1 Solirubrobacteraceae bacterium | reverse complement strand
GCCAGAGGGGGAATGCGCGCAGCAGGCTGAAGGCCAGCAGGCCGACGGCGTTCAGGGCCAGCAGGGCGAGCATCCACCGATGCCGCCGCTCCCAGCTCTCGTCCGGCAGGGTCTGCCCCTTGGGCAGCGCGTCGCGCAGGCGCATACCCGCTTATCGACGCGATGTCCCTCAGGCGTGAGCCGAGCGCGGCGCCGCCTGGCCGTTGCCCTCGGGGCCCACCCGTCCGGAGACCACGAGCTTCGAGGAGCCGTAGACCACGGGCACCTGGTACCAGCTCGCGTAGTCGGCGCGCCACGCCGCGAACTCCTCGCCGTTCCAGTACAGCTCGTAGTCGACCTTGTGCTCGAAGGTCGCCATCTGCAGGAACTTGTAGCCGTCTTCGGACGCGCGGTAGACGGAGTAGTCGCTGGCGCCGTAGCGCAGGGCCACGGGAGCGATCTCGGCGAGAGCGACCTCGAGGGAGTCGGCCCGGAACACGGTGGCGTACCACGGGACCTGGAACACGACGGACATCAGGCGCCCACCTCCGCGCGGATCGCGCCCGGGCCTTCGGCGCTGCGCCCGTCCCCCTCGGACTCGGCGCCCACGAGGATCGCGATCTTGCCCTGGTGCTTGTTGTCGCGCAGCAGCTGGTGGGCCTCGGCGACCCCGTCGAACCCGAGCGTCTTCCAGAGCACCGGCCGGATCCGGCCCTGGTCGACGAGCTGGTTGGCCCGATGGCACTGCCAGGCGTTGGCGAAGTGCGAGCCGATGATCTGCTTCTGGCGCATCCACAGGTAGCGCACGTCGAAGTCGAGGTTGTAGCCGGAGGTGGCGCCGCAGATCACCACCTTGCCGAACGGCTTGACCACCAGCACCGAGGTCGGGAACGTGGCGCGCCCGACGTGCTCGAAGACGATGTCCGGCTCGCCGCCGAGGTGCTCGACGACGGCCTTGCAGAAGCGCCGGGACTCCTTGAAGCGGGCCTTCTCCTCGTCGGGGGTCTCGTCGCCGCGGCGCATCATGCCGGCGAACTCGTTGCGGTCGACGAAGCCGCAGGCGCCGAGCTTGCCGCACAGCTCGCCCTTGTCGGCCGAGGAGACGACCCCGACGGCCTCGGCGCCCGCGAGCTTGCAGAGCTGCAGCGCGAAGACACCAAGGCCGCCGGCCGCGCCCCATACGAGCACCCGGTGACCCGACTGGAGCTTGGCCTGGTCGATCAGCATCCGGTAGGCGGTGAAGTAGGTCAGCCCGTAGGAGGCGGCCTCCTCCCAGGAGAGGTGCTGGGGCTTGGGCAGCAGTTGCTGGGCCTGGACCTTGCAGAACTGCGCGAAGGACCCCCACGTCGTCTCGTAGCCCCAGATCTGCTGGGAGGGGGCGGCCAGCGGGTCCAGGCCATGGACCTCGACGTCCTCGTAGGAGGCCTGGTTGCAGTGCAGGACGACCTCGTCGCCGGGCTGCCAGCGGGTCACGCCCTCGCCGACCTTCCAGACGATGCCCGAGGCGTCCGAGCCACCGATGTGGTGGTCCTCGGGGTGATAGCGGAAGACGGACACGGGCTGGCCGAGCGCGGCCCACACGTTGTTGAAGTTCACGCCGGCCGCCATGACGCGAACGGTCACCTCGAAGGCGCCGGGCTCGGGGACCTCGATCTCCTCGAGCTGGAACGCCTCCAGCGGCTCGCCGAACCGCTCCTCGCGGATCACCCAGGCCGCCATGGTGGCCGGGAGCTCTCCCGGTTCCACGTGCAGCCGCGCCACTTGCGTCGTATCGATCGCCACGTTGTCTCCTGATTGAAGGGGCGCCGATCCTAGCTTCTGGCTAGAACCAATCCTCGCGCTTGATGTAGAAGACGATCCCGAGCAGGATCGTGGGCGCGACGAGCCCGCCGACGCCGAACAGCAGGAAGTCCCCGCGCGACTTGATGCTGTCGACCAGCCAGACGAAGTTCTGGCCGAAGAAGCCCGTCACGAGCGTCCAGGTGAAGAACAGCGTCGCCACCACGGTGAAGCGCGTGGCGATCGCGTTCAGGCGGTTCTGGTTGGAGTTGAAGTAGGTCGAGGTCAGGCCCATCAGGTCCTCGTGCTGGCGGCTGAGCTCGCCCGCGATCTGCGCCAGGTGGTCGGCGACGTCGCGCAGGTACTCGCGCGAGCCGCGGGTCAGCCCCGGGAGGCTGACGATGATCTCCGAGCCGGTGTGGAAGCGGTCGCGCTGCGGGGCGACGCGGCGCAGCAGCTCGTGGACCTCCTGCTTGAGGCGGTGGATCTGGGCGAGATGCTCGCGGTCCGGCCGGGCCAGGACCTCGCCCTCGAGGGCGTCGATCCGGACCTCGAGCCGCTCCAGCGCCGGATAGAACGCGTCGGTGAGCGCGTCGAGGATGCGATAGACGAGGTAGTCCTCCGCCGCGGTGTCCTCCGGGACGAGCATCTCGTGGAGGTGGTCGAGCTCGCTGCACTCCTCGCGGCGCACGGTGACGACGAAGCCGCCCGAGATGTAGAGGTGGATCTCCACCGGCTCGACGAGCCCCTCGGCCTCGGTCAACGGGTCGCGGACGGTGTAGTAGACGAGCAGGACGTGGTCCTCATAGGCGTCGAGCTTCGGCCGCTGCCCGAACTCCCGCGTGTCCTCCAGGGCGAGGGGGTGGATGCTCAGCACGCCGGCCATCGCGTCGAGGTCGGAGTCCGACGGCCTCTCGAGGTCGAGCCAGAAGAACTCGTCCCGCTCGCGCAGCGCGGCGATCCTCCCGGTCTCGACCTCCTGCAGGACGTCCATCGCCGCCGAGCCTACCCCGCGGACGCTACGGTCTGGGGCATGACCCTCCCGGTCGAGGCCTACCGTCTCGACGGCATCTCCCCGCGCGCCTACCAGCACCCCGCCGACCGAGCGGCGACGGCGGCCCTGCACAACGTCCCCTACCTCGACCAGGTGGTCCGCAAGCTGATCGAGCTCGGCTACGAGCGCGCGCTGCGGGCGGCGTCGCTCGGCTCGGCGGTTCGCCTCGGCCAGGAGCAGCTCCCCCACATCTGGGTGCTCCACCGCCAGGTGATCAACTCGCTCGACATCGACGAGGTCCCGGGCCTGTACCTGACCCAGTTCCCGTTCGCCAACGCGGTGACGATCGGGGTGGGACGCCCGATCGTGATCCTGAACTCCGAGCTCGTGACCCTGCTCGACGCCGACGGCCAGCGGGCGGTGCTGGCCCACGAGGCCGCGCACATCCATTCCGATCACGTGCTCTACCAGACAGCGCTCGTCATCCTCCTGCGGGTCGGCACACAGCGGCTGCCGCTGCTGGCCGGGCTGCCGCTGATGGCCATCCGCCTGGCGCTGCTGGAGTGGTTCAGGGCCGCAGAGCTGAGCTGCGACCGCGCCGCCGCCCTGCTGACCCGGGACCCCCAGGTTGTCTGCCGGACGCTCATGGTGCTCTCCGCCGGCGCCGCCGCCGAGCACCTCAACCTCGACGCGTTCATCAAGCAGGGGCTCGACTACGACGAGAAGGGCACCGGGCTCGAGCGCTTGTCCAAGCTCCTGCTCGACCTCAACGTGACGCACCCGCTGCCCGTCAAGCGCGTCCAGCAGCTGCTGGCGTGGGTGCGCTCCGGCGACTACGACCGCATCATCGGCGGCGAGTACGTCCGCCACGGCGAGGAGCCGTCGATGCGCGAGGAGGCCGGCGGCGCCGCCGCCCACTACGGCGAGCGCGTCCGCGACGCCTTCGAAAAGGCGGGCTCCTCGATCTCAGACGTCGGCGAGCAGCTCTCCGACTGGCTCGAGAAGCGGCGCGGGGAGCGCGAGGGCTAGGCCGCCAGGGCCTCGGCGGCCTCGGGCTCGGCCTCGCCGGCCGGCACCGGGTGCCGCTCGACCGCCGGACGGCCCGGCGAGATCAGGAACCACGCGGCGACGGCAGCCGCGGCGGCCACCGCGGCGCTCAGCGTCAACGCGTCTCCGAGGGCGCCGATGAACGCGTCGCGCGCGGCCACGGCGATCTCGGGAGAGGCGCCACCGGTGCCCGCCCCGGAGCCGAGGGCGTCGACGACGTGCTCGCGGGCGCCCGCGGGGAGCGCGGGCAGCGAGTCCTCCAGGCGTGCGCGCCCGACGGCGGCCACGAGCGCCCCGAGGACGGCGACGCCGAAGGTTCCCCCGACCATGCGGCTCATGGAGAGGGTCCCGCTCGCCACGCCGGCCTTCGTGTGGTGCACGGCGTTCATGGCCGCGGTGCTCATCGGCGACATGGTCAGCCCCATGCCGGCGCCCATCAGCACGAAGGCGGGCAGCAGGAAGCCGAAGCCCGTGCCGGCGTCCAGGCGCGACTGCCACAGCAGCGAGACCGCCGACAGCATCATTCCGGTCACGATCAACGGCCGCGGGCCCACGCGGTCGGCGAGGCGCCCCGCCAGCGGGGCGGCGACGATGATCACCAGCGTCGCGGGCAGGAAGCGCACGCCGGCCTGCAGCGGGCTGTAGCCGAGGATGTTCTGCATGTAGAGCGCGAGGAAGAAGAACATCGCGAACATCGCGAAGGACACCGAGAAGGCGACGATGTTCGCTCCGAGGAACGATCGCGACCGGAAGAAGGCGAAGTCGACCACGGGAGCGGGCGAGCGCCGCTCGATCACGGTGAAGGCGGTGAGCGCGGCGACGGCCAGCGCGAGCAGCCCGAGGACGACCGCCGAGCCCCAGCCCCAGGCGTTGCCCTCCACGAGGGCGAGCACGAGCGCGGTCAGCCCGACTGTGAGCGCCGCGATCCCCGGCAGGTCTACCTGTCGCGACACCGTGTGGTCGCGCGACTCGCGGGCCGCGAACAGCGTGACGGCGATCGCGCCCACGGCGACGGGGAGGTTGAGGAAGAAGATCGCGCGCCACGAGAGGTCCTCGGTCAGCCAGCCGCCTAGCACGGGCCCGAGGGCGAGGGCGATCGCCGAGACGCCCGCCCAGGTGCCGATGGCCTTGCCGCGCTCGGCGGGCGGGAACGCGTCGCTGATGATCGACAGGGTGCCGGGCATCATGAAGGCGGCGCCGGCCCCCTGGATCGCGCGCGAGGCGACCAGCCAGCCCTCCGACGGCGCGAAGCCGATGGTCGCCGAGGCGAGCGCGAACACCACGACGCCGAAGAGGAACATGCGGCGGCGCCCGAAGATGTCGCCCATGCGCCCACCCGTGACCAGCAGGACCGCGAAGACGAGCGTGTAGGCGTTGATGGTCCACTCGAGCGCCGACAGCGAGGCGTCGAAGTCGCGCTGGATGGACGGCAGCGCGACGTTGACGACGGTGTTGTCGAGCATGACCATGAACAGCGCGAAGCACATCGCCGCGAGCGTCCACCAGCGTCGATTGGTCTCTGACAGGCGCAGGCGATCGGTCATCCGCGGGTCCTCTCGAGAAACGGCGCGAGGGCGGCCTGCAAGCGGTCGCGCTCCTCGGCGGGCAGCTTGGCGACGAACGCTTCGAGCCCCTCGAGCCGCGCGTCGAGCACGCGCTCGCTGACCTCGCGGCCGGTCGGCGAGAGGCGGATCAGCCGCGAGCGGCGGTCCGCGGCGCACTCGCGGCGCTCCACGAGTGCCCGGCCGACGAGTCCCTCCACGGCGCGCGAGGCCGCGGGGAAGGACAGGGTGAGCGCCTCGGCGAGGTCCTTGACCGAGAGCTCCTCGCGCTCGACGAGCACCTGCAGCGCCTTGACCTGCGTGAACGACAGCTCGAGGTCGGCGACGGTCTGAAGCCAGCCCGCAAGCGTCGAGCGGTGCAGGTGGTTGAGGAAGAGCTCCAGGTCGGCGGCGAGTGCTTGCGGAGAAGCAACTATTGCTTGCACGCATGCAACTGTATCAGGAGCGTGCGGGCAAGATGGGGCGGACCGAGCAGGACTCGGTCAGGGTGGCGACCAGGCATGACTCAGGGCCCGCTCCTCAGGTCGCTAGCATTTCGCAAGTGACCGTGACGGATCCCGCTCAGCCCGCCGCTCCAGGTTCGCTGCCGAGCGAGGCCGAGGCCCTCGACGCCTACTCCCGCGTCGTCACGGGCGTGGCCGAGACCATCGCCCGCTCGGTCGCGAACCTCCGCGTCTCGCACCGGACGCCGCGCGGGCGCTACGCGGGCGGCGGCGGGTCGGGGGTCGCAATCACGCCCGACGGCTTCATGCTCACCTCGGCGCACGTGGTCGAGGGAGCCTCGCGTCCGCGGATCCGGGCCTCCTTCACCGACGGCCGCGAGGTCGAGGCGCGCCTGGTCGGGGCCGACGCCCTCTCCGACCTCGCAGTGCTGCGCGCCGATGGCGAGCCGCTCGAGCCCGCCGTGCTGGGCGACGCGGCGGCTCTGCGCGTCGGTCAGCTCGTGGTGGCCATCGGCAACCCGCACGGCTTCGCGGGGTCGGTGACGGCCGGGGTCGTCTCGGCGCTCGGGCGCTCGCTGCCGACGCGGTCGGGCCGAGCCATGCGCGTGGTCGACAACGTGATCCAGACCGATGCCGCGCTGAACCCGGGCAACTCCGGGGGCGCCCTGGTCGACGGCCGGGGTCGCGTGGTGGGGATCAACACCGCGGTGGCGGGGGTCGGACTCGGGCTCGCGGTCCCGATCAATGCCACCACGCGGCAGATCGTTTCGGCGCTGATGCGCGAGGGGCGCGTACGCCGGGCCTGGCTCGGGATCGCCGGGGGGGCACGGCCATTGCCGCCGCGCGTGGCCGCGACGCTCGGCCGCGAGCGCGCGGTCGAGGTCGTCGAGGTCGTAGAAGGCTCACCCGCCGCGCGCGCCGGGATCCACGCCGAGGACCTCATCGTCGCGGTAGACGGGGCGCCCGTGCGGGGGGTCGACGACCTCCAGCGGCTGCTGACCGCCGAGTACATCGGGCGGGCCTGCGAGCTCACGGTCGTGCGCGAGGGCACGGCGCGACCGCTGCCTGTCACGCCGCGCGAGCTGGGCTGAGAGGGCGGGCAACCGCCAACGTTCGCCGGGTCACCTCACTGGGGCTTGGGCGCGGGATCCGGAGCGGCGGGGACCTGCGCCTCGGGCTCTTGCGGGACGGTCCGACGCTGCGCGATCCTGAAGCGCTTGGTCGCGCGCTCCCAGCGCAGGGACGTCTCGACCAGCCGCGACGGGCAGCACAGCTCGTCGCCGGGGGCGTAGCTCGCCGACCGGTAGCTCATGACCCCCTCGGCCACCGAGGTCGAGGCGCGCAGCAGGCGCTGGGACCGGAACATCGCGCGCAGCCCCGTGCTCGAGCGCCGGGTGTCGGTGCTGAACACGTAGATGGCGACCACGCCGCCGGCGCCGCCGCTGTGGACCCGCACGACCGCGTCGTCGCGCCGGTCGCGTGTGAGGTCGCGGAAGACGACGGAGCGGTCCACGAACCCGCCGCCGTGGCGCAGCAGGTCCTTGACCGCCCGGCTCGTCTGCGAATCCGACAGGAGGCGCTCCTTGAAGAAGCGCTGGGGCTGCGTCTGCTCGGCGGAGGCGGGCACGGCGGCCGCGACCGCGACCGCGCCCAGCGCCGCCGCGATGGCGGCGAAGCGTGTGCCCCTCGCGCTCACGGTTGCAGCAGCTCGTCCTGGGCGGACTTGCGCGTCACGTCCACCTTCACGTCGGCGGCCCGGATGCCGTTGTCCCTCGTGCGCAGCTCCCAATCACCCTCGCGGACGTCCATCTTGAGCGCGGCCGTGCCGCGCGGATTGATGGGCGTCGTGTTGAAGGTCCGCCCGGGCTGTGAGGCGCCGAGCTCGCCGGTCTCGAAGGTCACCTCCTGGGCGGACGAGGACTGGTTGGAGATGATGAGCACGATCGGCCCGGCGCCAAACCGGCGCGGGGACACCGAGACACGCGCGTCGCTGATCGCCGCCGTCACATTGATGGGCGCCGGCGGGCGCGGGCGATTGGCGTAGTCGTCTCCGCTGCCACAGCCGGCCAGCGGGGCCAGCAAGAGCAGCCATGTGAATGTGCGCCTCATTCCTCCTGACCCGTGACTCCTCCGTAGCCGGGAAACCCTACTTGAACCAACCGGCACAAGCAGGCGCTCGCGCACGAAACGGTGCACGACGTCCGGCCCCGGGCGTAAGACCCCGGGATGCCGCTGCTCACCACCGAACTGGGCGCCCAGCCACTCGCCACCGCCGAGTTCCTCGCCCTCGACACCGAGACCAACGGGCTCGCGGGCGAAGCGTGTGAGCTCACGGAGATCGGCGCCGTCCTGGTGGGCGGGGGAGAGCTGCACGATCGCTGGTCGTCCCTCGTCGGGGTCGCCCGTCCGCTGTCGCGCGGGATTCAGCGCTTCACCGGGATCAGCCAGGCGATGGTGGATGCCGCGCCGCCGCCCGAGCAGGTCCTGCCCGTGCTGGCGGCGCGGATGCGCGGGCGGGTGCTCGTCGCGCACTCGGCGCGCTTCGACACGAGGGTGCTGCGCCAGGCCTTCGACCGCGCCGCGCTGACCTGGCCCGACCCGCCCGTCCTCTGCACGATCTCGCTCGCCCGGCGCTTCGCGCCGCTGCAGCGCCGGCGCGGGCTGGGCGCCCTCGCCGAGGCCCTCGGCATCGAGGTCGCGGGCGCCCACCGCGCGCTGCCCGACGCGGAGACCTGCGCTGGGGTGTTCTGCGCGCTGTTTCACCGGCTCTGCGCGCACGCGGCCACGGTCGCCGAAGCGGTTGCGCTGCTGGGCCCGCGCCGTGCCGGGGGACGGCGCCGGCCGTCCGCCGCGGGCAGGCCGCCGGAGCGCCGCCCGGACCTCTCGGCGCTGCCGAAGGATCCCGGCGTCTATGTCTTCCGCGACGCGGAGGGAAGGCCGCTCTACGTCGGCAAGTCGGTCTGCCTGCGCACGCGCGCTCGCTCGCATTTCACGACCCCCGCCGATTGGACGGGCCAGGCCGAGCAGGTCGACTACCAGGCGACCGAGTCCGAGCTGGGCGCGCTGGTCCTCGAGAACCGGCTGATCAAGGCGCTGCGCCCGTCGGGCAACGTGCGGCTCAAGCGGGTGGCCGACGGGCTCGTGTACTTGCGCTGCCGGCTCGACATCGCCTTCCCGATCCTCGAGGTCGCGCGCGAGCCGGCTCCCGGTCACAGCGTCACCGTCGGCCCCGTCCGCGGCCGGGCGGCGGCCGCCGAGCTCGTCGAGCAGCTCAACTCGCTGTTCGGCCTGCGCCACTGCGGGCGCGCGCTGCCGCGGCGCCGGCATCCCTCCGCCTACGGGCAGATGGGGCGCTGCCTGTCGCCCTGCCTCGGCGACCTCGACCCCAACCTCTACCGCGAGCGGCTCGACGGCGCCCTGCGGCTGTTCGTGAGCGAGCGCGACCCGGGCGCCGCCCTGCTCGCCCACATCGACGGCCAGATGCGCTCGGCAGCGGCGGCGCGCCGCTACGAGCGCGCGGCGTGGCTGCTGCGCCGCCGTGCGCGCCTGGAGACGCTGCTGGCCCGGCTCGGCGGGGTGCTGCGCGCCACCCATGCGCGCGCGCGGCTCGTCCTCGCGCCGCACCCGAGCGCGGCTCGCCGCTTCGACGCGTTCTGGATCGTCGGCGGGCGGGTGCTCGACTGGGGGCCGCTGGCGGGGGACGCCGGCGAGCTGGCGGCGCGGACCGGGGAGGCTCTGCGCGCGCCGCCGCGCCCCGAGCTCGGCGGCTGGCTGCCGGCCGAGGAGATCGACGAGGCGCGGATCGTGGGCGCCTGGCTCGCCTCGCACGACGCGCGGGTGCTCGACCTCGACGCGCGGCCGGAGCCGGCGCAGGTCGTCGCGTTCGCTAGTGCTGCTTTGTGCCCTTGAGGCTGAGTGGGCCGAGCGCCCGCCGTTCGCGCGGCGGCGGCGGGCCGTAGCGGTGGTCACGCTGCTCGCGGGCGACGACGTGGGAGACCTGCAGGCTCGTGATCTGCGCCACGCGATGCGGCAGGTCGAACTGCAGCCACTTCGAGCTCGCGCCCGGAAGCGTCGAGACGATCACCTCGTCGTAGGCCCGGGGGTCCCACGCCTCGTGCACGGCCACGATCGGGTCGGTGTCGCCCACGAGGCCCTGCGCGGTCAGGCCCGCCGCGTGCCAGCGCTCGAGCGCCTGGCCCAGCCGCTCGGCGGCCTCCTCACGGCCCGAGAAGCCGACGCGGGTGGCCGGCATCAGCAGCGTCACGTCGATCGGCCCCCGCTCCGCCCGCGCGAGCAGGGCGTCGAGGAGCTCCCTCGAGGTTGCCGTGAGGTTGGCGACGACCAGGACGCGTGCCCGCCATGCCATGCCCCGAAGATACTCCACCGGCCCAGCGGGCTGGCAGTGCGGTGACAGGCGAACGTCGCCGGTCACCCAACTGCTCGCTCCGCTCGCACTCTTGCGTACAGAGACCCTCGCGCGGTTCGGTCGCTTGCGTCCTCCTCAGAACGGCAGGTCGACGACGCTGGCCGTCGTGTCTCCGACGGCGACGGTGTCGCCGGGGGCCGCCTCGCGGCGGACGAGCGCCAGGGCGATCGGGCCGTGGACGGGGGAGGCCACAGCCGAGCCGATGCGCCCGACCTCGCGCTCGCCGAGCCGCAGCGGCTCGCCGCGCTCGACAGGCCCGCCGAGGCGCAGGCCGCGCAGGTGCCGATTGGGCTTGCCGCGGTAGTGCAGGCGAGCGACGGTCTCCTGACCGACGTAGCAGCCCTTGGAGAATGAGACCGCGCGGTCGTTGAGCCCCGCCTCCTGGGGGATCACGGTGTCGTCGAGGTCGAGTCCGTAGCGGGGGCGCCCGCGCTCGACGCGCAGGATCTCGGCGGCCGCCTCCGAGACGTGAACCGCGCCGTCGAGCGCCGCCGCGACCTCGGCGGTGCACGCCGCCTCGCAGATGACGTCCACGCCGACGTCGGTCGCGACCAGCTGCACCGGCACCCCGGCGAGCACCGCGGGCGCGCTGTCGTGCTCGGCCGGCCCCAGCCCGTCCGCGCCCGACACCGTCCTGGCCTCCGGCCCGATCAGCGAGAGCAGCCCGCGCTCGAGCGTGCGCTTGTGCAGCTCGACGTCGCGGCCGAGCTTGAAGCGCCGGATCATGTTGAACAGCTCCTGCAGGCTCGCGCGCTCGGTGTCGAGGAAGAGCTCGTCGCCGAGGTGCAGCACGCGCAGGTCGCCGAGCATCTTTCCCTTCGGGGTCAGGAACGCCGCGTAGCAGCCCTGTCCGGTCCGCAGCGCTTCCACGTCGTTGGTCACCTGCCCCTGGAGGAACTCGGCCGCCTCGGCGCCCGTGAGCGCGAGCTTGCCGCGCTCTGAGCGGTCGAGCAGGCCGCAGCTCTCGGTCAGGGCCCGGTATTCGGAGTCAAGGGTGTCGACGGCCGCGCTCACGTCCACTCATCGTAGAACCGGCGGGTGCGCAGCAGCCGGCGCTCGACCTCGCGCTGGAGCTCGTCGAGCACCATCGCGGCCGGGACGCCGGCAGTGAGCGCCTCGCGCACGACGGTGGCCTCCTCGGCCCCATCCAGCTCGGAGAGCAGGTCGAGCAGCCCGTCGAGGCTCAGTCCGCGGGCGGGTGCCAGCGGATCGTCCGGTTTGCCAGACTCCACGAGCCAATCATGCCGCTCGCGGACACCTTTCAAGAGATCGTGGACTCGCTGCCGTCGGACTGGACGGACCTCGAGCTCGACCTGCGCGTGCAGGAGGACCGCTACATCGACGCCGCGACACTGCTCGTCCAGGTCAACGCCCAGCCCTATTCCCACCACGACTGGCACTACCGCATCCTCGTCGCCCACCAGTTCGGCCACGCCGCCGCGGCGCCGGCCGTTCATGGCACGCTGAAGCTGCTCGACGACCAGGGCATCGAGGGCGAGATGGTGCTGCGCGAGGCGCGCACCGGGCGGGTGGAGACCGTCCAGATGTGGGGGCGCCCCGAAAGCGTCCGGCAGGAGTTCGGCCGCCGGCGCTCGCAGTGATGGCGCGGGTCGTCGCGCTCTTCGACGACCTGCTGCTCGGCTCCAACGTGCTGGGGATGCTGCGGGCCGCCGGTCACGAGGTGGCGCTGGTCTCCGATCCCGACGCCGTCCGCCCCGACGGCGCCGCGGTGCTCGTGGTCGACCTCGCCACCCCGAGCTTCGACGGTGTCGCCGTCGTGGGGCGGCTGCGCGAGTCCGGCGAGCTCGGCAACACGCGCGTGCTCGGCGTCTACTCACACGTCGACGCCGAGACGCGCCAGCGTGCCGAGGAGGCAGGGCTTGACCTCGTGGCCCCGCGCTCGCGGATGGCGCGCGAGGGCGCCAAGCTCGTGGAGCGCCTCGCCGCGGGCTAGATGACTCAGGGGTTGCGCACCCGGCCGACGAGCGTCGTGTCGAACGCCGCACGGACGTCGATCGGCTTGGAGAGGATGCCGAAGCGGCGGTCCCAGGCGGCCCAGCGGCGCAGGGTGTCGGGGCGCAGCTCGCCGTATTCGCGCGCCCCCGCGGTGAAGGCGGGTGCCACAGCGTCGAGCTGGGCGGCGATCGCCGCGCGGTCGAGGCCGGGCTGGCTCGCCAGCATCGCGCTGACGGCGCTCTCGGGGTCGGCCTGCGTCTCGGCGTAGCCGCGCTGCAGCGCCCGGATCGTCGCGCGAACGACCTGCGGGCGCTCGCGCAGCGTCCTGCGCGTGACGGTCAGCACCAGCTCGGGGTAGCCGGGGGCGCCGAAGTCGTCGACGCGGAACTCGCGGATCCCGGGCCGGCGCGCGCGCAGCGCGACACCCTCGACGTTCCAGAACGCGGTGGCGGCATCGACGCGCCGGGCCAGCAGGGCCTTGACGGCCTCGAAGCCGATCGTCGTCTGGCGCACGCGGTCGGGGTCGCCGCCGGCGCCGGACACGACGGAGCGCAGCACCGCCGAATCCGAGGGCAGCCCGGTCACGCCCGCCCGCCGGCCCTCCAGCGAGCGCGGGGAGCGGATCGAGGGTTGGGTCAGGACGGCGGCCAGCGGCCGCTGGACCACGGCCATCACCCCGACGAGGTCGCGACCTCGCTCGCGTGCGAGCCCTAGGTCGTGAATGTCGAGGATCGCCATGTCGGTGCGCCCGGACAGCAGCAGCTTGGGCGCGTCGGTCGAGGCGCCCGGCTTGCGGATCCGCAGGCCGACGCCCTCCGCGCGGTCGTAGCCGCGCTCCACCGCGACGTAGAGGCCCGCGTGCACTGCGTTGGGCGTGAAGTCGAGCAGGAGGGTGGCCTCCTCGTCCGGGCGGTCGCCGCCCGAGACCCCCCCGCATGCGGCGAGCGCGCAGAGGGCGCCGAGGAGCGCGACCAGTAACCGTGGCACGGTCCCATCATGACCGCTGCACGTACGATGGGGCCATGCGTCGCCGCGTCACCTTCTCGCGCAACCTGACGCTGTCGCTCTCGCGGACGTGCCGCTGCTACTGCAAGTACTGCGCCTTCGCGACCCACTCGCCGCACCTGCACGAGCCCGCGGAGGTCGAACGGATTCTCGACGGCGCGGCACGCCGCAACGTCAAGGAGCTGCTCGTCCTCACCGGGGAGGCGCCCGACCACCACCCCGGCGTCGCCGCCCGCCTGGCCGAGCTCGGCCACGCCGACTTCACGGACTACGTGGTGTGGGTGTGCGAGCGCGCGCTCGAGCGCGGGCTGCTGCCGCACACCAATCTCGGGGTGTTGGACCGCGGGGAGCTCGCCCGGCTGCGGGAGGTCACCGCCTCCCAGGGGCTGATGCTCGAGTCGGTCAACGCCGGCCTGGTCGCCCACCAGGGCTCGCCGACCAAGTCCCCGGCGCGGCGCCTGGACTGCATCCGCGCCGCGGGGGAGCTGCGGATCCCGTTCACCAGCGGCATCCTCGTCGGGATCGGCGAGTCCGAGGAGGAGCGGGTGGCGGCGCTCGAGGTGCTGGCCGCCGTCCATTCCGAGTTCGGGCACCTGCAGGAGGTGATCCTGCAGAACTTCGTCCCGCACCAGAGCTACTACGGGCGCGAGCCGGCCGAGATCGCCGAGGCCGCCTCGGAGCGGTACTGGCGCACCGGCCTGGGTGAAGGCCCGCAGCTCGAGCGCCCCGCGTGGGCCACCGAGGTCACGCTTGATGCCATGAAGCGGCTGGTCGCCGAGGCGCGCCGGCTGCTCCCCGGGGTCGGGGTGCAGGTCCCGCCCAACCTCGCCGACTGGTGGCCCGAGCTCGTGGCGGCGGGCGCCACCGACCTCGGCGGCCTCTCGGCCAACGGCGATCACATCTCGCCCGAGCATGCTTTCCCCTCGCCCCATGCGGTCCGTAAGCGCCTCGCCGTCGACGGCGTGGCCCTGACCGAGCGCCTGTGCGTCTACGGGCCGTTCATCGACCCCGGGTGGGTCGCGCAGGGCGTGCTCGACGTCATCAAGGCCCGCTACTGGAGCTTCATCCCGCGCCGTGGCTCGGGGCGCCGCGAGGGTCCGCCTCCCAGCGAGGTTTCGGCGGACACCCTCGAGCGGGCCCGCGACGGCGAGCCGCTGTCGCCCGCGGAGATCGCCGGGCTGTTCTCCGAGACCCGGCCCGAGGTGGTGGAGGAGATGCGCCAGGCCGCCGACGCGCTGCGCAGCGAGCTCGCGGGGGACACGGTGACCTTCGTCGTCAACCGCAACATCAACGTCTCCAACGTCTGCATCGTCGGGTGCGCGTTCTGCGGGTTCGGGCAGGGCGGGCGCTCGCCCGACGCCTACGAGCACTCGCGCGAGGAGTTCGCCGTGCGCGTGCGCGACGCCGTCGAGTTCGGCGCCACCGAACTGTGCATCCAGTCGGGGATCCACCCTGACTGGGGCCTCGCTGACTACGAGGGCTGGCTGCGCTTCGCCAAGGAGCTGGCTCCGCAGCTGCACCTGCACGCCTACAGCCCGATGGAGGTCGCGCACATGTGCGACGTCTCCGGGCTCTCGGCGCGCGCCGTGTTCGCCCGTCTGCGCCATGCGGGCCTCGACTCCACGCCCGGCACGGCCGCGGAGGTCCTGCACGACGCGGTCCGCGAGCGCATCAGCCCCAACAAGCTGCCCGTCTCGCGCTGGGTCGAGATCATCGAGGCCAGCCACGCCGAGGGGCTGCGCTCGACCGTGACCGTGATGTTCGGTCACATCGAGGAGCCCTGGGAGCTGGCGGAGCACATGCGCGTCGTGCGCGAGCTGCAGGAGCGCACCGGTGGCTTCACGGAGTTCGTGCCGCTGTCGTTCATCCCCTTCCACACGCTGCTCGGCCGCACCCACGGCATCGAGGAGATCTCGCGCGAGGAGAACCTCAAGCACACCGCCGCGTTCCGGCTGGCCCTCGGCCGCAGCGTCCGCAACCTTCAGGCGAGCTGGGTGAAGATGGGCCTCGACGCCGCCACCGAGGCGCTGCACTGGGGCGTCAACGACCTCGGCGGCACGCTCATGGAGGAGTCGATCAGCCGCATGGCCGGCAGCTATCACGGCACCCGCGTGGACCCCGACGACCTCGTCGGCGCCGCCCATCGCGCCGGCAGGCCCGCCGCCGAGCGCACGACGCTCTACGACATCAGGCGCCGCTTCGAGCTCGCCGCCGCGTAGGGTGCGCGGTCGTGGCTGAGCTCGTGCTTGGCCCGCTGCTGCGGTACGCGGCGAGACGGAGGCGATGGTCTGGGTGGAGACCAACGGGCCCTGCACCGTCGAGGTGCTCGGCTGCCCGGCGCGGACGTTCGCCGTCGAGGGCCACCACTATGCGCTCGTGCACTGCGCCGGGCTCGAGCCCGGGTCGATCACCCCCTACGAGGTCGCGCTCGACGGGACGCGCGTCTGGCCACCGGCGGACTTCCCGTTTCCCCCGAGCGTCGTGCGC
This sequence comes from Solirubrobacteraceae bacterium, assembly GCA_035633075.1. GTDB lineage: Bacteria > Actinomycetota > Thermoleophilia > Solirubrobacterales > Solirubrobacteraceae > DASQFQ01. The sequence continues at coordinate 120 of DASQFQ010000009.1, read as the reverse complement.
ACCCACGACCCCGCCTCTCCCACCAGCATCGTGTTCGGCCCCTGCCGCGGTCGGCGCCGGGCGGCGCGGGTCACCGCCGGCATCGATCGTCGCGCTCTCGGGCGACGTCCATCACGTCCT
>DASQFQ010000008.1:0-2389 GCA_035633075.1 Solirubrobacteraceae bacterium | reverse complement strand
GCCGCCGGGCTGATGATGTACGGGCAGATGACGGCCGGCTCCTGGATCTACATCGGCAGCCAGGGAATCCTGCAGGGCACCTACGAAACGTTCGCGGCGCTGGCGCGAAAGCGCTTCGACGGCACGCTCGCGGGCCGGCTCGTGGCGACCTCCGGGCTGGGCGGCATGGGCGGAGCCCAACCACTGGCCATCGTCATGAACGGAGGCACGGCCCTGTGCGTGGAGGTGGACCTGCGCCGGATCGAGCGGCGCATCGCCGAGGGCTATCTCGACGAGCGCGCGGGTTCGCTGGACGACGCGTTGCAACGCCTGGACGAAGCCCGCTCGCGGCGCGAGCCGCTCTCGATCGGCCTGCTCGGCAACGCGGCGGAGGTGATCCCTGAGCTGGCCCGACGCGGCGCCGACGTGGACGTGGTGACCGATCAGACGAGCGCCCACGATCCGCTCAACGGCTACGTGCCCGCGGGGCTGACCGTTGAGCAGGCCGACTCCCTGCGCGCATCCGATCCCGACGATTACCTGCGCCGCGCCGGTGAAAGCGCGCTCGCCCACGTGGAGGCGATCCGCTCCTTGCAGAGCGCCGGCGCCGAGGCGTTCGACTACGGCAACGCGCTGCGGGGACTCGCGGCGGAGTACGGCGACGACGACGCCTTCGCCTACCCGGGCTTCGTGCCCGCCTACATCCGGCCGCAATTCTGCGAGGGGCGCGGTCCGTTTCGCTGGGTGGCCCTCTCGGGCGACCCGGCCGACATCCACGCCACCGACGCGGCCATCCTCGAGCTGTTCGGCGAGCAGGAGTCCGTGGCGCGCTGGATCCGCCTGGCCGGGGAGAAGGTGCGCTTCCAGGGCCTGCCGGCGCGCATCTGCTGGCTGGGCTACGGGGAGCGTGACCGCGCCGGGCTGCGCTTCAACGAGATGGTCGCCTCGGGCGAGCTGCGCGGGCCGATCGTGATCGGTCGCGACCACCTCGACGCGGGATCGGTGGCCTCGCCCGAACGCGAGACCGAGGGGATGCGCGACGGCTCGGACGCCGTGGCCGACTGGCCGGTGCTCAATGCGATGCTCAACACCGCCACCGGCGCCAGCTGGGTGTCCTTCCACCACGGCGGCGGGGTGGGGATGGGCAAGTCGCTGCACGCGGGCCAGGTGTGCGTGGCCGACGGCTCGGAGGCGGCCGGCGAACGCATTCGCCGCACCCTGCTCGCCGATCCCGGCCTGGGCGTGGCCCGCCATGTGGACGCGGGCTATCCCGAGGCGATCGACGCGGCGCGGCGGCTCGGCGTGCGGGTGCCGATGCTCGACGGGCCGGATGCCTGATCTCGCCGACGCGCTGGTGGCCGCGGCGCGCGACGTGGTCGTGCACGACGCCGCGCAGATCCTTCGCCCGCCGAGTGACGGGCTCGCCTACCTGCGCCACGACCGCGCCGGCGAGCTCGAGCTCGAGGCCGGCACGCTCGCGGTTCACGACGGGCGGGTGACGGGTTTCGAGGCCGATGGCGGCGCAGGCCTCCAGGTCGACGCCTCGGGCTGTGCCGTGATCCCCGGCCTCGTCGACTGCCACACCCACCTGCCCTTCGCCGGCTGGCGGGCGCAGGAGTACGAGCGCAAGGTCACCGGCGTCCCCTACGAGGAGATCGCTCGGGCGGGCGGCGGGATCGCCGCCTCGGCCGAGGCGTTCGCGCAGGCAGACGACGCCGCGGTGCTCAGGCAGGCGCGCGGGCTGGCCGGGGAGATGCTGGGACACGGCACCACGGCCTTTGAGTCCAAGTGTGGTTACGGGCTCGCGGTCGACGCCGAGCTGCGCTCCCTGCGCCTGGCCGACCGGCTCGGGGAGCAGGTGGGTCAGCAGACCACCTCCACCGCCCTGCTCGCCCACAGCGTCCCGCCGGGGTTCGACGCCGACTCCTGGATGGACGAGGTCGAGGGCATGCTGCCCCAGGTGATCGCGCAGACCGGCGCGTCGGCGCTCGACATCTTCGTGGAGGCGGTCGCCTTCTCGAACGAGCATCTCGCGCGCATGGGGCGCCTGGCCACCCGCTTCGAGCTGGCGCTGCGCTGCCACGTCGAGCAGTTCGCCACCCACCGCTCGGTGCCCGTGGCCCTTGAGCACGGCGCGCGCTCGGTCGACCACCTGGCCTGCCTGCACCCCGACGACCTGGGCCCGCTGGCCGCCGCCGAGTGCGCCGCCGTGCTGCTGCCCGGCGCCGAGTTCCTGGGCGCCGAACAGCTCGCGCCCGGCCGCGCCCTCGCCGACGCCGGGGCGATCTGCGTGCTGGCCAGCGACCTCAATCCGGGCACCTCGCCGGTGGCGTCGCTGCCCGTGATCGTGGGGCTGGCCGTGCGCCGCTACGGCTGGAGCGTGCGCGAGGCGCTGCTGGCCGTGACCCTC
>DASQFQ010000007.1:0-6825 GCA_035633075.1 Solirubrobacteraceae bacterium | reverse complement strand
GCCAGCGCGGCTGGACGCCCGAGCAGTACGAGCACTGGTTCGGCGACACGATCTGCTCGCAGCTGCTGACACTCCCAGCACGCCCGAAACCGCACGGCGACTGACCCATTCGGCGACGGCTCCTGGAGCCCGCCACTGAGGTGGAGGTTATCCGCGCCGGGCCGGCGTGCTGCACCATGTGCTGGTGGCTGTCATGGTCGACGACCTGCACGAGTACCCGCACGTCCGCCTGCCGGTCAAATGCTGGTGCCACATGGCCAGTGACGCGGGGTTTGAGGAGCTGCACGTCTTCGCGGCGCGCCTTGGCATCCCGCGCCACCGCTTCCAGGGCGACCACTACGACCTGCCGCCGCACCTGCGCGCGCGCGCGCTCGCCCTCGGCGCGCAGGAGGTGCGCACGGCAGAGCTGACAGGGCGCATGGTCGGCCCCCGCGGCGACCGCGTCCGCCGGCGCCGCGGTCGCACGGGGTGAATCAGCCGGCGGCGACCCTCATTTGCCGCGACGGGACTGACGGTCGACGCCACCACAACCGCCACGGCGCCGCTGTTCTACGTCGACCGGCCGACTCGGCCGAAAGTTAGGCACGGCCAAACCTTTGATTCGGCGCGGGCCAACAGAAAGTGCTTCAATGGCCGCATGAAAAAGTTGAGCCGGCGACGACTGTTGGTTGGGGGCGCCTCTGCGGGGGCGGCCCTGTCGGTCTTACACGAGACCGTCCCCCACGGGGGTGTCCACCGCCGGCTGGCCGCGGCCGCGGGGGGTGGCGGTGGCGCTCACGGCGCCGCGGATGGCATGGGCGGCCACGGCGGCGGGCAAAACGGGCCGACGTTCAAGCGCGGCGACGTCGTCGACCACAAGGCAAACGGCTTCAACCCGACCGACCTGCTGCGCGACTTCGACGCCGGCAAGACGCGGCGCCTGGCCACCGGGCGGACGCTGCGCGAGTGGGAGGTCGTCGCCGTCGACAAGGAGCTCGAGGTGGCCCCGGGGGTGAAGTACCCAGCCTGGACGTTCAACGGGCGCGCGCCCGGGCCGACGCTTCGCTGCCGCGAAGGCGAGCGGCTGCGGGTGCGCTTCGTCAACGCCTCACAGCACCCCCACACGATGCATTTCCACGGCTTCCATCCGGCCGAGATGGACGGCGTGCCGGAGATCGGCGCGGGACTCATCCAGCCGGGGAAGAGCACGACCTACGAGTTCGACGCCGACCCCTTCGGCCTGCACCTCTACCACTGCCACGCGGGTCCGCTGGCCGAGCACATCGCGCGCGGGATGTACGGCACCTTTGTGATCGATCCCAGGCAGGGGCGCCCTGACGCCGACGAACTGGTGATGGTCATGAACGGCTTCAACACCAACTTCGACGCCGAGGGCAACCAGGTCTACGCCGTCAACACCGTCGCCTTCCACCACGTCAACGAGCCGATCAAGATCAGGCGCGGCGAGCTGGTGCGCATCTACCTCGTGAACATCCTCGAGTACGACCCCATCAACTCGTTCCACATCCACGGCAACTTCTTCGACTACTACCCCACCGGCACGCGCCTCGAGTCGATTGACTTCACCGACACGGTGATGCTCGGCCAGGCCCAGCGTGGGATCTGCGAGCTGCGGTTCAAGCACCCGGGGATGTTCATGTTCCACGCCCACAAGACCGAGTTCGCCGAGCTCGGCTGGATGGGCTTCTTCGAAGTCGCCTGATGGAAGCGCGCAGCCACCCACAGGGCCAGGACAAAACCGGACGCGGGGCGCTCGGGCGGCTCCCGGCGTGGGCGCTCGGGTTGATCCCGCTCGCCCTCATCGCCGTCGCGCTCGTCGCGCTGCTCACCGTCGGCGGCGACACCCTCGGTGAGCGGCGCGGCCCACCCGTCGAGGACATCGCCGTCGAGCGGACCGTGCTGCGCCCCGGGGAGATCGACCTGACCGTGCGCAACGCGGGTCCCGACCCGGTTGCGCTGGCCCAGGTGTTCGTCAACGACGCCTATGTCGACTACACGGTCGACAACGAGCAGGTGGGCCGGCTGGGCAGCCAGAAGCTGACGCTCGACTACCCCTGGCAGGAGGGCTCGCCGCTGCTCGTCACGCTGCTCACCTCGTCGGGCGCCACCGTCGAGCACGAGATCGAGGTGGCGGTCGAAACCCCACAGGCCGATGGCGGCCTCTACGGCCTGATGGCCTTGCTCGGCACCTACGTGGGGATCATCCCGGTGGCGCTGGGGATGCTCTTCCTGCCGTTCCTGGGCCGCGTGCGCGAGCATTGGATCCGCATCTTCATTGCCGCGACCATCGGCCTGCTCGGATTCCTCGCCGTCGATGCCTACCTCGAAGGCACCGAGATCGCCGCGCAGGGCACCGGCGCGTTCGGCGGCGCCGAGCTCCTGTTCATCGGCGCGGCGGTAGCCTACCTCGCGCTCGTCGCCCTCGATCGCTACCTTCGCGGTCGCCACGAGCGCGCCGAGGCGGCAGGCGCCGGGGCCTTTCAGCTCTCGCTGCTGGTCGCGATCGGGATCGGCCTGCACAACCTCGGCGAGGGGCTCGCCATCGGCTCCGCTTACGCGATCAGCGAGCTCGCGCTCGGCGCCTTCCTGGTGTTCGGCTTCGCACTGCACAACACGACCGAGGGGCTGGCGATCGTCGCGCCGCTCGCCGGACGGCCCCGGCCGTCCCTGGGGCGGCTCATGATGCTCGGGCTGATCGCCGGCGCGCCCGCGATCCTCGGCGCCTTCATCGGTGCCTCCGCCTACAATCCCGAGACCGCCGCCCTGCTGATCGGGATCGGGATCGGCGCGATCGTACAGGTGATCGTGCAGCTCGTCCCCGCGATGCGCGACCGGGCCGGGCGGGCGCTGTACCCCGCCAGCGTGGGCGGGATCCTCGCCGGCGTCGCCGTCCTGTACGTCACCGGGCTGCTGGTCAGCGCCTGATGGCCGACGCCGCCCACCACGCCCACGCCTCGGGCGGCCCGGGCACCGCCGTGGAGAACTACGCCAAGGCGATCTACACCCTCCAGTCGCGGAGTGCGGGCGCGGTTAGCACCGGTGCCCTAGCGAGCCGACTGGGCGTGACGGCCAGCTCGGCATCGGCCATGACGAGGAAGCTCCACCGGCTCGGGGTCGTGGAGCACAACCGCTTCCACGGCGTCCGGCTCACCGAGCGAGGCGCACGGATCGCGCTCAAGGTCATCCGCAAGCACCGCCTCCTGGAGCTCTATCTCGTCGAGAGCCTCGGCGTTCCCTGGGACCGCGTACACCGCGATGCCGAGGTGCTCGAGCACCACCTCTCCGACGAGCTCGCAGCGCTGATCGCAGAGAAGCTCAACCAGCCGACGCACGACCCGCACGGCGATCCGATCCCCACCGCCGACGGCAAGATCGACGAGGGCGAGACGGTGCCCCTCGAGACGCTCGAGCCGGGCGCCCGCGGCACCTTCGTCCGCGTCTCCGACTCAGATCCCGCGATGCTCCGCTACCTCGCCGAACACGGGATCGCCCCGGGCGCCCACTTCGAGATCCTCGACAGGCAGCCCTTCGGGGGGCCGCTCTCTGTCCGCTTCGCCAACTCGATCGAGGCACTCGGAGGCGGGCTGGCACGCGCGATGCGAGTCGAGCTGCAGGGACACGCTGGCGCCGATCAGTCGACGGCGCTTCCCGAGGAAACCCGGTCCTGACCCGGCTCTTGCAGCGACACCCGCCCGGCGGGGCGTTGATCGACCGGGATCATGTCGCATGAAAGGCTCAAGCGTGAGTCGGATCCGGTGCCACGATGATCGTGACCTTGGCGGACCTCGACGCCGGTACGGCGGAGGGTGCGGTGCTCATCGCTAGGCGACCTCCTGGACCAAGTCGGCGACCGACTCGACGATCCGCGCCGGGCGGTACGCGTGGCGGTCTGCGTCCGGGGCGGACGTGACGCCCGTGAGAACGAGGATCGCCTCCAGCCCGGCCTCGAGGCCCGCGACGATGTCGGTGTCCATCCGGTCGCCGATCATGGCCGTGGTCTCGGAGTGGGCGTCGATTGCGTTTAGGGCGGAGCGCATCATCAGCGGGTTGGGCTTGCCCACGAAGTAGGGCGCCACGTCGGTGGCCCTGCTGATCAGCGCTGCGACCGAGCCCGTGGCCGGTAGCAGCCCGGTTGGCGAGGGGCCGACGTTGTCGGGGTTGGTCGCGATGAAGCGGGCGCCGCCGGCGATGAGGCGGATCGCCTTCGTGATGCGCTCGAAGCTGTAGGTACGGGTCTCCCCGAGCACCACGTAGTCGGGGCCGTGCTCGGTCAGCGTGTAACCGGCATGGTGGAGAGCGGTCGTCAGCCCGGCTTCGCCGATCACGAACGCCGACCCGCCCGGTCGCTGATCCTCGAGGAACCGGGCCGTCGCCAGCGCCGACGTCCAGATGGACTGCTCGGGCACCACGAGCCCGCTCGTCCTAAGCCTCGCCGACAGGTCGCGGGGCGTGTAGATCGAGTTGTTGGTCAGGACGAGGAACGGGGTGCCGCGCTCCTGCAGCCGGCCGAGGAAATCCTGCGCGCCGGGGATCGCCTGCTCCTCGCTCACGAGCACGCCGTCCATGTCCATCAGCCATGAGTGGATCTCGCGGCGGGCCACGCGCGAAGACTACGGTCGTCGGCTTGGGGGCAGCGGCTGGGAAGTCTGAAGCCAGGCGACCGTTGGGTCCCAGCGGCGCCGAGCTTGCTTCGCCTGGCGTCGGCTGCGAGGGTCAGGCTTCCGGTACATCCAACCGAAGGAGAGGCCATGAGGCGTTTCGCAGCCCTCGCCACCGCAGCGGTGGCGGCCACAGTCATCGCGGGCATCCTGACCACCAGCGGCGGTGCCCAACAACCGGGCGAGCGCACGTTCAAGATCATCGAGGAGTCGGGCACCTTCAAGTTCATCGACACCGCGCCGAAGGCGAGGAACCCTCGCAACCCGAGGTTCTCGATCGGTGACGCCTTCGTCTTCACGAGCCCGCTACGGGACGAGGCCAACAAGCCGATTGGAACCCTCCACGTCTATTGCGCCGTGACTCGGGGCGGGAACTTCAGCCGAGCGACGAGCCAGTGCAACGCCACCTTCGCCCTCCGCAATGGGACGCTGGCCGCCAGCGCCGCGTTGAAGGGCGAGGACGCGAGCATCGCGGTCGTCGGCGGCACCGGGGCCTACGAGGGCGCGCGCGGCAGCATCACCGACAGGGACCTCCCGCGCGATCGGACCGAGGACACCATCCACCTGCTGCCGTAGGCCTCCGACGACGAGGGACGCCGCCACCATGGGGGGGAGCCCCGGTACTGAGAGGAACCGGGGCTTCCTTTCGGCTGTACATGTCGAGCGGCTCGCCGCTCACCGGGCGGTCATCCGGGGCAGCGACGGCGGGTGGGCATGTATGCCCGGTGACGCCCTCCCCGTGCTCACACAGAACGCCGTCGAACCCAGACCTACGAGCGGATCATCTATCCAGGCGTCTGGAACAAGCGGGTCGTCGTCGCCCGAGAGGACGATGACCAGGCGCCTCGGCACAAGAGCAGGCATCAGCGGCGAGGATCAAGGTCGGCTTGACCTTCGCGCAATCTTCGCTGGTGTCGGGTTAGTTGATGCGGGCGGCGAGCAGGCAGAGGTCGTCGGTCAGGGTGCCGTAGGCGAAGTCGGCGACGCGTGCGCGCAGGACGGTGACCGCCTCGGTCGCCGAGGGCCCGTGAAGGCGACCGAGTGCGGCACTCACGCCGTCCAGTCCGAACAGCTTGCCGTCGTGCCGTGCTTCGGTGAGCCCGTCGGTGTAGAGGAGTACTCCCGCGCCGGCCGTCGACCGCCGCGAACCCTCGACGCATCCGGGGTCCGCGCGAACTCCGAGGGGCGTTCCCTGCCTGTGCGCGAGGAGCTCCCGGCAGTCATCCAGCCAGAGCGCCGGGGGATGGCCGGCGTAGGCCCAGCGCAGGAGCTGCTCGCTCGGGAGATAGGTGACGCAGGCGGCCGTCACGAACTCGCTGCTGATGCCGGCGCGCTCGATCAGGGCGGTGTTCGCCCAACTCAGCAGGCGGCAGGGATCATCGGAGAAGGGTGCGGTTGCGGCGAACGTCGTCCGGACGAACGCTGCACGCCGCCCGGCCTGCAAACCGTGGCCGACGACATCGCCGATGACGAGCACGGTGGAATCCTGCGGCCCCTCAGCGACGAGGTAGAAGTCGCCGCTGACCTGTTCGGCGGCGGGCAGGAACGCCGCGGCCAGCTCCAAGCCGGGACGCTGGGGCAACTCGGGCGGGGTGAGCGCATCCCGGATCGCGCGCAGATCCTCCAGCTCATGCTCGGCCGCCTCGAGGCGCTCACGCAGCACGGCGAGATCCCCCTCTCGCACTGCGGCTTCTTCGCGCAGGCGCGCGTTCAGCGTCTCCTGGCGGTGTTCTCGGTTATCCCCCTCGTGGATGTCGCGCCGTTGGGCGGCAACCTCGGAGCGCAGCCGCCGAAGCTCTCGTTCGTCTTTATCGGGGTCTTCGCTCATGCCGTTCGCGGCACGCTCGTGCGAAGCATCTCGCGTGCCTGTCGCATCGTTTCGCATCGCTGGCCCGACTGTCCATTCCCTCGGTGGCGGGTGAGCATGTGCATCGCACTCTGAGGCCTCCGCGGGATCGAGGCGCGCCTCTGGCCTCCCCGGCCCACAAATGGTCTTGGTGGCACGTCATCACCCGCGGCGCCGGGAGGTTCAGGCGCTTGTCTGGTCGAGGTGCTGCAGCAGCTCGTGGGCCGCGAGCTCGACGTCCTTGTGGCGCCACTCGGCGGCCCGATACACACACGCGATCAAGCCGCTCCGGTGGAGGCGACGAAAGTCCCCATACACGAA
>DASQFQ010000006.1:0-7375 GCA_035633075.1 Solirubrobacteraceae bacterium | reverse complement strand
GACCAACGGACGCCGGCCAATCAGTCCAGTGAAGCGGTACGCGAGGGGCGCCCCGAGTCGAGGGGCGCCCTTCGTTCGTTCAGTGCCGCTAGGCCGCTTCGAAGAGCAGGTACTGCCGCCAGGTCGCCGGGATGGTCGGGGAGGCGAGCTGGATGAAGATGTGGGGGCTCGGGGTGCGCGGCCGCTTGCGCGGGTGCATGTCCACCTGGGCGGGCAGGCGATCGCCCTTGCGCCGGTTGCAGGGCGCGCAGGAGGCGACGATGTTCTCCCAGCTCGAGCAGCCGCCCTTCGACCGCGGGATCACGTGGTCGACGGTCAGGCTCGTGCGCGCGCCGCAGTACTGGCACGTCCAGCCGTCGCGGGCGAACACGGCGCGCCGGGTGATCTTGCGCTTGTGGGTGTCGCGCGGGATGCGGACGTAGGTCACGAGGCGGATGACCACCGGCTTGGGCAGCGAGCCGGTCGCCCAGTGCAGGTTCTGCGCGCCGATCTCGATCATCTCGGCCTTCTCCTTGAGGAGGAGCACCGTGGCGCGACGTACGGTGCAGACGTTGATTGGCTCGTACGTCGCGTTGAGCACCAGCACGCGCCCACCTGACCAACGGCCTGTGCCGTCGACAGCCTGTCCGTGCCGCGGGTGGTCGTCGCGCGGCACGGACCCCAATGGGCCTGGTGGTACGGCGGTGGCCATACTGCGCGGAGTGTAGCCAAGGGGCGGCCCGGCGGCGGGCGGTCAGCTCGCGGCGGGGAAGGACCCGAGCACGCGCACCGCCTCGGCGTGAGCGCGCAGGGCGGCGACGGCGTCGGCGACGTGGGGTTCGGCCTCGCGCCCGTCGAGGTCGAGGAAGAACATGTAGCGGCCGAGCCCCTGCCGACGCGGGCGCGACTCGATGCGTGTGAGGTTGATGCCGCGCGACGCGAACTCCGCCAGGCAGCGCACGAGCCAGCCGGGCGCCTCCGAGCCCGCGCCCCAGAACACCAGAGCGGTCTTCCAGGGGCGATCCGGCGCGGCCTCGGACGGCTCGGAGCCGGCTCGCCCGATCCAGACGAAGCGCGTCTCGTTGCCGGCCACGTCCTCGACGCCCGCCTCCAGCACGTGGCAGCCGTAGAGCTCCGCGGCCAGCCGCGTGCCGAGCGCGGCCCACGGCTCTCTCTCCGCCGGCCGGCCGGCGACCGCGCGCACGGCGTCGGCCGTGGACGCCGCGGGGACGAGGTTCGCGCGCGGGAGCCGCGTGCGCAGGAACCTGGCGCACTGGCTGCCCGCCTGCGGGTGCGACACGACGGTGCGGACAGCCTCGGTGGCGACCGGCTCGCGCGCGATGAGGCAATGGCGGATGGGGTGGACGAGCTCGCCGACGATGACGACATCGTCGGTCTCGAAAGCCAGCGCGTCGAGCGTGGCGTTCACCGAGCCCTCGAGCGAGTTCTCGATCGGCACGAGCGCGCGGTCCACCTCTCCCTCGTGCACGGCCATGACGGTGTCATGCAGCGTGGGCTGGGGCGCGGGCTCGAAGCTCGCAGCGCCGAGCGCCGCCATGACCGCCTCCTGGCTGAAGGTCCCGTGGGGCCCGAGAAACCCGACCCTCATCCGTCGAGGGTGATGGACTCCGGCTCCCGGGCTATCGCCCGCTTGACTGCCTCCGCCTCCTCAGGCGAGAGCTCGAGCTGGGAGCCGCGACCGTCCTGGACCTGCTTGCAGTACATGCGCGCCGTCTCCCGCCGCACGATCGAGGAGAGCACGACGCCGTTGCGCTCCGCATCGAGCAGCGCGATCGTGGTCGACTGGTTCCCGGTCAGCTCGCCGTAGGCGTCGTAGCGCACCAGCGAGCGGTAGGCGATGGCCCCGTCGAGGCGGTCCTCGGCGGCGGTCATTCGCTCGTCCATGCGCCCGGCGGCCTCCTCCACGCGCTCGTGGAGCGCGAGGAACGCGGCGTGCAGCTCCGACGCGTGAGCCACCAGGTCGGTGGCCCCGTCCTGCCCCAGGACCACGCGCTGGGCCACGCGCAGGCGCCGCAGCCGGACGGCGAGGACGATGCCGAGGACGAGCGACACGAGCGCGAGAGCGCCGGCCGACAGGGCAGCGATGCCCGTCGGATCGGTCAGGTCGTTCACGGCGGCGAAGCATAGGCGCCCGCCACGACGAGCCGGGTCGGTGCCCCGCTTATCCCTCCGTGAACAGCACGTCGTAGGACGCCTTGTTGTTGTCGACCTTCTTCTCGCCGGGCACCTTCGCCACCTCGACGTTCACGGTCACGGCGGTGCCGGTGGGCGGCTTCTGCCCGAGCGCGAGCGAGGCCGTGGCGGTCTGGCCACGCGCGACGGTGTCGACCGTCCGCGTCACACGGATCGGCTTGGGTCCGCCCTCGATCCGCAGCACGACGCGGACATCGAACTCGTCGTTCTCGCCCTGGTTGGTGAAGCTGACCACGAACGTGGTGTCGGCGGCGGCCGGGATGCGGTTTGGCGCGTCGGGGGACAGCTTGGTGTCGCCGACCGTGACCGACTCCAGGCCGGTGCCGTGCAGCCCGGGGGCGGGCTGGCCGGTCTTGCGCGAGCCGCCGCCGCTGAGTTGCTGGCCGAGGCGGGCGGCGACCGTCTTCTCGCTGAGCCACTCGATTCCCGGCAGGAACTGGGATTGGGCGATGCGCTGACCGCCGATCTCTGCCGTGTCAAGCGCGCGCTTGATCAGCGGAGCCGCGCGCGCCCGGTAGACGACGTCGGAGGCGAGGAAGGCCTGCATCTGGCCCGCGATCTGGACGATCGCGTCGTTGGCGGCCTCCCCCTGGTCGCCCAGCGCGCTGCGTATGCGGCCGGCGATGAAGCCGAGGCCGTCGCGACGGAACTCGAGCGCGATCAGCAGCGAGCGCTGCGCGGCCTCCATCTCGCTGGGGACGTCGAGGCCCCGGGCCTGCTTGAGCTGCGCCTCGGCCTGGACGCGGTAGCCGGAGATGTTGATCTGCAGGTCCTGCGGGGACTCGTCGCCCGCCTGGCCGAGCAGCTGGAAGAACGGCTGGCTGACCTGCGTGTCCGATTCGCGCACGATCGAGGACACCTCGCGGTTGTAGTCCTTGAGCGCGTTCTCCTTGCGCGACGCGGCGCAGGACCGCACCGCGACGAAGAGCAGAATCAGGAGCAGCACGAGGCCGCCGATCGCGATCGCCCGCCGCACGAGCAGAGTGTGCTGCTCGGTGGCAGAACCGCTTGCCGGCGCGCCCCGGCGGGGCCGAAGGGTCCTGCGGGGGGGCTCATCGTCCTCGTCGAAGAAGGACAAGGCGTGAAGTATGCCCGTCCGCTCGGCGGCAGGTGGCGTTGCGCCATAGAGGGGCGTGTGCCGCGGCGCCGAAAGGACGGCTCGGCATGCAGGCCACCGAAGAGCCGACCGTCCCGGCGGACCCCTCGCTGGCCCTGGGCCGCTATCGCCTGGGTCCGCGCCTGGGCGCCGGCGGCTTCGGGACCGTCTATGAGGCCCGCGACGAGCGGCTGAACCGCCGCGTGGCACTGAAGGTCATCCCCTCGGACGGGCAGGCCGACGATCGGGCGCGGCGCGAGGCTCACGCGGTTGCCCGCCTCGACCATCCCGGGATCGTGGCGGTCTTCGACGCCGGCGAGGAGGACGGCTCGCGCTTCCTGGTCTCCGAGCTCGTCTGCGGCGCCACGCTGGCCCAGCTGGAGGCTGCGGGCGCGCTGTCGGATCGCGACGCGGTGCGCATCGGCCTCGCCCTGGCCGCCGCGCTCGCGCACGCCCACGAGCGCGGCGTGATCCACCGTGACGTCAAGCCTCAGAACGTGATGATCCCCGCCCGCCCGCGCGCGCCCTACGGCGCCGCCAAGCTCACCGACTTCGGCGTGGCGCACCTCGCGGGCGACGAGCCGCTCACGCGCACGGGCGACGTCGTCGGGACGCTGGCCTACATGGCGCCAGAGCAGGCGGCGGGCGAGCGCGTGGACGAGCGCGTCGATCTCTACGCGCTTGGGCTCGTGCTCTACGAGGCGCTGGCCGGCGTGAACCCGGTGCGCGCCGGCGGCCCCGCGGCCACCGCCCGGAGGCTCGGCACGGTCCTCCCCCGGCTCGACGAGACCCGTCGCGACCTGCCCGCCGATCTGTGCCGCGCGCTGGATCGCACCCTGCGCCCGCGCCCGGAGGAGCGTGGCACCCTGATGGACCTCACCAACGCTCTCGGCGAGGCGCTTCCCGCCCTGTCGGGCGACGGCGGCGCGGTCGCCCCACACCCGCTGGAGGGGTCGCGGGGGCTGCCGCCCGCCACGGCGCGCCTCGCCGCCGCCGCCGCGGCGGGGTGCCTCGTCGCCCTGGCGCTCATCGGCCTGCTGCCGCAGCCTCCCCTCCCCGCCCTCGCCGCGGGGGTCGCGGCCGCGCTGTTGGTGGCGCTCGTCCCGGCGGCCGGCTGGGGGCTCGCCGCCACCGCGACGGTTGGCGCGATCGCGTTCGCGGCCGAGCCGCGGCCTGGCGCGGCCCTGATCGTGATGTTCGCGGCGATCGGCCCGCCGCTGCTGCTGCGGGGTGCCGGCCCTGTCTGGTCGCTGCCCGCCGCCGCGCCTCTGCTCGGCCTCGCGGGTCTCGCCGGAGCCTTTCCTGCCCTGGCGGGGAGGGCCCGCAGCGGCTGGACGCGCGTGGCGCTGGGCGCGCTGGGCCTGTGGTGGCTGCTGCTGGCCGAGCCGCTGCTCGGGCGGACCCTGCTCTTCGGCGCCGTCGATGGCACGCCGCCGCGCGCCGGCTGGGACGGCGCGGCCGGCCTGGCCGCGAGCGAGGTCGTCGTCCCGCTGGCGACGTCGGGCGCCGTGGCGCTGGCGGCGGTGTGGGCCGCCGGGGCGCTCGTGCTGCCCTGGCTCGTGCGGGGCCGGCACCTCGCCTTCGACGTGGTGACCGCGGCGATGTGGGCGGCCGGGCTGGCGGCCGCCAGCGTCTCCGTCGCGCAGGCCGTATCCGGCTCCTCGCCCCGCGGCGTGGTGGCTGGCGCGCTGGCCGCCGGAGCCCTCTCGGTGGCCCTCAGATGGACGGAGGGGCTTCGGGAGGGCGATGAGTCGGAATACTTGTAGGCAGCATGAGCGTGCTCCGCAATCTCGAGTCCAAGCTCGCCGGCCTCGTCGAGGGGACGTTCTCGCGTGCCTTCAAGTCCGAGGTGCGGCCCGTGGAGATCGCCCGCAAGCTCGCCCGCGAGATGGATGAGCACAAGGTCGCTTCGCTCGCTCGCACCTATGCCCCCAACGAGTACGCGGTCTGGCTCTCGCCCCAGGACCGGGAGCAGTTCACGGGCTACGAGGACGAGTTGCGCCGCGAGCTGTCGGGGTACCTGCTCGAGCACGCCCGCCGCGAGCGCATCGCCCTGCTCACTCGCCCGTCGATCGAGTTCAGGACGGACGATGAGCTGCGGCTCGGGGAGTTCGGCATCCAGGCACGGCTCGTGCGCTCGGGGCAGGACGAGGCCGAGGAGCCCAGCCAGGGCGACGAGGGGCACACGATGGTCTACTCCACCTCGGACCGGCTCTCGGAGCCCCTGCGCGAGCCCGACCCGCGGCGGAAGGGCGCCCGGCTGAGCGTCGACGGCCACGTCACGCCGGTGGGCCCGCAGGGCGCGACGCTGGGGCGCTCGCGCGAAGCCGACGTCCAGGTCGACGATCCCAACGTGTCGCGCAAACACGCCGAGGTCCGCCCGTCGGGGGCCTCCTGGACCGTCCGCGACCTCGGCTCGACCAACGGTGTGAAGGTCAATGGTCGGCGCATCCAGGGACCGCAGTCGCTGAAGACGGGCGACACGATCACGATCGGCACCTCCCGGATCGTCTTCGAGCTCGAGCGCTCATGACGCTCGATCCGGTGGCCGTCGCGCTCAAGTTCGGCTTCATCGCCGTCCTCTACCTGTTCCTGCTGTGGATGGCGCGCTCCGCGTTGAAGGACCTGCGCCACACCGCCGGGGGAGCGCAGATCGGGATGGAGGACGCCACCGGCATGCACGTCGCCTCCGCGGCCCTGGGCGGCGACGGCGCGCTCGGGGCGCCGCGCCTGCGCGTCGAGACCGCGGTGGGGCTGCGCGACGGGGCGGCGTACGACCTGTCCGAGGGCGCCGTGCTCGGGCGCTCCGAGGAGGCCGACATCCGTCTCGAGGACTCCTTCGCGTCCACTTCACACGCGCGGCTGGCGCCGCACGGAGACGTCGTCGTGCTGGAGGATCTAGGCTCGACGAACGGCACCTACCTCAACGGAGAGCCGCTGCGCGGACCGCAGCCCTTGCACGCGGGGGACAAGATCCGCATCGGGGACTCCGAGTTCACCTTTGAGCGCTGAGCGAGCCATGTTGCGAATAGCAGACCAGTGGTACGCCTCTGACCTCGGCCGGCAACGACAGGGCAACGAGGACAACTTCTTCGTACGCAGTCCCGTCTTCGTGGTGGCCGACGGCATGGGGGGCGCCAACGCGGGTGAGGTGGCCTCCGAGATGGCGGTGCGCTCCTTCGACCCCGAGCTCCCCGGCGGCAACCCGGCAGAGGCCCTCGTGGACGTGATCGAGGGCGCCAACCGTCGCATCCACGAGCGCTCGCGCTCCGACGAGCGCAGCGCGGGCATGGGCACGACGGTCACCGCCGCCTACGTGTCCGACAAGGAGGTGATCGTCGCGCACGTCGGCGACTCGCGCGCATACCTGCTGCGGGACGGCGAGCTCGTCCGCCTCACCAAGGACCACTCCCTGGTCGGCGAGCTCGTCGCGCGCGGCAAGCTCACCGAGGCGCAGGCCGAGTCCCACCCCCAGCGCTCGGTGATCACCCGCGCGCTCGGCCCCGAGGCCAACGTCCAGGTGGACGTCGACATCTTCCAGGCCAGGCCCGGCGACGTCTTCCTGCTCTGCTCGGACGGCCTGACCTCGATGGTCCATGAGCCGAAGCTCCAGCCGCTGTTCGAGGACGCCGGCGACCTGGAGACCCTCGGGCGGCGGCTGATCGACGCGGCCAACGAGGCCGGCGGGCGCGACAACATCACCGTGATCCTGTTCCGGCTGGAGGAGGTCGAGGACCGGCGCGGCGCCGGCGAGGCCGACACGGCGCAGACCGAGGCCACGGCGGAGTACGACACGTTCGAGGGCGAGGCTGCCCCGCGCCAGGGCGTCACGCGACCGACCGCGCTCCACGCGAGCGAGGTGGCGGCCGCCGTGGACGCCGCGGACGAGGTCGAGTACCGGCGCCACGGCACCGTCGCGTTGCAGGCGCTGCGGCCGGGCGATCAGCGACTAGAGGGCGGTGCAGCGGGCCCGGCCCGTGAGCCACCCAAGCGCACGGCGCCGCTGCCCGACCAGCCCACGCCCAAGCGCCGCCGCAAGCGCTCCGGGGGCCTGCTGCTCCTCTTCCTCCTGATCGTCCTGCCGCT
>DASQFQ010000005.1:0-2622 GCA_035633075.1 Solirubrobacteraceae bacterium | reverse complement strand
CAATCAGCGACCTGGGATCGCTCAGGGACCGGGTCGGCACCGACGCCTACATGGCCCCTGAGCAGTGCGATCCGGACCGCTTCGGCGAGATCGGCTCGCCGAGCGACGTATGGGGCCTGGGTGCAACCGTCCACGAGGCCTTGACGGGCGAGCTCCCCTACCCGCGACACGACGCTGAGACGGCCTATCCCCAGCTCACCTGCCGTCCCCGAATGGGCGATGCGGTGCCGGCCGCCGTGCGCGGGCCGCTTGTGTCTTGCCTTGAGCCGCGTCCCGAGGACCGGCCCACGGCGGCAGAGCTGGGTGACGCCCTCGAACCGCTCGTGGATGCGCTTCCCGCCCCCCGCATAGGGCGCTTTCGGCCCGGCGGCCGGGAGTTGCTCGAGCGCCTCGAGCGTTCGTGAGCGACTCCTCACCGGCGCCTCACTTGGCGCTCACACCGCGGTCATAGGTTCGTCGTCAGTTCCTGAGAATCCAACCAAAGGAGAGCATCATGGGCATGGGACGACTGGCAGTACTCGCACTGGCGATCCTCGTAGCGGGCGGCGGCTTCGGTGCCGCCATCGGTGAGGCGCTGGGCGACGACAGCTCGGCGCGGACGGTCGACGCGATCGACCTGCGCAAGGATGATCGTGGCGACGAGATCGTCGACGATGACAAGGGCGACGATCCCGACGGAGACGGTACTCGCGGCGCCGACGGCACCCGCGGCGGAGTGGATACCGGCGGCAACGGCCAGACCGTGGGCGACGGTGACAGTACGCGCGGCGACGACGGCACCCGCAAGGGTGACAACACCGGCGACGGCGACAACACACGCGGCGACGACGGCACCCGCAAGGGTGACAACACCGGCGACCGTGACGCCACGCGCGGCAACGACGGCACTCGCGGGGGCAACAACACGGGTGACGGAGACGCGACGTGGGGCAACGACGGCAGCTCCGGTGGCGACAACAGCTACGTGGCCCCGGCCCCCGCGCCGAACTACGGCGGCGGCGGAGGCGATTACTCGGACGACGGTGGCGGCAGCGACGGCTGACCGTTCACCCAGCCGGGCAGCGCACAAGAGGCGTCCTTCGGGGCGCCTCTTCTGCGTGGCGGCGTTCCTTTCAGCCGCGGGCGCCGGCGATCGGCTCGAACGCCGTGCGCAACTCGGCGAACGAGGGCCGCGCGCCGGGATCGAGCTCCAGGCAGCGGTCGATCGCGTCCGCCAGGGCGACGGGCAAGCGGCGCCGGGTCCGCAGGTGTGGCGCCCGCTGCTCGAGCTGCGGGTACTCGACGGTCTCGTCCACGAAGGGCGTGTCGCCGCACGCGGCCTCCCAGAGCACCGCCCCCACACCCCATACGTCGGCCGCTTCGTCCACCTCTCCCCCGCGCGCCTGCTCGGGCGCCATGTAGCACCAGGTGCCGGTGCCCGCCCGCACCGGCCCGGGCGGACGCGCGATGCTCAGGTCGATCAGTTTGGCCCGGCCCGCTTCGGCCACCACGTTGGAAGGCTTGAGGTCCAGGTGCAGGAAGCGCCGGCGGTGCAGGTAGCGGACCGCCGAGCCGAGCTGCAGCCCCAGGAACGCGATCTCCCGCGCGCCCAGCGGACGCGTGCGGCGGTCGATCAGGTGGGCGAGGGTCTCGCCGGTCAGCGTCTCCATCGCCACCAGGGGCTGAGGAGAGGTGAGCGTCTCGTACGCGCGCACGATGCCCGGGTGGCACAGCGACTCCAGTAGCCGGCCCTCGGCGAGCAGCCCCTGCCGGGCGACGTAGTCGGCACGCCGGTCGGGGCGCAGCGCCTTGACCACACAGCGGCATTCGCGCTCGATGCTCCAGGCGTCGTAGACGTCGAGCACGTTCGAGCGGTGGAGGTGCTCGAGCACCTCGTAGCCGGGGGCGATCAGCACGCCGCAGCCGCCTGCACCGGATCGAGGCGGATCACGCGGTCGGCGACGCGCAGTAGCTGAGGATCGTGGGTTATGAGCACCGCCGTGCGGCCGGCCAGCAGCGCACGCAGGGGCTCGATCAGCCGTTGCGCGGTGTCGGAGTCGAGGCCGGTGGTGGGCTCGTCGAGCACCACCACCGGGGCGTCGCGCAGAAGCGTACGAGCGATCTCGACCCGCCGGCGCTGGCCGCCGGAAAGGATCCGCCCGCGTTGACCCACGCGGGTCTCGTAGCCTTCGGGCAGACCGGTGATGAACTCGTGGGCGCCCGCGGAGCGCCCCGCGGCCTCGACCTCGGCCTGGCTCGTCTCCGGGCGGCCGAAGGCTAGGTTCTCGCGCACAGTCGAGTCGAAGAGCATGGTCTCCTGGAGCAGCAGCGCCACGTTCTCGCGCACGGACGCGAGATCGAGCTCGCGCAGGTCGATGCCGTCGAGCTTCGCGGTGCCTTCGTCCGGGTCCGCGAAGCGAAGCAGCAGCCGGGCGACGGTGGACTTGCCGCAGCCGCTCGGGCCGGTGAGCGCCACCACCTCGCCGGGCTCGGCGCGCAGCGTCAGCCCGCGCAGCACCGGCTCGCTGGTGTCGGGATAGGTGAAGGTCACGTCGTCCAGCTCGATCGAGCCGCGCGCCCGCTCGAGGCTGCGAGCCCCCGGGCGCTCGCCCACCAGCGGCCGGCGGTCGAGCAGCTCGAGCA
>DASQFQ010000004.1:0-8150 GCA_035633075.1 Solirubrobacteraceae bacterium | reverse complement strand
AGAAGAGCACACCGGTGCGGATCGCGCTCGTCGGCAAGTACGTCCAGCTCGAGGACGCGTACCTGTCGGTAGTCGAGGCGCTGCGCCACTCCGGCTTCGAGCACGGCTGCGGGATAGCGATCGACTGGGTGGACTCCGAGTCGCTGGACGACGGCGAGGTGCGCGAGCGCCTGGCCCACGCGGACGGCATCCTGATCCCCGGCGGCTTCGGCGTACGCGGGATCGAGGGCAAGATCAGCGCCGCCCAGATCGCGCGCGAGCACAAGATCCCGTTCCTGGGCGTGTGCCTGGGGATGCAGATGGCGGTCGCCGAGTTCGCGCGCCACGTCGTCGGCATGGACGGCGCCAACTCGACGGAGTTCGACCCCGAGACGCCCTACCCCGTGATCGACCTGCTGCCCGAGCAGAAAGAGGTCGCCGACATGGGCGGCACCATGCGGCTCGGCGCCGATCCCATCAAACTCCATCCCGACACCCGCGCGCGGGAGATCTACGGCGAGGCGGTCATCTACGAGCGTCACCGTCACCGCTACGAGGTCAACAACCTCCTGCGCCGCCGCCTCGAGGCGCAGGGCCTCGTCGTCTCGGGCACCTCCCCCGACGAGCGGCTGGTGGAGATCATCGAGATCGCAGACCACCCGTTCTTCGTCGCCTCCCAATTCCACCCGGAGTTCAAGTCGCGTCCCGAGCGCCCGGCCCCGCTGTTCCGCGACTTCGTGGGGGCGGCGCTGGAGCGGGCCTTGGAGCGTGAGCCGGTGTCGCCGGGCGTCGCCGGCCAGGACGCGGCGCAGGAGCACGCGCCCACCGGACGCTTCCAGCCTTCCGGCTCTTGAGGCCGGCCAGTGGGGCGGAGAAGGCCCGCCTGAGCGACACCTTCGCCGCCCTGTGCCGCATCCCGAGCCCGTTCGGCCGCGAGCGGGCGTGTGCCGACGCGGTCGCCGCGCAGCTCCGGGCAATGGGGCTCCAGGTCGAGGAGGACGGTGCGGCCGGGCCCGCCGGGGCCGAGTGCGGGAACCTGCTGACCCGCATCCCCGGGGGCGGCGAGCGTTCGATCCTTCTGTGCGCCCACCTCGACACCGTCGATGACGGCGGCGTTCCGATCGAGCCGGTGGTGGTGGACGGCGGCTGGGAGAACGAGCACGTGGGCATCCTTGGTGCCGACAACAAGGCCGCCGTGGCGGTGATCCTCGAGGTCGCCCGCCGCTGCAGCGCCGAGGGCGCACCTGTCGGCCTCGAGCTGCTGTTCACGGTCTCGGAGGAGAACGCGCTCGCGGGAGCAAAAGCGTTCGACGCCCGCCGCCTGCGTGCGGAGTTCGGCTATGTGTTCGACCACGCGACGCCGATCGGCGAGATCGTCATCGCCTCGCCGACCTACTTCCGGATCGGTGCCGAGTTCCACGGCCGCGCCGCCCACGCGGGGATCCGGCCCGAGGACGGCCGGTCGGCGATCCTGGCCGCTGCGCAGGCCGTGGCGGCGATGCCGCTCGGGCGCCTCGACCCAGAGACCACCGCCAACGTCGGCTCCATCCAGGGCGGGGTCGGCTCCACCAACGTGGTGCCCGAGCGCTGCCGGCTGCTCGCCGAGGCGCGCTCGCTGGACCCGCAGCGTGTCGAGCATGTGGTCGCCGACATGGTGGACGCCGTCCACGACGGGGCGGCGAGCGCGGAGTGCGACGTCGACGTCGTCGTCGAGAAGCTGTTCGTCGGCTACCGCGCGCGGTCGGCGACTCCCGCGATCCAGGCTGCCGAGGCGGCGCTGCGCGCATGCGGTTACGAGCCCCGGCGAATCGCCACCGGCGGCGGCTCGGACGCCAACGCGCTCGAGCAGGCCGGCTTGCGCTGCGTGAACCTCGCCAACGGGACCGAGCACAACCATGAGCCGACCGAGCGCGTCTCCGTCGCCGCCCTGGAGGGGATGCTCGACGTCGCGTTCGCGCTGGTCGAGGAGGCCGCGGCAGTCTGATGAGCTCCCGCTTCGAGCCGACGGGCGGCGAGACCGCTTACGAGGGCAAGATCGCCACCGTGCGCGTGGAGACCTTCCGCCACGAGGACGGCGAGGAGATCACGCGCGAGATCGTGCGCCACACCGGCGCGGTCGGCGTGGTGGCCCACGACGGCGAGCGCATCTACCTCGTCCGCCAGCCACGCGAGGCAGTCGGCGTGCCCGATCTGCTCGAGCTGCCCGCCGGCAAGCTCGATCAGGAGGGCGAGACGCCGCTCGAGACCGCCAAGCGCGAGCTGGCCGAGGAGATCGGCAAGGCCGCCGGGCACTGGGAGCACCTCGTCAGCTTCTACACCTCGCCGGGCTTCACCGACGAGGAGGTGCACGTCTACCTCGCCACCTGCCTCTCGAACGCAAATGCCGAGACTGACGAGCACGAGCGCATCGACGTCGTCACCCACCCGCTCTCCGAACTCGACGCGCTGATCGACGAAGCGCGGGACTCCAAGACGCTCATCGGCCTGTTCGAGCTGCGCCGCCGCGGCGCCTGAACGCGGCGTTGCAGGGGCAGGGCGCGCGCCGGCCGCCGGCGAATCCGGCTGCATGGCCATAGCCTCGCCGCCCCAGCCTTTCGAGGCCCTCGTGCTCGACTTCCTCGCCTACCTGGAGTTCGAGCGCGGGCTCTCGCGCAACACGCTCGAGGCCTACCGGTCCGACCTGCTGCAGTTCGGGGGGTGGCTCGAGCGCTCCGGGCACGACACGCTGGACCTCGACCACCCGGCGCTCGCGGAGTTCGTCTCCGAGCTGGCGACGGGCCGGGAGGGCAAGCCCCCGGCCAAGCCCGCGACGCTGCAGCGCAAGGTCGCCTGCCTGCGCTCCTTCCATCGCCATCTGCGCCGCCAGGGCCTGATCGTCGAAGACCCTACGGCCCACCTCAAGGCGCCGCGCCAGACGCGCAAGCTGCCCCAGGTGCTCAGCCGCGACGAGGTGAGCCGGCTGCTCGAGCAGCCGCGGGGGACCGAGCCGCCCGCCCTGCGCGACCGCGCCCTGCTCGAGGTCATGTACGCGTGCGGGCTGCGCGCCTCGGAGGCGATCGGCCTCGACGTTTCCGACCTCGACCTCGACGCCGGGGTCCTGCGCGCCCGCGGCAAGGGCTCCAAGGAGCGCATGGTGCCGGTCGGCTCCGCCGCAGCCCGGGCGATCGCGGCCTACCTGGCCCGCGGGCGTCCCCGGCTGGTTGGCGATCGCTACGAGCTCCGGCTGTTCGTCAACCACCGCGGCGGCGGCCTCACCCGCCAGGGGCTCTACAAGATCGTCCAGCGCTACGCCGCGGCGGCAGGCCTCGCCAACCGGATGAGCCCGCACACGCTGCGCCACACGTTCGCGACCCACCTGCTCGCGGGCGGGTGCGACCTGCGCTCGCTGCAGGAGATGCTCGGCCACGCCGACCTCGCCACCACCCAGCTCTACACGCACCTCTCGGCCGAGCGGCTCAAGGACGTCTACTTCGACGCGCATCCTCGCGCGAGCGCAGACCGCGCCGGCTGACAGAATCGCCGCGTGGAGAACCGCGCCTTCGTCGTCGTGCTGGACGCCTGTGGGGCCGGCGAGCTGCCGGACGCCGCCGACTACGGGGACGCGGGGGCCAATACTCTCGGGCACCTGGCGCAGGCCTCCGGCGGCCTCGACCTGCCGACGTTCGAGAGGCTGGGGCTCGGCTCGATCCTCCCGCTCGCCGGCGTGCCCCCCGCCGCGCAGCCGGTACTGCACGGCCGGCTGCACCCGCTCGGCCCCGGCAAGGACACCATCACCGGCCACTGGGAGCTGATGGGCGTCGTAACCCCCGAGCCGCTGCGGACCTACCCCGAGGGCTTCCCGCCCGAGATCCTCGACGCCCTCCACGACGCCACGGGTCGCGCGATCCTGTGCAACCGGCCCTACAACGGCGTCGCGGCGATCGAGGACTACGGCGAACGCCACCTCCAGACCGGCGACCTGATCGTCTACACGTCCGCCGACTCGGTGCTGCAGATCGCCGCCCACGTCGACGAGGTGCCCCCGGCCGAGCTGTACTCGGCGTGCGCCGCGGCGCGGGAGATCATGCGGGGAGAGCACACCGTGGGCCGCGTGATCGCCCGGCCGTTCCGCGGCGAGCCCGGCGCCTTCCAGCGCACCACGGGGCGGCGTGACCTCGCGATCTCCCCGCCCGGGAACTCCTACCTCGAGCAGCTGCAGGCGGCCGGGGTGCCCGTGCACTCGGTGGGCAAGGTCGGGCAGGTGTTCGCGGGCGTCGGGGTCGACGAGTCGCATGCTGGCGCCACCAACGCCACGGCGATCGCCACTACGACGGGGTTGATGGACGAGCTGGACAGCGGCTTCGTCTTCGCCAACTTCGTCGAGACCGACCAGGTCTTCGGCCACCGCGGGGACGTGCCCGGTTTCCATCGGGCCCTGCGCGAGATCGACACGGCGGTCGACGGCTGGCTGGAGCGCCTGGACCCCGAGCGCGACCTGCTCGTGCTCACCGCCGACCACGGCTGCGACCCGACCACCCCGGGTTCGGACCACACGCGCGAGCACGCACCGCTGCTCGCCGCATTCGCCGGCCACGGAGGCCGGCGCCACGACGGTCCGCTCGCCGACGTTGGCGCCTCCGTGCTGGTATGGCTGGCGGGGCGCGACGCGCCGGGGCTCCCCGGCGAGTCGTTCGTCCGATGAGGCGGGCGGCGCTGGTCCTCACCGTCGTGCTCGCCGGGTGCGGAGACGGGGACCGTACGGGCGGCAAGCCCGGTGCTCGCGTCACGCGCGCGGCCGGCAGCGCCGTGGAGAGTCGGGACGCCACCGCGCTGCGCCGCCTGCTGGCCCGCCGAGCCGCCACGCTGCAGGACGGCCGCGCGCGCGCCTACGCGGCCACCTCCACCGGGGCCCAGCGCACACGCGACCGGCGCAGCGCGCGCAACGCCCGCCGCCTGCGGCTGCGCGACGTCGAGCTCGCGGTGCGGTCGCTCGACCTGCGCGGTCGCCGGGCGACCCTGCGCGTGACCTCGCTCTACGGCGTCCGCGGCGTGCCCGGCCGCTTCGCCGCCGCGCGGCGCGTCACGGCATTGCGGACGCGGGCGGGCTGGCGGGTACGGGCCGAGACCAGCCGCCGCGAGCGCCATCCCTGGGAGGTCGGCCCCGTCACCGAGCGGCGCACCCGTCACTTCGTGGTGCTCGCGCCGCGCGGGATCGACCTCGCCTCGGGGGGACTGCGCGAGGCGCTGGAGTCCGGCTACCGCCGGATGCGACAGGCCTTGCGGCGGCCGCGGCTGCAGCCGCGCTACCTCGTGGTGGTCGCCGACGGCCCCGCGATCGCCCGCGCGCTCACCCGGCGGATCCGCGGCATCGGCGGCCTGGCGGCGATCTCGGACACCGGGGTCCGAGAGGAGGGCGCTGCCCGCCGCGTGGCGTCCGTCGCCTCGCAGCGGCTGTTGGTCGTGTGGACCGCCTTCGGGGCGCTCGACCCCGAGGGGCGCGTGCGGGTCGTGACCCACGAGCTGACGCACGTCGCGCTGGCGAAGGTGACCTCGGGCCGCATGCCGGCCTGGCTGCTCGAGGGCGCGGCCCTCCACGCGTCGGGCGACCGCCGGGTCGACCGCGCCGCGCGCCTGATCGGCGAGACGGTGATCTCCGGGTCGGGCTCGCGAGCGACACGCCGCTCGCTCGCGCTCAGCCGGCTGTCGCGCCCGGACGCGATCGCGGGGCTCGGGGGGGCCGGGCAGGAGGCGGCCTACGCCTACAGCTCGGCCGCCGCGTTCTACATCGTCGCTCGCTTCGGCCGGCGGCGCTACCTCGACCTCTACGACGTCTTCAACGACGAGACGCTCGACGGGCGGCCGGGGGTGGCGCTGACCGACCGGGCCGTCCGTCGCGTCCTCGGCATCTCCTTCGTTGCGCTCGAGCGCGACCTGCGGCGCTGGATCCTCACGCGAGCCCTCGTCGCGCCGGGCGCGCCCTCGGAGCGCCGCTAGCCTCAACCCTGCCGATGCCCGAGCTTCCCGAGGTCGAGACGATCCGGCGCCACCTGGCGCCCCACGTGGAGGGCCGCAGACTCGACCGGTTGGAGATCCTCGATCCGCGGTGGGCGCTCCCGCTCGCGCCGGGCGAGCTGTCGGCCGCGGTCGAGGGCCGTCGCGTGCACCGGCTCGGCCGCCGCGGCAAGTACCTGGTCTGGGAGCTGGAGGACGACGCCTTCCTGCTCGTGCACCTGCGCATGACCGGAACGCTGTTGCTGGATCCGGAGGAGCGGCCCGCCCACACGCGCGTGCGCTTCGTCGTGGGCGACGGCGAGCTCGTCTTCGTCGACCCTCGGCGCTTCGGCACGGGCGAGCTGGCCGTGGGGCGCGCCGCGCAGGAGGCGTTCTTCGCTGCCCGCCTTGGTGTCGAGCCGCTCGACGCCGCCTTCACGGTGGCCCACCTGCGCGCACTGGCACGCGGGTGCCGTGCGCCGGTCAAGGCGATGCTGCTCGACCAGAAGCGCATCGCGGGCGTCGGCAACATATACGCCGACGAGGCGCTCTTCCGGGCTGGGATCCACCCGCTGCGGCGCGCCGATCGCCTCACGGCCGGGCAGTGCCTCGCGCTGCGCGACGCCGTGGTGGCCTCGCTGGCGGCGGGCATCGAGGCCAAGGGCGCGACGATCGACGACTTCCGCGATCCCGGGGGAGCGCGCGGGGGCTTCCAGGACCGGTTTCTCATCCACCTCCGCGAGGGTGAGCCGTGCCCGCGCTGCGGGCGCCCGGTGAGAAAGCTGCGCGCCGCCGGCCGGGGAACCTACGCCTGCGAGCGCTGCCAGCCGCGGCCGCGGCGCTACGCCGCGGCGGCGAGGTCGTCCAGCAGCCCCTCGCGGTCGGCCCGCACCAGCTCCTGATAGCCCCCGAGGGGCTCGCCCCCGATGACGACCTGGGGGAACGTCATCATCCCGGTCAGGCGCACGAGCTCCTCGCGGCCAGCGGGGTCGCGGGCGAGGTTGATCTCCTCGTAGGGCAGGCGGCGCCTGCACAGGAGGGCCTTGGCCGTCCTGCAATAGCCGCAGGGCTCAGTCGTGTAAACGGTGATCTTGCTCATTACTTCACAAAGTATAGTGTCCAGTTGGTGGGAGGGAACCCCCTGATGGCCGGCTCGCTCAAGTCGGAGGGAATCGTCCTGCGCTCCTTCCGCTTCGGCGAGGCGGACCGGGTCCTGCACCTGTATACCCCGCATCGCGGCAGGGTGAGCGCGATCGCCAAGGGAGTGCGCCGAGCCAGGTCGCGCTTCGGCGGTCGGCTGGAGCCGTTCTTCCGCCTCCAGCTCGTGCTCTACGAGGGCCGCAGCGACATGCTGACCGTCACCTCGGCCGAGACGCTGGCGGGCCACCGAAACCTGCGCGAGGACGCGCGCTCGCTGGACTCGGCGTCGCGCGCGTGCGACGCGGTGGGGCGCCTGTTCGGCGACGGTGACCCGCACCCCGGCGTCTACCACCTGCTGGCCAACGAGCTCACGCTGCTCGACGCCGACCCGGCGAAGTCCACCCGCGCCAACGCGCTGGCCTTCCGCCTGAAGCTCCTGCTCGCCGCGGGCTTCGCACCCCAGCTCGCGGCGTGCGCCTCCTGCGGGGAGCGCGAGCACCTGGCCGGGTTCTCCGGCGCGGCGGGCGGCGTCGTCTGCTCGGCCTGCGAGGCCAGCGCGTTCCCGCTCGAGCAGGCGGCGCACGACTTCCTGGTCGGCGCGCTGGGGAGCCCCCTCGCCGAGGCGCCCGACGCCGCCCCGCGCGCCCTCGCTCAGGCCGAGCGCGCGATCCTCGAGACGCTCGAGCACCACGCCGGTGTCCGCCTCCGCGCAGCGGCGGGCGGACACCGCTGACATCGCGACGCCGACCTGGTTTCCGGCAGGCTCCGCCCGGGCATGTCCCGCTTGACCGGCGGATCGTTTCACGGAGGAGACCATGCATCACGTGCGCGTGCTCGCGGACTTCGAGATGGGGGGGTTGCGCGGCGCACGCGGGGAACGTCAGGATCGCGACGTCATCCGTCCGCTCGACCGGCCGCCGCCGCCGTACACCCCGTAGGATCCGCCCGCGGATGTCCGATACCGCGAGCAAGACGCAGTGGGTGTACGACTTCGCCGACGGTTCGCGCGACATGCGCGACCTGCTCGGCGGCAAGGGCGCCAACGTCGCCGAGATGACGCG
>DASQFQ010000003.1:0-5435 GCA_035633075.1 Solirubrobacteraceae bacterium | reverse complement strand
ACGCGCCGCTCGAAGATCGCCGACTCGATGATCATCGTCGAGAGCGGGCAGACCACGAACTCGGCGTGCTCGAGCAACGCCGGGTAATAGTCGAGCGCGGGCAGCTGGGGGACCGTGCTCTTGCCGTCGCCGCGCTCGGACGTCTGTAGATACGCCTCGCGCACCTGCGGGTCGATCACGACGTGCTCGAACTTGGACTCGTCGACGAAATCCGGGGTCCTACGATCGCGACGGTTCGGGTGGGGCCGGTAGACGACCTTCAGATCAAGGTTGCGGCGCTCGATCTCGGCCTCCAGCCGCTCGAGCGCCGACAACTCGTCAAACGGCAGATAACAGCCCGCGAACAACACATACCGAAACGGGAACGGCGACACCGTCGAACCCGGCTCATGCCGGAAGTAATGATCGATATACGGCCCCCCCAACAACCCGACCCGCTCCTCCGGGATCCGATGGATCCGCCACGCATGATCCACCGACTGACGCCCCACCACACCCAGATAATCCGGCTTCACCGGAAACGCCGCCTTGCTGGACAAATTGTCCCAGTTGTAGATCACCACCAACACCGGAACACCCAACTCACGACCAACCCGCACAGCATCGATCACCAGAGGATCAGCGCCCCCTGATGGTGCGACGATCAGGTCGGGGTTCAGATCCTGGACCTGCTTGCGGAGCTGCGGGTTCGCGGGAATTTCACGGAGGTGGCGGGCGACGATCCAGTGGCGGATGCCCGGCACCGCTCGCAACTTCGTGCGGCGGCGGCGGCGTGGCGACTGCTGGTTCAACTTGATGCGCGCCGTGCGCGACCTGAACCGATAAGACGCGAACAGGAGCCGGCGGACGTCGCTGTAGGCGCTCCGGCGCGCGGAGCCCTGCTCTACGGCGCCCAGATAGTTGCCGCGCTCGGCGAGAGCCTCGGGCCAGCGCAGCCGGCCCGACACCCACCACGTGTCGTCGTCCTGGAGGTCGTCGAAGGCGCCCGCGTGAACCAGGTTGCGGACGTAGTCGTCGTTCGCGATCGCGATGAGCTTTCTCATCGTCTGCAGGGTACGCCGGTGCCTGCGCGCCGCCGATCTGCTCGACCAGCGCACCGAGCCGCTCGGTAGGGATCTCGATCACGGCGCTCGAAGATGGCCGCCTCGACGATCATCGTCGTAGGAGGGGTCGCATCGGGCGCGGCATGGGCGCGGCCCGCCCCGGCGCTCAGCTCAGCGCAGGAACGGCGGGATGTCGATGTCGTCGTCGGAGATCTCGAGCGACGAGCGCTGGCGGTCGTCGATGCGTGGCCCGCGGTCCGGGCTGCGGCGATCGCCGCGGCCGGAGCCGCCTCCCCCGCGGCCGCGATCGAAGCCGGTCGCGATGACGGTCACACGGATCTCGTCGCCGAGCTCCTCGTCGATGACCGCGCCGAAGATGATGTTCGAGTTCGCGTCGGCGGCCGAGTGGATCAGCTCCGCGGCCTCGTTGACCTCGAACAGGCCGAGGTCGCGCCCGCCGGTGATGTTGAGCAGGATCCCCGTGGCCCCCTCGACGGACTCCTCGAGCAGCGGCGAGGAGATGGCGATCTTCGCGGCCTCGGCGGCACGCGACTCGCCCGCCGAGGAGCCGATGCCCATCAGGGCGGAGCCCGCGTCCTGCATGATCGCGCGCACGTCGGCGAAGTCGAGGTTGATGAGCCCCGGGATCGTGATCAGGTCGGTTATGCCCTGAACTCCTTGGCGCAGGACGTTGTCGGCCTCTCGGAAGGCGTCGAGGATGCTCGTCCGCCGCTCGACGATCGAGAGCAGCTTCTCGTTGGGGATCACGATCAGGGTGTCGACCATCTCGCGCAGGCGGTCGATGCCCTCCTGGGCCTGGCGCGCGCGCTGGGCGCCCTCGAACTCGAACGGCCGCGTCACGACGCCCACGGTGAGCGCGCCGATCTCGTTCTTGGCGATCTCGGCGATGACCGGAGCCGCGCCCGTGCCCGTGCCCCCGCCCTCGCCGGCGGTGACGAACACCATGTCCGCGCCCTTGAGCGCCTCCTTGATCTCGTCGCGTGACTCCGCGGCGGCGCCCTGGCCGACCTGCGGGTTGGCCCCGGCTCCGAGCCCCTTGGTCAGGTTGTGGCCGATGTTGAGCTTGATGTCGGCATCGGTCATCTGCAGCGCCTGGGCGTCGGTGTTGCAGGCGATGAACTCGACGCCCGAGAGCCCGGCGTCGATCATGCGGTTCACCGCGTTGGTGCCCCCGCCGCCGACGCCGACGACCTTGATGACTGCGAGATAGCTGCCGGCTTCCATGGGTTTTGTTCGGGACCTCTAGTTAGAGTCGAGCGTTTTGCGGCGCTCGTTCGGGCGCAGATTTTGGCACGTTACGGGCATTTCGGCGTTTCTGTCAACGCGCCCTCATCCCCGCAAGCCCTGTTGCAGACCCCAAAGTCTCGACTAAGGATAGAGACTAGGGCTAGTCTGAGGTTCTGGTTGAGGGTTGCTCGAGGGAGCCTCAGGGTGCTCCTCCTCGAGGGGCCCGAGGCCACCCGCAGCCACGCGCTCGGGCACGCGCAGGTCGAGGTAGGTGGCCCCCGCCGCGCTCGAATCGGCGAGCACCCGGACGGCGGCGGCCCACTTGCGCCCGGCGTCGCGGCGGCTGCCGAACACCAGGTCGGGACCGTCGCGCAGGTCGAGGGTCAGGCCGTGGGGGCCGGACCGCAGGCGGGTGATGCGCGAGCGGAGCGCGCCCGGGGCGAGGCCGGCCACGCCGAGGGCGCCGAGCACCCGCTGGTCGGTCACCCGGGCGCCGGGCGAGGCGGTGCGCACGCGCAGGACCGGCAGCTCGGAGGCGCGCATCCCGCGCAGCAGCAGTCCGTCGCCCGACGCGGGCACGCGGCGGCCGCCCGCGTCCAAGGCGGCGACCGGCGTGCGCTCGAGCACCTCGATCGAGAGCTTGTGCGGCAAGTCGGCGTCGACCTCGATCCCGGCGACCGAGGGGTAGGGCCGCACCGCGGCGCGCAGGGCATCCTCGCGCACGTGCAGCGTCGTCATGTCGGCGGCGGCGGTCCGGAGCGCCTGGCGGATGTGCGGCTCCTCGCTCGAGGACAGGCCGGTGATGAAGACCTCGCGGACCTCGACCACGGAGGCGTCGCGCAGCCACACCGAGCCCCCGGCGAGCACGATGGCGACAGCGAGAGCGGCAGCGGCGATGCGCGTCACTGCCGGGGTGCTTCGGGCTCCGCGAGCAGCCTCCTGCCCAGCGCGTCGACGTCGCCGGCCCCGAGGGTCAGAAGCAGGTCGTCCTCGCGCAGCTCGCCGCGCAGGAACGCCTCGGCGGCGCCGAAGCCCGGAAGCCAAGCCACGCGGCGCCCGCCCGAGGCGTCGGCGACCGCCTCGGCGACGAGCCGGCCGGTGATGCCGGGATGGTCCTCGGCGCGCTCGCGCGCCGGGTAGATGTCCGTGACCACGGCGAGGTCGGCGAGCGCCAGGGCGGCGCCGAACTCGCGCGCCTGGTGACGCGTGCGCGAGAACAGGTGCGGCTGGAAGGCCGCGACGACGCGGCGCGGGCGCAGCGTGCGCGCGGCCTCGATGGTGGCCCGCACCTCGGTCGGATGGTGCGCGTAGTCGTCGACGACGAGGGCGCCGGCCCCGGTGCGGCCCAGCCGCTCGAAGCGCCGACCCGCGCCCGTGAAGTCGCGCAGCGCAGCGGCGGCCTGCACCGGGTCGGCTCCCGCCAGCCGGCAGGCGGTGAGGGCGGCGGCGGCGTTGCGCGAGTTGTGGGCGCCGGGGAGCGGCAGCTCCACGCGCACGCCGTCGAGCGTGAAGGCCGACCCGCCGGGCCCCAGCTCGGGATCGGCAGCGTCGAACGTGGTCACGTCCCTCGTGGCCAGCGCCCGCAGCTCCGGGCGGTCCCACACGACGCAGCGCTCGGCGAGCGCTAGGAAGGCGCGGAAGGTCTCCTCGACGTCGCGCGGCGAGGCGAAGGTCGCGTGGTGGTCGAGCTCGGCGTTGGTCAGCACCGCGATCCGGGGCGCCAGCTTGAGCAGCGAGCGGTCGGACTCGTCGGCCTCGACCACGAGCCACTCCCCCTTCCCCCAGCCCGCGTTGGCCCCCGTCGAGCGAACCTCGCCGCCCACGACGTAGCTCGGGTCCAGCCCGCACCCGCGCAGGGCGTGGACCACCATGCTCGACGTGGTCGTCTTGCCATGGGTGCCGGTGACGGCGATCGTCGGCCGCAGGCGCGTGAGCTCTCCCAGCAGGTCGGCGCGGTGCAGCTCGCGCAGGCCGCGCTCGCGCGCGACGGTGCGCTCAGGGTTCCCGGGCGGGATGGCGGTCGAGATCACCAGCTCCGCGCCGTGGGGCACGTTGGCCGCGTCGTGGCCCTCGGCGGGCACGATGCCGGCCGCGAGCAACGGCCCCGCGTACGGCGAGCCGGCCGAGCGGTCAGAGCCCGTCACCTCGGCGCCGAGGGCATGCGCGACGAGTGCGAGCCCGCTCATGCCGGCACCCCCGATGCCCACGAAGTGCAGGCGCCTCCCCGCCCAATCCGAGCCCATGGGGTGAGGCTAGTGCAGCCCGGACGGCCGCGGCAGGGGAGCTACCAGTAGTTGCCGGCAGTGTCGGCCGTCGCGCGGCAGCCGCCCTTGCCGTGGTTGCTGCATGTCCGCAGGACGTTCCCGCCCGCGTCGAGCGAGATCGTGTACGTGCCGCCGTTCGCACCCGGCGTCGCGTCGACGGACAGGCTGAACGTCGTGTCCGTGCCGGTGATGGTCAGGTTGCGCGCGTTGCGCAGCGAGGGCTCCAAGTCCGTGAGCCCGGCGACCGTCGTGTCGTAGCTCGCGCGGTCGGTGTGGTAGGTCTCGAGGGTCTGGCGAGCGTTGCGCACCGCGCTCTTGGCCTCGACGTCATGCGCCTTCTCGCGCTGGTTGAGGAAGGTGGGCAGGGCTATGCCGGCGAGCAGCGCGATGATGAGCATGACCATGAGCAGCTCCACGAGCGTGAAGCCGCGCTGGTCGGGGCAGGGGCGCAGGCGCCGGCGAATGGCCATGAACCCTATAACGGCGCGGGAATGGAAACCCTTGAACGCGCTCAACTCGAGTTCGACGAGGTGTTCGAGTCAGGCCGGCCGGCCCGCGGCGGGCCAGCGCCCGGCGCCGAGCTCCCGCGCGATGCTGCGGGCCGCCTCCAGGACCGCGGAGGTGATCCCGCGAGCCGGCCCGCGCGGAAGGATCCGCTCGGTGTCGCCGACCACGCCGATCGCACCGACCGCGTGCCCCGCGCTGTCGTGGATCGCGGCGGCCACGCTCGACTCGCCGATCACCGCCTCGTTCCGCTCGCGGGCGACGCCGCCTTCACGGACCTGGTTGAGCTCGCGGCGGAGCGCCGCTGCGGTCAGCGTGCGCTGCGTGAGCTTCGGCAGCGGCTCGGCTGTCAGCTCGTCGATCACGCTCTCCGGGG
>DASQFQ010000002.1:0-4627 GCA_035633075.1 Solirubrobacteraceae bacterium | reverse complement strand
CGCTGTTCCTGCACCAGATGGCGCGGGCGGCGCTGACGTTCCGCCCGCCCCTGGGCCCCTTCGGACGGATCCACACCGACGAAGGCGCGGTCGACTTGAAGGCCGGAGGAATCGCGGCGACGGTGATGCTGGCCCGCGTCTACGCGCTCGCCGCCGGCGCCGGAGCGCGGCCGACGCTGGAGCGGCTCGCGGCCGCCGCCGACGCGGGGACGCTCAGCCGGAGCGGCGCGGAGATCCTCGCCGAGACCTTCCGCTTTCTCACGCGTCTCCGCCTCCAGGAGCAGTTGCGCAGCCTTCGCGCCGGCGAGCCGCCGAGCAACCGCGTGCTCCTCGAGGCGCTCTCGCCCCTCGAGCGCCGCCGCCTCAAGGAGGCCCTGCAGGCCGTGCGCACGCAGCAGAACGCCACCGCGCTGCGCTATCGGACGACGGACATCGCCTAAGAGCGCCTTTCACAATGACGTCACCGCCTGAAGCTGCTTGAAGCAGATCAGGCTGGCGCCGAGTTGGAGGAGGGCCTCGTGGATGTCAGCGCGGCGCTCGTAGCGGACGCGCAGGCGGCGGTGCTGGTGCAGCCAGGCGATCGAGCGCTCGACGACCCAGCGCTCCTTGCCGAGGCCGGAGCCGTGCGAGCTCTTGGGCTTGGCGACCTTGGGCTTGATCCGGCGGCGGCGGAGCTCGCGGTGGTGGCGCTTCGAGTAGTAGGCGCGGTCGGCGAGCAGCTTCTTCGGCCGGCGCCTGGGGCGGCCGCGTTTGCCGCGCACGGGCGGCACCCGATCGACGAGTGGAATCAACTCGCTGATGTCGTTGCGGTTCGCCGCGCTGAGCGAGACGGCGAGCGGTGTGCCGCGCCCGCAGGTGATCAGGTGGTGCTTGGAACCAGGCCGCGAGCGGTCGACCGGGCTCGGGCCCGTTTTCTCGCCCCCCCAAAGGCGCGCACCTGCGAGGAGTCGATCGCGGCTCTTGACCAGTCGATCCGATCGGCCTCGTGGAGCCTCGCGAGCAGCACTTCGTGGAGGCGCTGCCAGACGCCCCGCTCGTGCCACTCCTTGAGCCGCCGCCAGCACGTCACGCCCGAGCCGCAGCCCATCTCCTGGGGCAGGTGCTCCCACGGGATGCCGGTCCTGAGCACGAACAGGATCCCCGTCAGCACCTGGCGGTCGGGGATCCGCTTGCGACCCGGGTAGCGCTTGCGGCGCTCGACCTTCGGGATCAGCGGCTCGACGACCGCCCACAGCTCATCCGACACCAACAGACCCGCCACGCGAACCCCCCTCAGCCGGTTGACACCGGTTATGGGTTCGCCCCCACCCGCGGCGATCCTTCATTTCGCAAGGCGCTCTAACTAGACACCTGATCGGCCGTGATGTTGCGGTTTGGGCGGTGTTACAAGTTTAGGCCGATAACAAGCCCATGACTCCGAGAGCGCTTTTCCATCCTGCCCGGCTGGCCCGCAGGCCCGTGCTCTCAACGCAGTCCGACGAGCGCCTGGTGGACCTCGTCCGGGCGGGCTCCGAGCCGGCCTTCGAGACGATTGTCGAGCGTTACCGGCGCGCGCTGATGCGCTACGTCTCGCGGCTGCTGCCTCCGGAGCGGGCGGAGGACGTGGTACAGCAGGCGTTCGTTAAGGCGTACGAGGCCATGCACCGCGACGGCGCCGAGCTGAACCTGCGCCCGTGGCTCTACCGAATCGCCCACAACACGGCGCTCAACGCCCTGCGCGACCGCGGCCTGCGCCACGACCAGCTCGACGAGCGCATGGACGGCGTCGAGCGGCCCGACCAGGCGCTCGAGCGCGCGCAGGGGCTCCGTGAGGTGCTCGTTGCCGTTCAGGCGCTGCCCGAGCGCCAGCGCGACGCCATCCTGCTGCGCGCGCTCGAGGGGCGCAGCTACGAGGAGATCGCCACCGCGCTCGGCGTGACCGACGGGGCGGTGCGCCAGCTGCTCTACCGGGCGCGCAACTCGCTTCGGGCGGCGGCCGCGGCGGTCACGCCGATGCCGCTGCTCGCGCGTCTGGCCTCCGGCGACTCGGCCGAGCCGGTCGCGGCACGGGTGGCGGAGATGACCGGCGCGGCCGGTGGCGGCGCGCTCGTGGCAAAGGTGTGCGCGACGGCCCTCGTGACGGGCGCGGTCGTGGGCGGAGCGGCGGTGCTGCCGGAGAACGGCCGCGACGAGCGGCGCGGAGTGCCCGTGGGCGCGGAGCCGGCGCACGCGGCTGAGGCGCCGGCGGCGGACACCGGGAACGCCGCGACCACGGTGGCCGCGCCCGACGACGACGCCGACGCCGATGGCGACGGCACCCGCGGGCGGAGCGGTCGGCGCGATGGCAAGGAGCGGGCGGCCGTACAGGGCAACGACCGCTCCGGCCGGCGCGAGCGCCGCGACGCGGACGACCTCGAGCACGGCGAGCGCGAGGACCGCGATCTGCAGGAGGACCGAAGCGGGCCCGGCGGCGGCGAGGACGACCGCGACGACCTCGAGCCCGACGACGACCACAGCGGTCCCGGCGGCGGGTCCGATGACGACGAGCCGGAGGACGAGGTCGAGGAGGCCGTCTCCGAGGACCGGTCTGGCCACGGTGGCGGCGGCTCCGAGCCGGACGAGCTCGCCGAGGACCTCCTCGAGGCCGAGGAGCCGGACAGCTCCGGCCCGGGCTAGGGGTCAGACCCCTAGATCTACCCGATGGCGACCATGCGGTCGATCGGCACGCG
This sequence comes from Solirubrobacteraceae bacterium, assembly GCA_035633075.1. Classification (GTDB taxonomy): domain Bacteria; phylum Actinomycetota; class Thermoleophilia; order Solirubrobacterales; family Solirubrobacteraceae; genus DASQFQ01. The sequence goes on along the minus strand of DASQFQ010000002.1, from coordinate 1,919 downwards.
GGCGCGGCGCGTCAGCTCGGGATCGACCTTCACCACGGGCTTGAGGTCGCGAAGGGCGTCGCGCAGCTTCGGCAGCGTGATCATCTTCATGTAGCGGCACGAGGCGGCGCGGTTGGCCGGGATGAAGTCCTTCCCGGGGTTCTCCTTGGCAAGCGGGTGCAGCATGCCCGTCTCCGTGGCGACGATGAAGGTCTCGGCGTCCGATGCGCGCGCGAAGTCGAGCATCCCGCTCGTGGAGAGCATGTGCGTGCGCTCCGGGTCCACGTCGCCCGCGGCCACGTACTCCATGACCTGGGTGGTGCAGCCGCACTCAGGGTGGATCATGAACTCCGCATCGGGATGGGCGGTCCGCACCGCGGTGATGTCCGCAGGCCGGATGCCGGCGTGCACGTGGCACTCGCCGTCCCAGACCTGCATGCGCCGGCCGGTCACGCGCTCGACGTAGGCGCCGAGCCACATGTCCGGCCCGAACAGGATCTCCGTGTGCTCCCCGTGCTCGCGGTAGATGTGCTCCACCACCTGGACCGCATTCGAGGACGTGCAGCAGTAGTCGGTCTCCGCCTTCACCTCCGCCGTGGTGTTCACGTACATCACGACCACCGCTCCGGGGTGCTGCGCCTTCCACGCGCGCAGCTGGTCCGCGCTGATCGAGTCCGCCAGCGAGCAGCCGGCGTCGAGGTCGGGCAGGAGCACGGTCTTGCCCGGGGAGAGGATCGAGGCGGTCTCGGCCATGAAGTGGACGCCACAGAACGCGATCACATCGGCGTCCGTGTCGGCCGCCCGGCGCGACAGGCCCAGCGAGTCGCCCACGAAGTGGGCCACGTCCTGCACCTCGGGCACCTGGTAGTTGTGCGCCAGGATCACCGCGTTGCGCTCCTCGGCGAGCGCGCGGACCTCGTCCGCGAGCCGGCTGGTCTCCTCCGGGCTGAGGGCGCCGGGGACCGCGGGCGCGAGGGTGGGCAGCTCGATCGGCTTCATGGTGGCGACACGTCCGGCGGTTTTTGCCTTATGATCGAAAACCGTGGATCAGCAGGATAGCACGGGGCGCCCAACCCCCACACACGTCACCCTTGCAGTGGTGCTTCAGGTGCGCGGGGATTCGCTCTCCGTCCTGCTCTGGCAGCGCGCCAGGGGGCCGTTCTCGGGAGCGTGGTCGCTGCCTGGCGGCTACCTGGAGCCCGGTCACGCGCTCGAGCGCTCGATCCGCACCCAGCTCGCGCGCAAGGTCGACGTGGCCGAGCTGTCCTGGCTCGAGCAGCTCGAGACCGTCGGCGAGCCGGATCGCCACCCGGGCGAGTGGCAGCTCGCCACCGCCTACCTCGGCCTCGTCCCGCGCGGGCTCGACCCGGAGCTGCCCCCGGACACTGCCTGGCACCCAGTCGACGACCTGCCGGCGCGGATGGCCTTCGACCACGGGCCGATCGTGCTCGCCGGGCGCGAGCGCCTGCGGGCGAAGCTCTCCTACACGAACATCGGCTTCGCGCTCGCGCCTGAGAGCTTCACGGTCTCGGAGCTGTCCGCGATCTACACGGCGGCGCTCGGCTATCCCGTCGACCCCACCAACCTGCGCCGCGTGCTGGAGCGCCGTGGGCTGCTCGAGGCAACCGGGGAGCGGCGCTCGCCGGGCCCCGGCGGCGGGCGGCCGGCGGCGGTGTACCGCTTCCGCTCCCGCGAGCTCGCCGTGACCGACCCGTTCGCGGTGCTGCGGCCGCCTACAGGGGGTCGAGCAGCAGGCTGACGTCGAGCGCCGGCGCCGAATGCGTCAGCGCGCCGACGCTGATGTAGTCGACGCCCGTCTCGGCCGCCGCCCGCACGGTGTCGAGCGTGATCCCGCCCGAGGCCTCGAGCTCGGCCCGTCCGCCGGCGATCTCGACGGCCTCCCGCAGCTCGGGAGGCGCCATGTTGTCGAGCAGGATGCG
>DASQFQ010000001.1:0-6732 GCA_035633075.1 Solirubrobacteraceae bacterium | reverse complement strand
CCGCGGCGTTCTAAGGGCCCGGGAGCCCGAGGGGGCGTCTGGGTGGGGGTAGGCGCCCGAATTAGGACACGGTGGCTACCACGGCCTCTCACAGCGGCGTCACGGTAAAGGCGACGTGTACCGACCCTCGCGCGGGGCGTTTTGTGCAATGGCGCACAAGCGACCAGCTCGCGGCGCGGGAACGAGGACCTCCGCCGTGAGCTTCACGAGCGGGTAGCGGCCGGTTATCCCGGCGCGGGCGAGGTGCTCGACAACCTCGCCGCCATCGACCCCTGGTGGACAGCGCGCGGTGACTCCGACCCACCTGGCGACTAACGCGGCCGTCTAGCCGAGAAACGGGACCCTATTGGAACCCTGTGAACGCGAAAACCCTGCCGTAGCAGGGCTTTCAAGGTGGGCGATACTGGGCTCGAACCAGTGACCTCCGCCTTGTCGAGGCGGCGCTCTCCCAGCTGAGCTAATCGCCCTGGGACGCCGGAAGGCTAGCAAGCGAACTGGCGCGGGTACGACCGTGCGATGACCACGATCGACGCATCGATGCGCTCGGTGGAGATCCAGGGCACGACCGTCCCGAGGCTCGGGTTCGGCACCTGGCAGCTCAGGGGCCGTGACTGTGTGGAGGCGGTCCGGGACGCGCTGGAGATCGGCTACCGCCACATCGACACCGCGCGCATCTACCGCAATGAGACCGAGGTCGGACGCGGGCTGGCGGCGAGCGGCGTGGACCGCGCCGACATCTTCCTGACCACGAAGATCTGGCCGGGCGACTTCGAGCGCGCACGGCTACGCGCGGCGACCGAGGACTCCCTGCGCTCGTTGGCCACCGAGTACATCGACCTGCTGCTGCTGCACTGGCCCAGCGACGACCTTGTCCTCGAGGACGCGCTCGGGGCGATGGTCGCTCTGCGCGACGAGGGCAAGATCCGCCACCTCGGCGTGAGCAACTTCTTCGATGGCCTGCTCCGCCAGGCGCTCGACCTCGCGCCGGTCTTCACCGACCAGGTCGAGTTGCACCCACATCTGGGCCGGCCCAAGCTGGTCGAGCTCGCCCTCGAGCGCGACTTCATGGTCACCGCGTACTCACCGCTCGCGCAGGGAAAGGTGGCACGGGACGGGACGCTGCGCGAGATCGCCGAGGCGCACGGCAACAGCACCGGCCAGGTCGCCCTGCGCTGGCTGCTCGACCAGCCCAACGTGTCCGCCATCCCCAAGGCCTCCAGCCACGAGCATCGCGCCGAGAACTTCGAGGTATTCGACTTCGACCTCACCGCCGAGGAGCGGGCCCGGATCGGCGCCCGGCCCGAGGACCGGCGGCGCACCGACCCTTGGGCCTAGGATGTAGCCCCCCGGCGCCGTGGCGGAGTGGCTACGCAGCGGCCTGCAAAGCCGTTTACACCGGTTCGATTCCGGTCGGCGCCTCTCCCTAGCCGGCGGGCGGGCGCCCCGTCCCGGTGTGCGCCGGGCCGAGCTTCCGCTGTACGTACTGGCCGTTGGAGAGGCGGTACTTCGCCTACGAGGTGCCGCCGCGCCTGCCGCTGGCGAGGCGGATATGGCCGGTGACGCGGGTCATGATTCCTCCTGGTCGTCGTCAACGTCACCCGTTGAGGACCGGCTGGCGCGCTCGTCATCGGTCAGGCAGTCCATGCAGACTGCCTCCATCGACTGGAGGCCCGTCAAGCCACCCGCGCCAGAGAACGGCTTGCCGCAGCGGTCACAGCTCGGGACGAGGTCGGTCCCTAAGCTCCCCTTGGGGTCGTCGTCGGCCATTTCAGACACTCGTCTCCAGCTCGGCGAGAAGCTCGTCGCAAACGCGGAGGACGTCGAGGTCGCGGTCGCACATCTCGCGCGACTCCACGATCTCGACGTCGAACTCGGCGACCGTCATATGCCCCTCCCTGACGTACCAACCCCATGCCTGCTCGGGGTTGCTCAGGTCCTTCGCGGTGTCGCTCAGGCACCACTCGACGCCGGCGCGAATCCACCGCAGCCAGGACGCGAAGCGGTCCCGAGGCACGGTGAGGTAGTAGGTCTCGCGTGAGTCGACGAGATCCCAGCCGAGGTCGTCGAGCAGCCACATACCCACGTCCGCCCTGAGCCGCATGTTCCACTCGTCCTCGCCGCCGCCTCGCCCCCGTTCGGCGGAGGTCGCGAGGTCGTCGAGCACGGCATGGACGTCGCTGGAGAGTTCCTTGCGGAGCACGTCGCGCTGCTCCCACGTGATCTCGATGATGGGCGCGGTACCGCTCGAACGACTAGCGTTCGAAGTGGTCATGGAGCTAATACCTCCTTGATCCGGGGGGCTGGGTGTTAACGCACCGCGGCCCCCACTTGTTTTGCGGCGGAACCGGACGTAGCGGAGCTGGGTCCAGTCGCGCCGCCGAAGCCGCGACAGCTCCCTGTCGGACCAGTCGAACGGGAGGTCACCGGCCGGGACCCTTGTGCCAGGCGTATGCCTCGGGGACGCGGTGATCTCGTCCCGCTTGCGCGTGTCCCGCTCGTCGTGCTGATCGGCCATCTCATCGAGCATGGTGAGTTGGCGCGGCGAGAGGTCGGCGAGGTGCTGCTCGTGCTCTTCACTGATCGGCAGGCCGGCGCGCTGCCGTCGGCGGGTGTTGAGCTCTTCACCGGGACCGAAGTCGGGCGAATGCTTCATTGAAATGCTGGGTGTGTGACACCACTACTTTGGGGGTAATTGCGGAAAGCCGTTGACATCAACCAACGGAGTCTGGATTACCATCGGGTGTGTGGACATCAGAGTGAAAGGCCGCCCCGGAGGACGGCCTTTCTGCAATCACCACTTGCGATCAGGGCCGGGTGATGGGTCCGGGCTACTAAATTCCAAGCAACTCGCCCGGCATCACCGCCTACGTGCACGGGCTCTAATCGTTGGGGCGTAGCAGGCGGCGCAGCACGTCCTGCATGTGCTTGATCAAGCCTACGCACGCCTCAATGGCCGCCGTGGCGTCCACGGGTGTCACCGCCTCACCGGCGTGGATGACACGGTTTCGTCGCTCTACTTCTTCGTCGAATCGCTTCCACGTCGGAGCCGTCTTGATCCTTTCCCCCGTCAAGGCATGCCAGAGGCGGCATGTCTCCCGGTCCTGGAAGGTGTGGTCGGGGATGCATCTGGCCAGCGGCTGGCGGATCGTGTCGTCTACGCCGTGGTGGATCAGCAAGGCATCGAACGCGCGCGCGACGAAAACCTCGACGGCGCTCTGTGCCATGACCACCGCGGCCTCGGGGTGATCTTCACGGAGATGGCTCGCACTCACCACCAGCTCGTAGTAGCGGGGGTGCTTGAACAGCAGATGGATGGGGAGCGTGGCTGTGACCGTCTGAGTCACACCGCCTACGCTGGCTTCAACGTTGTTGGTCGGTTCGTTGTTCGGCTCGTCGCTCATCCTTGCCCGCCTATCTTTGCGCTCCAGACGGAACGGCCCGCCCCACCACCAGTCTTGTATCGACGACTCCTGCGGCTCGGCAACTCCGGTCAGCACCCCATCCTCCTCGCCACGGATTAGACGTAGGGGTGTGCGTTGTGAGGGAGGGGGCAAGAAAGGAGCCAGCGATGGCTGCTGGCGTGACGCTCAGGAGCGCCTCTCGCCCGTCAGGGCGCCGTGCTCTGCTGCTCGAGATCCTGGACGCGCTGGTCGAGGTCGCGCACGGTGTCGCTCAACTGCTGGACCTCGTCCTGGAGGGCCTGGTCGCTCCCCCCGCCGGACTGTTCGGCCTCCAGCTTGGCGAACCGCTTGTCGAGCGCGTCGAGATCGTCGGAGAGCTTGGAGAGATCCTCCTCGGAGGGCGCGCGGTCGACCCCGCGCTGCAGCCGGTCGACGCGATCCTCGAGGTCGCGCACCCGCGCGACGCTCGCCCCGCGGCGGCTGTCCCCCTGGTCCTGGCTCAGCAACGCCCATAGCGCGACGCCGAGCGCAGCGACGGCGACGACGCCGAGCAGCACGACCGCGGTGCGCAGCGAGCGCAGCCGGTCGAGCAGCTCCTCGCGCCACAGCAGCTCGTCGCGCGGCGTGTCGGGCACCTCGCGCTCATAGGCGGCCGGTGCGAGCGGGCGCGTCGGGTCGTCGGGGTCGGGAGGGCGTGACACGCATCCCTTCCTACCCCGTTAAGCGCAGGTTCTGCGCTCAGGGCACCCGGAGCTGCCCCAGCAGGCCGACCGTGTCCGTCGGGGAAGGCGTTGCGGGTCCGTCATGAGCATCCAGCGTAGGGTGCGCGGCCATGCGCATCCTCGTCAGCGGCTCGCGCGGCAAGGTCGGCTCGGCGACCGTCGATGCCCTGCACCGAGCGGGCCATGAGGTCACGGCGTGTGACCTCGGGGCACCGGTCTTCGAAGCGTCCGAGCCCGGCGCGCCCTGCTACATCCAGGCCGACCTGACCGACGCCGGGCAAGCGTTCGCTGCGCTGCGGGGCCACGACGCGGTGATCCACGCCGCGGCGATTCCCGAGCCGACGCGCAACGCGCCGCACATCGTCTTCCGGAACAACCTGATGAGTGCCTTCAACACCCTGGAGGCGGCGATCCGCCTCGGGGTGGGGCGCTACGTCAACGTCTCCAGTGAGACGGTGCCGGGGTTCTTCTTTCCCGAGCGCGAGTTCCTACCCGACTACGCGCCGGTCGACGAGGAGCACCCAGTCCGCCCGCAGGACCCCTACGCGACCGCCAAGCACTTCTCCGAGCAGCTGATGGACGCGGCCATGCGGCGCTCGGACATCCGCTGCCTCACGATCCGGCCGAGCTGGGTGCAGTGGGAGGGCAACTACGCCACCAACCTCGCCCGCGCCCTGCGCGACCCCGAGGACACGCCGAGCGCGAGCTTCTGGAGCTACATCGACGTCTACGACCTCGCCGACGCCCTGCGCCTGGCCGCGGAGTCAGAGCTCGACCGCCACGAGGTCCTCTACATCGCCTCGCCCGACAACCACGCCAACCGCGCGCTCGCCGAGCTGATCCGCCATCACCACGGCGATGCCGTCGCGCTCCGCGAGCCGCTGCCGCGCGAAGATGCCTCGGGGATCAGCTGCGCAAAGGCCGAGCGCGTGATCGGCTACGCGCCCACCCGCTCGTGGCGCGACTACCTGTGGGAGGACGGGACGCTGAGGGCCGAGCCGCGGGAGCGCCTCGAGCGAGAGGCCACGGGCGTGCAGCGGGGCCGCGCCGTCGGGTAGCTCAGCGCGACTCGCGGTCGTCCATCGCCACCAGCGCCGGCGGCGCCGAGCTCGAGTCTGGCACCCGCGGCACCCCGGCGGCCGCGTAGGCGGCGTCCTCGTCGAGCGTCTCGGTCGCCAGCAGCGCCTCGGTGAGCGAGTCGAGCTTGGCGCGCTGCTCGGTGAGCAGCTCCGTCACCGCCCGGTGGGCGTCCGCGACGATCCGCTGCACCTCCTGGTCGATCAGCCGCTGGGTCTCCGGCGAGGTCTCGGCCGCGCCGGGCAGCATTGGACCGCGGGCCTCGGACGGGAGCACTGCGATCGGGCCGATGGCAGGGCTCATCCCCCAGCGGCCGACCATGGCGCGCGCGATCCCCGTGAGCTGCTCGATGTCGGACTCCGCGCCCGTGGTGATCGAGCCGAACACGATCTCCTCGGCGACACGCCCACCGAGGGCGACGTGGATCTTCGACATCAGGTAGGACTGCTCGTAGTTGGCCTTGTCGAGCTCGGGGGCGGACAGCGTGACGCCGAGCGCCATGCCGCGTGGGATGATCGAGACCTTGCGGACGGGGTCGGCGCCCTCGGTGAGCATCCCGACCAGCGCGTGCCCCGCCTCGTGGTAGGCGACGCGGCGGCGATCCGCCGCGGAGAGCACGGTGCCGCGCGGGGCGCCGAGCACGATCTTCTCCAGCGCGTCGGTGAAGTCGGCCATCTCCACCTGCTCGTGCTGGCGCCGCGCGGCCGTAAGGGCGGCCTCGTTGGCGAGGTTGGCGAGGTCGGCGCCCACCATGCCGGGGGTGGTGGCGGCCAGCCGGTCGAGGTTGACGTCGGGCGCCAGGGGCAGCGAGCGCGTGTGCACCTCGAGGATCTTGCGGCGGCCCTCCTTGTCGGGCGGGGGGACGACAACGCGGCGGTCGAATCGCCCGGGGCGCAGCAGCGCCGGGTCGAGGATCTCGGGCCGGTTGGTCGCGCCGAGGACGATCACCGCGGTGTCGGAGTCGAAGCCGTCCATCTCGGTAAGGATCTGGTTGAGCGTCTGCTCGCGCTCGTCGTTGCCTCCGCCGAAGCCCACGCCGCTGGAGCGCGAGCGGCCGATGGCGTCGAGCTCGTCGATGAAGATGATCGCCGGGGCCGCCTCCTTGGCCTGGCGGAAGAGGTCGCGCACGCGCGATGCGCCGATGCCCACGATCGCCTCTACGAACTCCGAGGCCGAGATGGAAAAGAACGGCGCGCCCGCCTGACCGGCAACCGCCTTGGCGAGCAGCGTCTTGCCGGTGCCGGGCAGCCCGGAGAGCAGCACGCCGCGTGGGATGCGTCCGCCCAGCCGGCTGTAGCGCTCTGGGTTCTTGAGGAAGTCGACGATCTCGGTCAGCTCGGCCTTGGCCTCGTCGATCCCGGCCACGTCGTCGAAGGTCACGCGCTGCTCGCCTTCGCTGCGGCGGGCGCGCGCGCGGCTGAAGTTGCCCAGCGCCCCCATCGCGCCCGCGCCGCCGGCGCGCCGGGCGAGGAACACGAACAGGCCGACGAGCAGGATCACCGGCCCGAAGCCGAGCAGCAGGTTGAGCAGCA